>CAZXSI010000242.1:0-1503 GCA_964643215.1 uncultured Klebsiella sp. | reverse complement strand
CTGGTGATCCGCGACGGTTGGGGCGAAAACCACAACCCCAAGCACGACAAGTTCAACGCCGTGAAACTGGCGAACCTTCCCGTCTCGCGCGGCCTGACCAAGGACTGGCCCCGCACCGAGATCATGGCCCACGGCCTCGATGTCGGCCTGCCGGTCGGCATCATGGGCAATTCCGAAGTCGGCCACCAGAACATCGGCGCCGGTCGCATCGTCGACCAGGAGATCGTCCGCATCGACAAGGGCCTCACCGATCCGGCCGGCATGCGCCAGATCAAGGCCTTCCGCGGCCTCGTCGAGAA
This sequence comes from uncultured Klebsiella sp., assembly GCA_964643215.1. Lineage (GTDB taxonomy): Bacteria > Verrucomicrobiota > Verrucomicrobiia > Opitutales > UBA953 > UBA953. The sequence continues at coordinate 1,204 of CAZXSI010000242.1, read as the reverse complement.
CGTCAAGGCCACCGGCGGCGCGGTCCACCTGATGGGCCTCTGCTCCGAAGCCGGCGTCCACTCCACCCTACCCCACCTCTACGCCCTGCTCCGCCTGCTGAAGGAAGAAGGCCTCACCAAGATCTACGTGCACGCCTTCATGGACGGACGCGACAGCCCGCCCACCTCCGGCCTCGGCTACCTCAGGCAGCTCGAAGCCGAGCTCGTGAAGATCGGTGTCGGCCAGGTCGCCAGCGTCGCCGGCCGCTTCTGGGCCATGGACCGCGACAACCGCTGGGAGCGCGTGAAGACCGCCTACGACGCCCTCACCGGCGCCCCGGCCCCCGAAGCCGCCTCGGCCGCCGACGCCGTGCAGGCCTACTACGACAAGCCCACCGACGCCAATACCGTCGGCGACGAGTTCGTCCCCGCCACCCGCATCAAGGGCACGGCCTTCATCCAGGACGGCGACTCGGTGCTGTTCTTCAACTTCCGCGGCGACCGCCCCCGCGAGATCACCCGCGCCTTCATCGACCCGGAATTCAAGGGCTTCCCGCGCGCGAAGCTGCTCAAGATCTTCTACGCCACCCTCACCAACTACGAGAAGGGCCTCTGCCCCAACGTGGTCTTCGACAAGCCCGCCAAGATGGTCAACATCCTCGGCGAGTGGGTCGCCAAGCAGGGCATCCCGCAGTACCGCACGGCGGAGACCGAGAAGTTCCCGCACGTGACCTTCTTCTTCAACGACTACCGCGAGGAGGCCTTCGCCGGCGAAGAACGCGGCATGGCGCAGAGCCCGAAGGAAGTCTCGACCTATAACCAGAAGCCCGAGATGTCGGCCGCGCACGTGACCGAGATGGCCAAGGCCGCGATCCTCTCCGGCAAGTACGGCCTCATCGTCGTCAACTACGCCAACCCGGACATGGTCGGCCACACCGGCGACCTCGCCGCGGTCTGCAAGGCCTGCGAAGCGGTCGACAGCGGCCTCGGCGTCCTCCTCGCCGCCATCGACCAGGTCGGCGGCAAGGCCCTCGTCACGGCCGACCACGGCAACGCGGACCAGATGTGGGAGCCGGAAGAGAACTGCGCCCACACGCGCCACACGCTCAGCCCCGTCGAGGTCGTCCTCTACGGCGCCGGCTGCAAGACCCTCAAGACCCGCCCGACGGGTCGCCTCGCCGACGTCGCCCCGACCCTGCTCGCCCTCATGGGCCTGCCGAAGCCG
>CAZXSI010000241.1:0-1510 GCA_964643215.1 uncultured Klebsiella sp. | reverse complement strand
TCCAAGAAGGAGATCCGTCGCCTCATCGAAGGCGGCGCGGTCAAGCTCGGCGACGACAAGGTCTCCGACCCGTCCCTGAAGGTCGCGCGGCCCGCCGGCGAACTGGTCATCCAGGCCGGCAAGCGCACCTTCGTGAAGGTCAGGTAAGGCCCGGATTCGGCCGCCGGGGCCGCTGTGCATAAGTCCGCGGATAACCCGCCGGATTATGCCCTTCCCCTGCCCTCCGACGGCTCCCTATTATCGCCGTCCCGCATGGCCGACCCGGAAACCATCAGCCGAGACTTCGTGCACCTCCACGTGCATACGGACTACAGCATGCTCGACGGCTGCAGCCGCATCGACCGCCTGATGGAGCGCGCGTGCGACATGAACATGCGCGCGGTGGCCATCACCGACCACGGCAACCTCTTCGGCCTCTTCGATTTCTGGAACGAGGCCAAGCAGCGCTCCAAGGGCGACGTGAAGCTCAAGCCCCTCCTCGGCTGCGAGCTCTACCTCGTCTGGGACCACGCGCTCACCGACAAGCCCGACCGCCGCGAGCACAAGTACTACCACATGGGCGTGCTCGCCCGGAACTTCAAGGGCTACCAGAACCTCACCAAGCTCGTCTCCGACGCGCACGTGCGCGGCCTCCACTACAAGCCGCGCACCGACCTCGAGCAGCTCGCCAAGCACGCCGACGGCCTGATCGGCTTCTCCGGCTGCCTCCAAGGCGTCATCCCCCAGGCCCTCCTCCGCGGCGACTACGAGGCCGCCCGCAAGGCCTGCGGCAAGTTCGTCGAGATCTTCGGCCGCGAGAACTTCGTCATCGAGCTGATGGACCACGGCCTCGAGGAGCAGAAGCGCATCATCGCCGACCTCCTCAAGCTCGCCGGCGAGTTCCAGCTCCGCGTCGTCGCCACCAACGACGTCCACTATGTCGACGCCGGCGATTCCGTCGCGCACGACGCGATGCTCTGCATCCAGACCGGCGCCCGCCTGGCCGACGAGCGCCGCATGCGCTACTCCGCCACGGAGTTCTACCTCAAGAGCGAGGCCGAGATGCTCCGCGTCTTCGGCGAGGTCCCCGAGTCCGTCAAGAACACCGTCGCCATCGCCGAGATGTGCGACGTCAAGCTGCCCGTCGGCCAGAACAACTACCCGGTCTACATCTTCAGCGAGGGCGTGAAGCCCAAGGCCTCCGACAAGATCGACGCGATCCTCGACGGCTACGAGAAGCTCAAGAACGGCCTGCTGGTCTCCGCGGGCAAGCCGGGCGACTTCGTCATCGAAGCCGAGAAGCGCAAGGCCATGCGGGCCAACGGCTCCTACCTGCTCGAGCAGGTGAAGGCCGGCCTCAAGGAACGTTACGGCGTCGACTACGACGACCCGAAGGCCTGGCAGGACGAGAAGGTCCCCGGCCCCGGCAAGACCAGCCCCGCCGAGCTCTGCCGCCGCGTCGACTACGAGATGGGCGTCATCGCGGGCACGGGCTTCGTCGACTACTTCCTCATCGTCTGGGACTTCATCG
>CAZXSI010000240.1:0-1513 GCA_964643215.1 uncultured Klebsiella sp. | reverse complement strand
GCGTCCCTACCTAAGGCGATGCATGCGGGGTTGAAAGGGGTGGGGGAGGAGGCAGGATGGCGGGCGTACCCCATACCCCTATGCGACTCTTTGCGTTTATCCTGATGCTGGCCGCTTCGACGGCCGCGAACCTGTCGGCGGCCGGACTCAAGGCTGGTGCGGCGGTCGGCGACATCACCCCGAAGGAGTTCCCCATGAACATGCCGGGCGGCTTCAGCGCCAATCCGGCGACCTCGGCCCATGACCCGTTGAGCGCACGGGCGGTGGTGTTGGACGACGGCAAGACCGCCTTCGCCTGGGTCGTGATCGATAATCTCGGCGTGCCGAAGAAGGTCGTCGCCGAGGCGAAGGAAGCCGCCTCGAAGGCGACCGGCATCCCGGTGGAGCACATCCTCGTCTCGGGCACGCACTCGCACACCGCGGTCAATCCGGCGGACGAGGCCCCGGCGCCGGAAGCGAAGCTTTCCGATCGCGAGGCCAAGGCGGTCGCCTACCGCAAGGTGATGTTCGACGGCATCGTCGACGCCATCACCCGGGCGCATGCGGCCCGGCGCCCGGCCGCCGTGGGCATGGGCGCAAGCCCTTTGCCGGGAGAAGTGTTCAATCGCCGTTGGTTCCTCAAGCCCGGCAAGATGCCGCCCAATCCCTATGGACAGCTCGACCAGGTGAAGATGAATCCCGGGACGTCACCGGACATCCTCGACCGGCCGGCGGGCCCGACGGATCCGGATGTCAGCGTCCTCTCGCTGCAGGACGCCAAGCGCAAGCCCCTGGCGGTATTCGCCAACTACTCCCTGCATTACGTCGGCGGCGTCCCCTCCGGGCAGGTCTCGGCGGACTATTTTGGCGAGTTCGCGCGGCTCATGCCGTCGCGTTTGCCGGGCGGAGAAGGTTTCGTCGCCGCGATGTCGAACGGTACTTCCGGCGACATCAACAACATCCCCTTCCTGGTGGGTCGTCCGCCCCGGGAACCCTTCGAGCAGGTGCGAATCGTGGCGGGAGAGGCCGCGGATGCCGCTTGGAAGGCCGTGCGGGCGATCGAGAAGCACCGGAGCGACGTCACGCTTGGCGTGAAGTATCGGACCGTGACCCTGAAGTATCGTCGGCCGACCGAGGAGCAGCTGATGAACGCCAAGGCGATCCTCGCCATGAAGGACAAGGAAGCCATCGAACGGTTGCCCAGGTTGGCCCAGCATTACGCCGCCACCGCCGTGTCGGCGGCGAACCGACCGGAGGAGACCGTGGACGTGATCCTGCAGGCCATCAAGGTCGGGGACGGCGTGATCTGCGCCGTACCCTTCGAGACTTTTGCCGAGACCGGGCTGGAGTTGAAGCAGAAGAGCCCGTTCGCCCGCACCATCGTGGTGAGCATCGCGAACGGCCGACATGGGTATCTGCCGACCCCGAAGCAGCATGAGCTCGGCGGTTACGAAACCTGGCTGGGGACGAATCAGGTGCAGAAGGACGCGTCGGAGATCGTCGTCCGGAATCTCGTCGAGATGATGGGGGAGCT
>CAZXSI010000239.1:0-1520 GCA_964643215.1 uncultured Klebsiella sp. | reverse complement strand
ACGATCACCTTGTCGCCCGGATTGCAGGCGGTCATCATCGCGACCATCATCGCTTCGGTGCTGCCGCAGGTGACGACGAGGTGCTGGTCCGGGTCGATGGCCAGGCCGCTGAAGCGGTGGATCTTCCTGGCGAGCGCCTGACGGAACCGCGGGGCGCCCCAAGTCACGGCGTACTGGTGATGCGGGCCGCGGGTGGCGCGCTCCAAGGCCGCGAGGAGTTCCTCGGGCGGGGAGAAATCGGGGAAGCCCTGCGAAAGGTTGATAGCCCCATGCTGGTTGGCCAGGCGGGTCATCCCGCGGATGACGGACTCGGTGAAACCGGCGAGGCGGCGGGCGGTCGAAGGCATGGGCGCAAATTAGACCGCGACCCGGGGCAGGCAATCCTGCGAAAGGGTTGACCCCGCTGGGACCGCCCATGGAATCTTCCCTTGTGGCGGAACCCCCGCTGCCACCCTCTTGTCCCCTTGTTTAGATGCGTCGTCTTCTGCCCCTTTTCCTGAGCCTGACCGCCCTTGCCGCCGCCGAGACGGTCCCGGCCTGGACCTTCGACGGCCAGCCTGGCCCGGAGCTCGCCGCCGTCGGCAACGTGCGTCTCAAGCAGGCCGGTCCGCGTCGCCCGGATTATCCCCGCTTCGACACCCAGAACATTGCGCCGACCTTCGACGGCAAAGGCGCGCGCCTCGAGATCAAGGACACCGGCGCGAACAGCCTCTTCGATTTCAAGAACGGCGACGCCCTCACGGTGGAGGCCTGGGTGAAGCCGGACGGACTGCGCAAGGGCGAGAACGCGATGATCATCGGCAAGGGCCGCACGGACCCGAAGGGGCCGAATCCGAATAACCAGAACTGGGCCGTTCGCCTGCGCGTCCTTTATGACACCGCCTGCCTCAATTTCCTCTTCGCCACGCCGACGGCGGGCAAGGAGGTGCAATGGCATCGCTGGACCACCCCGACGGGTTTCCCCAACGACGGCCGCTGGCACCACGTCGCCATCCGCTACGAATTCGGCAAGCCCGACAGCATCCGCGGCTGGATCGACGGCAAGGAGATCAAGGGTTCGTGGGACATGGACGGCGCCACGACCGCCGAACCGGTCGTCGACGACGCTCCGGTCTGGATCGGCTCCTCTCAGGGCGGGCTCGCCAACAGCAGTTTCCGCGGGTCGATCGACGAGATCCGCCTTTACCGCACGCTCGTGCCCTCCGCGGAGATCGCCGGACGTTTCGCCACCACCCTGCCCCCGGTCTTGAAGGCCGAGGTCGCCCAGGTCGGCCCGAGCCCCAACGCCGGCAACGACAGCGCCAGCGGCGTGAAGGCGGCCAAGGCACCCGAGGTCGTCCGCAAGGCGCCGAAGGTCGACTGGACCACGGTGACGAACGGCCAGGTACGCGTCGAACTCTGCGAAGACTGGAATCCGACCGCCAACGTCTGGCCCGACAAGCCCCTCGCCGTGACCGACAGCTATGTCGCCCCCGCCTTCGGCTTCACCCGCGTGCCTGAGAAATACGTCGACACCGGCG
>CAZXSI010000238.1:0-1534 GCA_964643215.1 uncultured Klebsiella sp. | reverse complement strand
CTAATACGATAGGCCGTATTGTCGCACAAAAAATGAACTCTCAAAGAACCGAAAGGGGCCTCCTGTTGAGGGGAGGGAGGGCGGACGGTGAAGGCGTCGAGGTATTGGTCAACGTCTTTTTTCGAGTTTCTGCGTTTTAAGGCGCGGAGTGAGCTCGATCACCGAAACATCCAAGGAACAGCCTCCTGTGAGAGAAGGGAAGTTCCAGAGTGGAGAATCCGGCGGCCTGGTTCAAGAGGATTTTTGTATTTTTTCACACGGGGCACACATCCATGAGTATGTTGAATATCAATGCTTTATGGTGAGTTTATCCAATTTTTACATTTTTTTGACCATCGGATGCCCCCTCCTGCCCCCTTCCTCGGCCCACGTAAGGGCTGTTTTTTACCCTTCGGGCCTTGCCCGGCTCGACCGAACCCTCCGCTGCCCCGTCCCGTCCGAACTCCCACGTCTGCCGGCCGACCGCTTCCTTCGCCGATCGTCCGCCCGTATGCTCTCTTCGGATACGCATCGATAGTCTCGTCACGCTTCGGCCTTTCGCTTCAATGCCCGCATGCTTCTCCCCGTGCTGCTCGCCGCCTTCGTCGCCGGCGTCTCGCCCGTTCCCGGCGCCGACGTCGAGAGCGCCGTCGACGATCGCCAGATCTTCCAGAAGCTCGAGGCGGCGACCGCGGCCCTCGCCGGACAGGGCGGCGGCGGGCTGCGCCGCGCCGAACGCCTCGAACAATGCAAACGGCCCCGCACCGACGCCGTGCGCCTGTCCTCCGCGCCGCTCGGCGGCGCGCCGCTCGACGGCGCGGAGATCTACCGGCGCGCCGCCCGGGCTTCCGTGCTGATCGGCTCCGCCTACAAGTGCGACAAGTGCGACAAGTGGCACAACACCCTGGCCAGCGGCTTCGCGATCACGGCGGACGGCGTCATCGCCACCAACCACCATGTGGCCGCGGGCGCGACCGGCGAGGCGATGGGCGTGCTCACCGCCGACGGACGCTTCTTCCCGGTCGTGGAAGTGCTCGCGACGGACAAGGCCCACGACGTGGCCCTGCTCCGCGTCGAAGCCAAGGACCTGCCCTTCCTGCCCTTGCGCGACGACGCGCCCGCCGGCACGCCGATCCGCTGCTACAGCCACCCGGCCAACACCTTCGGCTGCCTCTCCGAAGGCGTCATCACGCGCTATTTCAAGACGAACGAAGCGGAGCGCGTCGGCGCGATCTTCATGCAGACGACGGCGGATTACGCCCGCGGCTCCAGCGGCGGACCCATCCTCGACGCCTTCGGCAACGCCGTGGGCATGGTCGCCTCGACTTCCCCCGTCTTCACCGCGCCGCCGACGCCCTCCGCCGGCGCCAAGGAGGCCAAGCCGTCGACGCCCAGCCAGCAGATGGTGCGGCATAACTGCGCCACGGCGCGCGCGCTGCTCGACCTGACCCGTCGGAAATAAGGCCTACGCGTGGCCGGGCGTCCGCGGGTACGCGATCACGTCCCGGATGTTGCCTTCGCCGGTCACGAACATCAGCAGCCGCTCGAACCCGAG
>CAZXSI010000237.1:0-1546 GCA_964643215.1 uncultured Klebsiella sp. | reverse complement strand
TGTTGACGCCGGTATAGCTGTTGCCGATGAACAGGACCCGCTGCGGATCCTCGGCATACGCGGAGGCGACCAGCAACAGGAAGGCGGCCAACCATGACATCGGGGCGAATCTCATGACGCCCAGCATCCCCACTGAACGACCGATGACAATCCCGAGTTACCAGAGCACCGGCTGGGTGACGCCGATATTGCGCTGCACCTCGGGATCCGTCGGATCAGCGGGAAGCTTCTTCCAGAGGTCGAGATAGGCCGTCTCGCCGAACTGACGGCCGGCGAAGAGCAATCCGGGCTGGCGGGCCGGCCAACCCTCCCACGCCTGCACGTCCGGCTTGAGCGTCCACTTGGACTTGTCGGCGAGGAACGGATAAAGGAACGCCACCGCCTTGCGGATGCCGCGGCCATCAGGCAGCGTGAAGTCCCAGAGATTATCCTCCTTGGTCGAGAGCACCTGGCATAGGAGCACCATGTTATCCAGCTGGAAGATCGAGTAGCCGTAAGGCTTGGTGCGGGCCAGCTCCAGCGGGAAACCGCCGTCCACGGCCATCTGCTTGCCGACGAACACTTCCTTGTACTGCTTGCGGCAAGCGGCGAGTTTCTCCTGGTCGCCGATGAAGTCCGCGTAGACGGCGAGCTGCAGATAGAAAGCCACCGCGTGGTTGTTCTTCGCGGCGGCCTCTTCCTTGCCGTTCTTGCTGGTAACCATCCACTCGGCGAGTTCGCGGAACCAGCCGCGCAGATCCTTCGCCAAAGCCGGGGGGAACGACGGCGAACGCTCGAGCGCCTTGACGGCGGCGGGCACTTCGATCAGGTGCAAGGCGTCGATCACGCCGATGCCACGGCCGGGCGAGACGCCGGGGACGGCCTGCGCGAAGTTGAGGTTCGGATTCATGCGCAACTTGGCATCCAGGAAGAATACCCGGAGCAACTCCGCGGCCTTGACGGCGTACTTGTCGTCACCCGTGACCTTATAGGCGGCGGCGAGCGCCGACACGGAGTCGCGCAGGGTCTTCACGACCAGGCGATGCTGGCTGAAGTTCTCGGGGTTGGTCTCGCCGTCGCGGCGGATATACGGAAGACCGTTCGGCTTGGTCGGATCCGGCCACCAGTAGTCGCCGTTGGAATAGAAGTCGTTGATCCCGCCCTCGCTCAGCTTGGCCGGGAAGGCGGTGATGGAGACCGGCGCCTGCGACAGGGCCTTCTCGGCGGACTTCAGGATGCGGTCGCGGTCGATCGAAGCGACGTCGACCACGACCTTGGGCGCGACCGGGGTGCCCGCGACCACGGACGAAGCTGCGACGACCAGCATGAGGATAAAACAGGCGGGCGTGTTCATGACCAAGGCCGACCATTAGACGCCATTCGCGGGCGGCTTCAACGCCAGACGCCTTAATCCGGGTCGAAGAATCGGCGAAGCAACCTCGCTTTACGGCACCCCCCAGACCGCTTCGACCACCTTGAGCATCTCGGGATCCTTGAGCCGCAGTTCGGCGCGGTCGAAAGGCTCCATGTCGTTCCGGTCGAAGTAGGCCTCGGTGACCTCGGCGAA
>CAZXSI010000236.1:0-1579 GCA_964643215.1 uncultured Klebsiella sp. | reverse complement strand
TCCGCGCTCACCCGCGTCATCAACCACTACGCGAAGTCCAACAACCTCATCAAGGACAAGGACGCCAAGCTCAACGGCGACGACATGCGCGAAGGCCTCGTGGCCGTCATCTCGGTCAAGCACCCCGACCCGAAGTTCCAGTCCCAGAACAAGACCCGCCTGACGAACCCGGAAGTCGAAGGCATCGTGACCTCCGTCGTCGGCGAGCAGCTCAAGTATTACCTCGAGCGCGACCCGAAGACCGGCCGCCGCATCGTCGACAAGTGCCTCAACGCCGCCCGCGCCCGCGAGGCCGCCCGCAAGGCGCGCGAGACGGTCCGCAAGTCCGCCATGTCCTCCGGCGGCCTCCCCGGCAAGCTGGCCGACTGCTCCGAGAGCGACCCGTCCGTCTGCGAGCTCTACATCGTCGAAGGCGATTCCGCCGGCGGCTCCGCCAAGCAGGGCCGCGACCGCCGCTACCAGGCGATCCTCCCGATCAAGGGCAAGATCCTCAACGTCGAGAAGGCCCGCATCGACAAGATCCTCTCCAACGAGGAGATCCGCACGATCATCACCGCCTGCGGCACCGGCATCGGCAAGCACGAGGGCGACGGCGCCTTCGACGTCACAAAGTGCCGCTACCACAAGCTCGTCATCATGACGGACGCCGACGTCGACGGCTCCCACATCCGGACGCTCCTCCTGACGTTCCTCTTCCGCCAGATGCCCGGCCTCATCGAGGCCGGCTACGTCTACATCGCCCAGCCGCCCCTCTACCGCATCAAGCGCAAGAAGCGCGAGCAGTACGTCGACAACGACCCGGAGCTGAACCGCATCCTCCTCGAGCTCGGCTCCGAGGACGTGAACCTGCTCCGCCTCCGCGACAAGCACGTCTTCCCGGGCCAGAAGCTCGACAAGATCGTCGAATCCCTCGCCCGCCTCGAGTCCCTCGGCGCCGGCATCGGCCGCACGGGCTGCCAGCTCGGCGAATACCTCGACCAGCAGGACCTCAAGACCCACGCTCTCCCGCGCTTCATCGTCCGCACCCGCACGGGCAACGAGGAGACCTACGAGTTCCTCGCCGACACCGACGCCAAGCAGGCCTACCTGCGCAAGGCCGGGGTCGAGGACTTCCTCGCCGACAAGATCGACCGCGAGAAGAAGCTCAAGGACGGCACGGTCGTCCAGGAGCGCGTCAACGTGATCGAGGTCTTCGAGAACGACGCCATCACCAAGGTCCTCAAGGAGCTCGAGACCCAGGGCATGGACGTGAAGCAGTTCCAGGCCGGCGAGGAGCCGCGCTACCACCTGATCGACGGTTCGACCGCCGAGGAAGCCCCGGCCGCCGCCGAGGGCGAGGAGGAGCCCGCCGCCAAGGGCGAGGAGAAGCCCGCCAAGAAGCTGGTCAAGAAGGCCGAGCCCATCCCGCTCGGCTCCATCCTCGAGCTGATCGGCCAGATCCGCCAGTTCGGCCGCAAGGGCCTCACCATCCAGCGCTACAAAGGCCTGGGCGAGATGAACCCCAAGCAGCTCTTCGAGACGACCATGGACCCGGCCAAGCGCCGCTTCCTCAAGGTCGACATCGCCGACGCCGCCGAGG
>CAZXSI010000235.1:0-1597 GCA_964643215.1 uncultured Klebsiella sp. | reverse complement strand
TTCAGCGTCGCCCAGCTCAAGCGCATCCAGCCCATCCACCGCGTCACCTTCCTGCAGCCGCCCTACAGCATGCTCAACCGGGGCCTCGAGGCCGAGCTCCTGCCCTACTGCGAGGCCGAGGACATCGGCATCATCGCCTACAGCCCGATGCAGAAAGGCCTGCTCAGCGGCAAGGTCACGGCCGAATGGGCGGGTTCCTTGCCCGCCGACGACCATCGTCGCAACGATCCGCAGTTCAACGAGCCGCTCCTTGCCAAGAACATCGCCCTCACGAAGGCCCTGGCTGAGATCGCCCATCGCTATGGACGTAATGCCGCGGAGCTCGCCATCGCCTGGGTCCTGCGCCAGCCGCGCGTGACCGCCGCGATCGTCGGCGCCCGCAAACCCGGCCAGATCAAGGAGACCGTTTTCGGCGGTAAATTCACGATCAAGCCCGACGACCTGGCCCGGATCGACGAGTTGCTCCGCCTGCGGGGCTGATGGCCGGGAAAACAGGGACTTAACGTCCCCTTAAGGTCGCCTAAGGTATGATGATGCCCTGACCCCAAGCCATGCGCCCCCCGTCCTTCGCCCTCCTGCTCGCCACGCTCGGCTTCCACGCCGCCGCGTCCGCCCACATCGCGCCCGTCGCCGACCAGTATCGCACGCCCTTCGAGGCGCCGGCGGTCATCCAGCCCGCGACGAGATACGTGATGACCAGCATGTACCTCGCCGCCGCCGCCGGCAGCGCGCCGCTGATCGCCACCCCCTTCCAGGCCTTCACCAAGAACGTCAGCGTCCGCTGGGACGACACCTATCTCTACGTGGAAGCCAAGGGCCTGCCTGACCATCCCCTGATGGTCGGGATCAAGTCCTGGCAGCAGCAGGTACCGATCCCGCAGAACTACCTCGGCGCGAACGCCTGGCGCATCCCGCTCAAGCCGGTGCCCGCCAAGGAGCCGATGTCCGCCAAGACGCACTTCATGCGCGGCGCCATCGCGCTCGCGGCCAACGGCGTGCCGATCTTCAACGCGCTCAACAATCGCGGCGACGACGCCAAGGCCGTCGGCGAGCTCGACAACTTCGGCGGCCATTGCGGCCGGGCCGACGACTACCACTACCACGATGCGCCGGTCTTCCTCGAGAAGGAGCTCGGCAAGGGCAAGCCCATCGCGGTGGCCCTCGACGGCTACGCGATCTACGGCTACAACGAGCCGGACGGCTCGGCGGTCGGCAAGCTCGACGCCTTCGGCGGCCATGAGACCAAGGCGCTCGGCTACCATTACCACGCCCAGAAGAAATACCCCTACATCAACGGGGGGTTCCATGGCGAGGTGAAGGAAGTCGACGGCCAGGTCGACCCGCAGCCCTCCGCCACGAACGTCCGCCGCGAGGGCGACAACTTCTCCCAGGCCGCCCTCAAGGGCGCGCTGATCAAGGACTTCACCCAGGACGGCAACAAGTACGCCCTGAACTACACGCTCAACGGCAAGGCCCTCAGCGTGAAGTTCTCGCAGAACGAGAACAAGTCCTGGACCTTCGTCTACGCCAAGGCCGACGGCACGACCGCGACCGAAACCTATACGGCGCGCGAACGCCCTCCGGGCGGCGGCGAGAA
>CAZXSI010000234.1:0-1607 GCA_964643215.1 uncultured Klebsiella sp. | reverse complement strand
TGGCCGCGCACCACACCACGACGATCGGCCACCTCGGCAACGCCGCGGTCTTCACGGGCCGCAAGCTCCGCTTCGACGGCGCCGCGGGCAAGTTCATCGACGACGCCGGCGCGACCGCGATGCTCTCGCGTGAGCTGCGCAAGCCCTGGTCGCTCGCGAAGATCTGACGCGATCGCTTGGCGATCGCGGGGGCCACGTGGGCAAGGGGACACGTTGACATGGGGCAGTGAAGAGGGCGCCTCCGGGCGCCCTTTTGTTTGGGTAGGGTCGTGACCGCGTCACGACATAGTGCCTCGGGTAGGGCCGACCATCCTTGGTCGGCCGTGCGGCCAAGCAGGGATGCTTGGCCCTACCAATCAAATGCCCCTGCATCGCAGCAGTTCCCCCCATGCCAGCCTGTCTCCGCTGTCTCTTTCGCCTATACTCCATACTCGATACTCCATACTCTCACCTCCCTCCGATGCCCCTTCGCCGCGTCCTCACCTATGCCGCCATCCTTGGCCTCGTGGCCGCGGGCGTCTGGGTCGTGCACGGCAAGAGGTGGGAAGTTTTCCGCCAGCCGGCCGGAGCGGCGGCGAAGCCGGCGCCCGCGATCAAGCCGCGTTCGGCGGCGGACATCATCCCGCAGCTGAAAGGTCCGCCGAAGCGGACGGGGGTCACGATCAAGGAACTGCTCGAGGGCAAGGTGCCGAAGCTCAACCAGCTGGAGGTCGAGGCGTTCCTGAAGAACCAGGGACGTTCGACCATGAACCTGCTGGCCGCTTCCCGTCTGCTCAACGACCTCGGCTACGCGCGCGAAGCCGCCAAGGCCAATCCGCAGGACCCCGCCGCGCAGCTCGAGCTCGCGCTCCGCGGCGAGACGCCGGAGGAGAAGGCCGCCGCGCTCGCCGCCTTCCGCGCCGCGGCGCCGGGCAATTCCCTCGGCGACTATCTCGCCGCCCATCAGGCCTTCGCCGCGGGCGACGCGGGCGCGGCGGGCCTGGCGCTGGCGCAGTCGTTGGACAACCCGCTCTACGTCGATTACACGCAGCAGATCGTCGCCGGCTCCGAGCAGGCTTTCCTGGAGGCCGGCTACGAGCCGACCGCCGCCGCGGGCGCGGCGATGTTCTCGCTGGAGATCAAGCAGGTCCAGACGGTGATGGGCGTCTCGGATAGTCTGAAGCAGCTGCAGGACGAGTTCATCCGTTCGGCTGATTTCGACGCCGCCGAGCCGACCGTCATCATCGGGCTCACGCTCGGCCAGCGCATCCAGGACCAAGGCCCTTACCTGATCGACCAGCTGGTCGGCATCACCATCGAGACGAAATTCCTGCAACAACTGGACCCGCTCACGCTCGCCGGTCCGGGTGGCCAGACCGCCGGCGAACGGCTCGACGCGCTCGAAGCCAAGCTCCTGGAGATCAAGACGCTCCAGCCCGCCTTCACCGAGAAGTTCGCCGGCGCCGACGACGCCACCCAGGCGCAGTATCTCGCCAGGATGAAGGCCGAAGGCGAACTCGCCGCGATGAGGTGGTTGGTGGGGCAGAAGTAGAGTATTGAGTATGGAGTATCGAGTATCGGGGCCGCCGCAGGGCGGCCGAGGGTAGGGGCGAGGCTACGCCGCGCCC
>CAZXSI010000233.1:0-1644 GCA_964643215.1 uncultured Klebsiella sp. | reverse complement strand
TCGGGCTTGCCGCCGCCCTTGCCGCCCAGCTTGCCGCAGGCGTCGGTGACGATCTTGCCGGCGGCCTTGCCGGCCTTGATGGCCTCGGCGCCGCAGTTGGCCACCAGCGAGACCTTGTCGCCGAAGACGGCGGCGAGGACGACGACGGCGGCGGGGCCGACCTTGCCGGCCACCTTGGCGCCGAGGTCGCGGAGATCGTTGGGGGTCTCGGCGCTGACCTGAGAGATGACATACTTCAGGCCCGCGCGGTCGCTCGCCTTGGCGGCGAGGGCGTCGGCGAGCTGCGAGGATTCCTTGTCGCGGTAGACCTTGAGCTTCTTCTCGAGCGAGGCGGACTGCTCCATGATCTGCTCGAGGCGCTTGGCGAGGTCGGCGACGGGCGTGTTGGTCGAGGAGGCGAGCGCCTTCAGCAGCTCGGCCTCGGCCTTGGCGCGTTCATAGGAGGCGAGGCCGGCGACGGCTTCGATGCGGCGGACGCCCGCGGCGATGGCGTTCTCGCCGACGATGCGGAAGAGGCCGATCTCGCCCGTGTGGCGGACGTGCGTGCCGGCGCAGAGTTCCATCGACCAGCCGTTCAGCGAGGCGGCCTTGCCGCCGACCTGCACGACGCGCACGGAGTCGCCGTACTTGTCGCCGAAGAACTGCATGATGTCGGGGCGGCCCTTGACGGAGGCGTAGGCGACGTCGCTCCACGTCACGGCGTCGTTGGCGAGGATGCGCTCGTTGACGAGCTTCTCGATGTCGGCCAGCTGGCCCGGCGTGAGCGCCTGGCCGTTGAAGTCGAAGGTCAGCTTCGTCGGATCGACCGCCGAACCCTTCTGGGAGGCCTCCTTGGAGACGATCTCATGGAGCGCCCAGTGGAGGATGTGCGTGACCGTATGGTGGCGCTGGATGGCGTCGCGGCGGGCCTGGTCGACGGCGATCTCGATCGTCGCGCCGGCTTCCGGGGCGTCTTCGCCGTCGAGGAAGTGGAGCCAGGTCTGGCCGGACTTCTGGGTGTCGGTGACGCGCCACTGGCGGCCGCCGAGGGTGATGAGGGCGGAGTCGCCGACCTGACCGCCCATCTCGGCGTAGCAGGGAGACTTGTCGAGGATGACGGCGGAGCGGTCCTTGATCTTGGCGACCTGGGCGACCTTGGCCTGCGTGGCGAGGGCGTCGTAGCCGACGAAGGCCGTCGGGTGGTCGGAGCCGATGTCGGAAAGGGTGATGATCTCCTTCTTCTGCGCGGCGCGGGCGCGGTTGCGCTGCTCTTCCATCAGCTTCTCGAAACCGGCGCCGTCGACGGTCAGGCCGCGTTCGCGGGCCATGAGCTGGGTGAGGTCGAGCGGGAAGCCCTGCTCGTCGTAGAGGCGGAAGGCGATGGCGCCCGCGATGACGCCGCCGGCCTTGAGCTTGCCGGCTTCGTCCTCGAAGAGGGCGATGCCCTTGTCGAGGGTGCGGTTGAAGGATTCTTCCTCGATGCGGATCACGTCGGCGACGACGGCGCGGCGGGTGCGGATCTCGGGGAAGACGTCGCCCATCGTGTCGGCGAGCACGCCGACGAGCTGGTGGAAGAAGCCGTTCTTCAGGCCGAGCGTGCGGCCGTAGCGGACGGCGCGGCGCAGGATGCGGCGGAGGACGTAGTTGCGGTCGGAGTTGCCGGGC
>CAZXSI010000232.1:0-1656 GCA_964643215.1 uncultured Klebsiella sp. | reverse complement strand
GGCAGGCCGCGGAGGCCGAGGCGGAGGGACCAGGCGCCTTCGTGCATCTGGCCGCCTTCGGTCATGCTGCTGTCCTGGCAATGGTCGAGGACCACCAGGTCGAACATCGCGGCGTACTCGAGCGCGCGCCGCATGATCTCGTTGTTCTGGACGCCGGAGGTCGTGTCGGTGACCGCGACCACGCCGGCCTTCTTCATCGTGCCGAGCGGCGCGAGGGCCTTGCCTTCATGGCCCTTGGTGAGGGTGCCCGTGGGGAGCACGCGCACCGCGGCGTCGCGCGCGCAGATCTCGCGGAGCAGCTGGATCGTGCCGACGTTGTCCGCCGCGGGCAGCGAGTCGGGCATCGTGACGACCGTCGTGAAACCGCCGGCCGCGGCCGCGCGGGTGCCGGTGCGGATGGTCTCGCGGGCCGTGCGGCCCGGTTCGCCGAGGCGGCAGTTCAGGTCGACGAAGCCCGGGGCGACCACGAGCCCTTGGCCGTCGATGACGCGGGCCTTGGCCTGGTCGGCGGCGGAGAGCCGGTCGACGAACCGGCCGTCGAGGGCGAAGACGTCGCCCTTGGCTTCGTCGCGCTGTGCGGAGGGGTCGATCACGCGGGCGCCGCGGATCCAGAGGGGGGAGTTGTCGGCGGGGTTCATCGGCTGATGGCTCCGGTGCAGAGGTGAAGGACGGCCATGCGGACGGCGACGCCGTTGCGGACCTGTTCGAGGATGACCGAGCGGGGCCCGTCGGCGACCTCGCTTTCGACCTCGACGCCGCGGTTGATGGGGCCCGGGTGCATCACGATGGCCTCGGGCTTGAGCCAGGCGGCGCGTTCGGCGTTGAGGCCGAACTGCGCGGTGTATTCGCCGAGCGAAGGGAAGTGGGTGGTCGTCTGGCGCTCGTGCTGGATGCGCAGGAGCATGACCGCGTCGCAGTCCTTCAGCGCATCCTTGAGGTCATGGACGATGCGGACCTGCGGGAAGGCTTCCTTCAGCGAGGCCGGGACGAGGGTCGCGGGCCCGGCGAGGGTGACCTGCGCGCCGAGCTTCGAGAGGCAGAGGATGTTGGAGCGGGCGACGCGGCTGAAGAGGATGTCGCCGAGGATCGTGACCTTGAGGCCTTCGACCTTGCCGAAGCGTTGGCGGAGCGTGAAGGCGTCGAGGAGGGCCTGCGTCGGGTGCTCGTGGGCGCCGTCGCCGGCGTTGACCACCGAGATGTCGAGGACCGAGCCCAGGTAGCGGGCCGAGCCGGCGGAGGAGTGGCGCATCACGATGGCGTCGACGCCCATCGCGCGGATGTTCTCGGCCGTGTCGCGGAGGGTCTCGCCCTTCACCAGGGAGGAGGCCGTCGTGTTGATCGAGACGACTTCGGCGCCGAGCTTCTTGGCCGAGATCTCGAAGGCCGTGCGGGTGCGCGTGCTCGGCTCAAGGAAGAGGTTCACCACGGTGCGGCCTTTCATCAGGTCGAGGCCCTTGCCCGGCGCGAGGGCGGGCAGGAACTGGTCGGCTTGGCGGAAGAGCCGTTCGATCTCGGAGCGGGAAAGCTCCTCGATGCCGGTGAGGTCTTTTTTCGTCCAGGTGTCTTGTGGGGCCATGCGGTGCGGTTCCGGTGGCCCTAACGAGGTTAGGACCATGGGGAAAGTGGGGAGGGAAGGCCCTTGGTCAAGGGATTAGA
>CAZXSI010000231.1:0-1675 GCA_964643215.1 uncultured Klebsiella sp. | reverse complement strand
CGCTTGGTGATGTCCTGCTTGTCGATCACGGTCTCCTGTCCGACCGAACGCAACGTGAGCGTGCGCTCGCTCTGCGCGCCGACGATGCCGCTGAGGACGCGTCCGTCCTTGAGCGTGAGGCTGTTGAGATAATACGCGGCGTCCACGACGGCGCTGGGGTCGACGATGTTCTCGAGGAGGTAGTTGAGGTCGTGACGGCCGCTGCCGGTGAGATCGGGGCCGAGCGCGCCGCCTTCGCCGTAGAGCTTGTGACACTGGCCGCACACACCGGCGAAAATCGCCCTACCCTTGCCCTGGTCGGCCTTGGCGAGCGACTCCGGCGTATGTCGCGCCTTGAGTTCGGCGACCAGCTTGAACTTATCCGCCGAGGTCTCGCGCGCCTCGCCCCAGACCTTGCTGAGCTGTTCGTTGAGCTTGGCGTCGTTGAACGCCCGCACCTGACGCGCGGCCGACGGTCCGAAGTCGGCCTTGGGAATCTTGCCCGCGGCGACGGCCTTCAGGAGGTCGGCGGCGAAACGCGGACGCGAGACGAGCGCCATGATGGCCTGCGGTCGTTCGTGCGGATAAAGCTGCGGGTACCGGTCGATGATGCGCTGGGCCACGCCGTCCTGGTCGAACTGGGTGAGGCCTTGGATGGCCTCCATGGTCACGCCACGGACGGAAAGCAGCTTCTCGCAGACCGGCTTGAGCTGCTTGTCCTTGGCCTCGATGAGCGAGAGCAACGCGGCGCGGCGTTGCTCCATGAGCGCCTGGTCGTCGAGGGCGATCCGGCGGATCTCGTCGAGCGCCTGGCCGTCGCCGAAGACGACGTTGAGCTGGCGGGCCTGATCCTGCGCGGCCGCGAGTTCCTTGGGGATCGAGGCGACGAACGCGTCCCAGGCGGCCGGCTTGGAGGCCTTGCGCCAACCCTTGAGCGCGGCCGCGACGCCGGCGACGATCTCGGCCTGGCCGTCCGGCATGGCCGCGGCGTTCGCGAGGAGTTGGTTCAAGGCGGCGGGCTGCTTGTCCGCGCCCTCGGCGATGCGCCGCGCGATGAGCTGGGTGACCTGCGGGACACGGCTGACGTGCGCGCAATCGATGAGGTCGGCGAACGGAAGCTCGCGGAGGCCGGTCCAGACGAGCAGCGGGAGGTTGTGGTCGGTGGCGTCCTGATCGAAGCGTAGCAGGTGCTGGGCGACGAGCGAGCGGACGGGCACGGAGAGATGCGGGAGCGACGAGGCGATCGCCAGGCGCACCCGCTGGCCACGGGCCTCGCCCGAGAGCTGGAGCAAGGCGGCTTCCTGTTCCTCGCCCGCCGCGATGAAGCCGGTGTGGTTCGCGAACTTGGCCAAGGAGTTATTCCGGCGGACCAGCGGCTCGGTGAGCTCGCGCTCGATCAGGCGGGCGAGGACATCCTGGCGCTTCTCGGCGAGGATAGCCTGGACGCCGTAATGCTTGCCGTGTTGGGCGGCGAAGGGCTGGTCGGCCGACTTGACGGTCCGCATGGCCAGCAAGGTGGAATGGGCGTTGAGCGCGAGGACGCTGTCTTCTTCCGAAGCGAGCTTCTCCCAGGCGGTGGTGGCCGACGAGAGATCGATGCCCTTCCAGGCGCGCTCACGGAGTTCCCATCGCGCCATGCGCACGAGCCACTCGTTCTTGCTCCGCTGGAGCTCGACGAGCTCCGTCGGCGTGGCCT
>CAZXSI010000230.1:0-1697 GCA_964643215.1 uncultured Klebsiella sp. | reverse complement strand
GAACGCTGGGCACGGCACTGGCTCGACATCGCCCATTACGCCGACACGCACGGCTTCGAGCGCGACCAGCTGCGCCCCAACGCCTGGCGCTACCGCGACTACGTCATCGCCTCGCTCAACGCCGACAAGCCCTACGACCGTTTCATCCGCGAGCAGATCGCCGGCGACGTGCTCTGGCCGCAGGAACCGGAAGCCATCGCCGCCACCGGCTTCCTCGCCGCCGGACCCTGGGACTTCGTCGGCCAGGTCGAGACCAAGAGCGACGTCTTGAAGCGGGCAGCCCGGGCGGGAGACCTCGACGACATGGTCACCCAGGTGATGACGTCGACCATGGCGGTGACGATGAACTGCGCCCGCTGCCACGACCACAAGCTCGACCCGATCAAGCAGCGTGAATACTACGGGCTCTGGGCCGTCTTCGCCGGCGTCAAACGGGAGGACCGATACGTCGACCCCGGGGAGCAGGCGCGCTACGAACGCGAAAAGGCCGCGCTCGACAACCGGCTGGCCGAACTGAGGTCCGGGATTGCCCGGCTCAGCGGCGAAGGCTTCGCGCTCGCCTCGTTGCTGCCCGAGAAATCAGGCATCGACCGCAGCAACGGCGAGATCACCAAGAAGGAGCAGCATTACCTGCGGGACATCCGCGCCAATGTTCTGCAGAAGGTCGCCAAGGCGCCGGGCGTGCTCGGGGTATTCCTCCCCGACGGCAAGGCCGACATCAAGTTGGACGACCGCACCGTGCTCAAAGGCCTGCCCAAGACCAGCGGACACGCCTGGGACACCATCGCCAACCGCCCGCTGGAAGGCCAGCGCACCACCAAGCTCGACGGCATCGACTATGCCGCCAAAGGACGGACCCTGCTCGGCCTGCACGCCAACGGCGGCATCACCTTCGACCTGGAGAGGATCCGCCGGCTCAGCGGCCTCCGGGAAGTTCGCCTGACCGGAATCGTCGGCTTCGGCGCCACCGAGGCCGCCGCCGAGACCAAGGCCGACTTCACCGTCTTCGTCGACGACCAGATCAAGTTCCAGCGGCTCAAGCTGCGCAAGAAGGAGACCGTCTTGCTCGATGTGCCGGTTCCAGCCGACGCCCGGACGCTGACCTTGGTCGCGACGGACGGCGGCGACGGCATCGGCAGCGACCTGCTCTTCATCGGAGACCCGAAGCTGGAGCCCGTGACGAAGGAGTCGCAGCTGGCCTCGGCTGACGCCGAAAAGCTGAAATCCCTGCGCGCCGAGGCCAAGGCGGCCGACGCCGCCGTCAGGCAGCTGAAGGCTCCGGCGATGGTCTATGCGGCCGCACCCCAGAAGGAGGTGCCCGTCATCAAGGTGAACCGACGCGGCAACCCGGAGGACCTCGGCGAAGAGGTCACGCCCACGGCCTTCGGCTGGGCCAGGCATGCGCCGCCCGAACTGGGCGGCAACGACCGGCCCGAAGGCGAAAGACGCCGCGCCTTGGCCGACTGGATCGTCCATCCGGATAACCCCCTCACCCGTCGCGTGATCGTCAACCGACTCTGGCATCACCATTTCGGCCAGGGCATCGTGACCACCCCGAGCGACTTCGGCCTCGGCGGCGACCGGCCCAGCCATCCCGAGCTGCTCGACTGGCTCTCCCAGCGGCTTCTCGAGGGCGGCTGGCGGCTCAAGCCCGTGCACCGCCTGATCGTGATGAGCGCCGCCTACCGCCAGAGCTC
>CAZXSI010000229.1:0-1699 GCA_964643215.1 uncultured Klebsiella sp. | reverse complement strand
GCATGGGCGATCATGCCGTGCTTGGCGTCCTTGGTCTCGTCCTTGGGCAGGAAGCAGCGGACGTATTCGACCTTGGCGGAGGCGGGCGTGACGGTGACGCGCACGTAGCCGGCGCTGGGGAGCTTCTTGCCGGACTGGTAGCGGTCTTCGTTGTAGGCGACGTAGCCGTGGTCGGACGGCATGGGGAGTTCCTGGTAGATGACGCCGTCCTTCTCCTGCTGGCAGTAGAGGTGGTCGTGGCCCTGGAAGAAGACGCTGACCTTGTGCTTCACCATCAGCTGGTGGATCGGGAGTTCCCAACCGGGGCGCTTCTCCTTGAAGGTGCCTTCACCCTTCTTGCCCTGGCCGCCCCATTCGTAGAGATCGGCCTCGTCGACGCCGCCGCGGCCGGAGCCGAGGACGTGGTGGGCGAAGACGAACTTGTGCTTCGCCTTGCTGGTCTCGAGGGTCTTCTTGAGCCAATGGTACTGGGCGTCGCCGATGGTGATGCCCCACCAGTCGCGGTTCTTCTTGTCGTCGCCGCCCTTCTCGCCCTTGCCGCCCTTGCCGCCGAAGCCGCTGTCGACGAGCGCCGGGGAGTGCCAGTAGTTGTCGAGCAGGACGAAGAGCGCGTCGCCCCAGGTCCAGGCGCAGTAGCTCTTGAGCGGACCGATGTCCTTGAACGGCTCGGCGTGGCCCGTGTAGATGCCCTCGTTGCCCGGGATCGGGTAGAGGGAGTTGCGGGCCTTCTGCACGCCGACCGCGACGTCGCGGCGTTCGTCCTTCTGGGTGAAGTTGAAGAGCGAGCCCTGCTCGTGGTTGCCGTTCATCAGGAAGACCTGGCCGACGGAGCCGACGAGGCCGAGGAAGGGGCGCTGCAGGAGGTAAGGAATCTGGCAGTTGGCGTCGTTGATCGTGCGGATGCGTTCGATCGAGAAGTCGTCGCCGATGCAGATATGGAAGTCGGGCTTGTCGGCGGCGGCGGTGGCGAGCGTCCGGGCGTAGAGGTCCGGATGGCTGGCCTGGGCGCGCTCCGGGTGGGAGTCGCCTTGGAGCGTGAAGACGAAGGACGTGCCCGGAGTCTTCTGGGTCGAGAAGCGGGCCTCGGCGCGCTGCGTGTAGTTGCCCGCGCCCGGCTTGCGGTAATTCAGGCGGTAGAAGTATTCCGTGTTCGGAGAAAGACCGTCGATGACGATTTCCGTGGCCTTGCCCGAGGGCAGCGGGGTCACCGCCGTCTTGCGGGTGTACTTGCCTTTCGCCGTGCCGATCTCGAGGAACGCTTCGAGGGCGGAGGCGGGAAGCAGGCTGGCCGTGATGGCCTTGTCGGTCGCGCGGCCGAAGATCAGCGAGACCTTGGAGAATTCGGCGAGGGATTCCGGGAGCACGTATTCGCCTTGGAAGACCGGACCCCGGGCCTTGGAGCTGTCATCGCCGCCGCCCTTGCCGCCTTTGCCGCCGCCCTTCCCTTTCTTCTCCTGGGCGGAGGCGGACGGCAGGAGCGTCCAGCCGAACGTCGCGGCCATCAGGCCGATGAACTGGCGGCGCACCACCTGGCCGAAGGCCGGCTTGTAGAACGGGTTGGGTTTTCCAGACGAGGGATCTTCGGCGGGGTTCATGGGGGCAGGTTACGAAAATAAAACGCCACGGGGGAGAAGAAGTTGCCGAACCGCGTCGGGAAAATTTTCGGGAAAATACGGGGCTTAATGGAGGGTTAAGGTTC
>CAZXSI010000228.1:0-1705 GCA_964643215.1 uncultured Klebsiella sp. | reverse complement strand
GGTAGGGACAGCACCACGTGCTGTCCTTGATGTTTCCGGCCGCCCTGCATCGGCCACCGCGCCTCTGTCGTGACGCGGTCCCGACCCTACCTAGGGATGGCCGTCACCTGCCCCTGCGCCCGCAGATGATCGCCGAGCTGACCCATGTGGATGCGTTGGACGGGCGTGTTGCCGTCGATGGCTAAGGAAGCTGCGGTGGCGCAGGACTGGCCGGCGGCCATGAAGGTGAACTCGATGCGATAGGCCCCGTAGGCGACGTAACTCGAAGACGGGCAGGTCGGCGTGAGCAGGTTCGTGCACTCCTTGATCTTGGGGACGAGCGCCCGGTAGGGGATGCCGCAGGGAATCCAATTCGGATTAGGGGAATTGTCGAAGACCGCGCCTTCCATCCAGACCCGGCCGTCCTTGACGATGCAGCGGGCATGATGGAAGTCCGGCGGCCACCAGATCAGGCCGACCGAGTCTTCGATGGGCAGGGGGTTGTTCTTACGCAGGTGGGCTTCGGTCAGGACGAAGTCGCCGACGAGCCGACGGCCATTGCGGACATAGAAGGCGCGCGGCCAGCCACCATTGTCCGTGAATTCGTCCTTGGTCAGGCCCCAGGCGCCCCAAGCCTTGCGCGTGGCCTCCGGGACGGAGAGATCGTTGCCCAGATACCAATAGAGGCCTTGGATGTAGCTGCGCGAAGTCCGGATCATCTCCGCGCGTTCGGCGTAGCTGGCGGTAGGATACCGATGATTGAAGCCAGTGAAGTTGCTGGCCAGCGAATGCCATGAGCCGGGATCCGTCTTGCCGTTGGGCACGCCGACGCCGGGGGCGTCGATCTTGCCGCCCGCGGCGAGGTAACGGCGTTGGAGTTCATAGCGGGCCGGGTCGTAGTCGGCCGGCTTCTCGATCGGGGTACGGTCGGCGGCGCGGGTCAGGCAGAGGCGGAAGCAGTAGCCTTGGATGCCGTCGTCGGGGTCGCCATCTTTGCCCGCCGGGGCCAGCTGGACGCCGTAGATGAGGCCGCTGCTCGGGTCGCCCGGCCGGACGTAGGGGTCGACGCGCTTGTCGAGCTGCTTGTGCTTGCTGTCGAGGCGCAGGCCGTTGGTCGTCTCGCCATACTTGGCGTTGCCTTCGCGGCCGACGGCGAAGCTCAGGCCGGCGAACGCCAGCAGGTCGCCTTCGTAGGTGGCGTCGATGAAGACTTTGCCTCTGATCACGACCCCGTTCTCGCAGGCGATCGAGACGATCTTCAGCTTCTCCATGGTCACGCCGCCGGTTTCGCGCAGCCGATGGCCGCGTAAGACCGTGACTCTCGCTTCCTTGATCCAAGCGTCGTAGACTGCTTCGGCGACATGGGGCTCGAAACGCCAGAGGCCGGTATTCTTGGTGCCGTTCGCGGCGATGGCGTCGAAGGCCCCGTTGCGGTTATACTTCAGGCTGATCCGGCGGTAGAACTCACGGGCCAGGCCGCCGACGGCGGGGCTGTTGCGGATCTCCTTCTGGTTATCGATATCCGTCCCGCCGAGGCCTTCGACCGCCATGCCGCCGAGGTGCTGGCCGGCTTCGACGATGATGACCTTCTTGCCCAGCTTCGCCGCCTGGATGCCGGCGATGACCCCTGCGCTCGTGCCGCCGTAGATCACGATGTCCGCCTGATGGGTCTGGGCGGACAGCACCGCGGCGAGGAGGAGGGGCAGGGATGCGAGGAAGCGCATGA
>CAZXSI010000227.1:0-1709 GCA_964643215.1 uncultured Klebsiella sp. | reverse complement strand
TACGTCGACGAACGCGGCGGCAAGTGGCCCTTCGACGCCCGCGCCAACATCGGCGCCAAGAGCGACGACGGCTTCGTCTGGTCCTCCGGTTTCTCCGGACGCCTGAACGCCGACGGCACGGGCCTCGAGATCCTCGGCAACGGCTACCGCAACAGCTACGAAAGCTTCCCGTCCTCGCTCGGCGACCTCTTCCAAGGCGACAACGACGATTCGCAGAGCTGCCGCACGTCCTTCGTCCTCGAATACGGTTCGGCCGGCTACACCACCCCGACCGGCGCCGGCTACGGCTCGGTGAAGCGTCCGGGCCAACCGATGCCCCGCGCCCACTGGCGTCAGGACGATCCTGATACCATGGACGTCGGCGACGTCTACGGCGGCGGCTCCCCTACCGGCATCACGGTCTACGAGAACGGCGCCCTCGGCGCCGCCTGGGAAGGCACGCTCCTGAACTGCGAGCCTTCGCGCAACACGGTCCTCGCCTACAAGCTCGTCGCGCAGAAGGGCACCTACGCCCTCAGCGAGGCCACCCGCAAGGACCTCATCACCTCCAACCCGGCCCGCGAATTCGTCGGCACCGACTTCAAGAAGATCTCGCCGGAGGAGGCCGCCAAGCCCAACGAGCGCATCCTGTTCCGCCCGTCCGACGTCGCCGTCGGCCCGGATGGCGCCATCTACGTCGCCGACTGGTACGACTCCCGCGTCGGCGGCCACCAGACGCTCGACGACACCTGCACGGGCGCGATCTACCGCATCGCTCCGAAGGGCTTCAAGTCCGTCATCCCCAAGATCGACGTCTCCACGCCCGAAGGGGCCGCCGCCGTGCTGCGTAATCCGGCCGTCAACGTCCGCCACCTCGGCTTCAACGCCCTGAAGGGCTTCGGCGCCAAGTCCCTCCCGGTGGTCACGGAAATCCTCCGCGACGCCAATCCTTACGTCGCCGCCCGCGGCGTCTGGCTCCTGCCTCACCTCGGCGAAGAAGGCGTGACGCGCGCCAAGGCCTTGCTGAAGGACCCGAATCCTTCGCTGCGTCGCCTCGCCTTCCAGTCCCTGCGCCGCGCCGGTCATGACACCCTCGGCTCCGCCGCCGAGCTGGCCAAGGATGCCGATGTCGCCGTCCGTCGCGACGTCGCCACCTCGCTGCACGCCGCGCCCGCCGACAAGGCCGTGCCGATCCTGATCGAGCTCGCCCGCCGCCTCGACGTCTCCGACAAGAATTCCGTCGCCGCCTTCGGCATCGGCGCCGCCAACAAGCAGGACGCCGTCTGGTCCGCCGTGAAGTCGGAACTCGCCAAGGATGGCGCCGAAGCCTGGTCGCCCGAGGTCGAGCGCATCGCCTGGCTCCTCCATCCCGCCTCGGCCGTGCAGGACTTCCTCGCGCGCGCCGGCTCGGCCAAGGTCTCGCAGGCATCCCGCACGCTGGCCGTCGAATCCCTCTCGTTCGTCGAGACCAAGGAAGCGGCCCTCGCGATGATCAAGCTCTGCGCCGCCGGTTCGCCCTCCGCGTCCGAAGCCAAGGGCTGGGCGCTGATGCGCATGACCGGCTCGTGGGCCGCGTTCGACATCCGCGCCGAACTCAAGAACTCGGGCGTCTATGACGCCAAGAAGGTCGTCGTGAACGCGATCCAGGTGCCCGAGGCCCCCGCCGGCACCTACTCCGAGCAGGACGTCCTCGCCAAGACCGGCGACGCCGCCAAGGGCGCCGCCCTCGC
>CAZXSI010000226.1:0-1728 GCA_964643215.1 uncultured Klebsiella sp. | reverse complement strand
GGATGGAGTCGATCTCGTCGACGATGCAGAAGTAGTGGTCGCGCTGGACCTGCTCCTCGGGGGAGAGGGCCATGCCGTTGTCGCGCAGGTAGTCGAAGCCGAATTCGGAGGCGGTGCCGTAGGTGATGTCGCAGGCGTAGGCGGCCTTGCGTTCGTCGCCCGGCATCTGGTTCTGGATGCAGCCGACCGTCAGCCCGAGCCAGCGGTAGAGATGGCCCATCCACTCCGAGTCGCGGCGGGCGAGGTAGTCGTTGACGGTGACCAGCTGGCAGTTCTTGCCGGTCAGGGCGTTGAGGTAGAGGGGCAGGGTGGCGACGAGCGTCTTGCCTTCGCCGGTCGCCATCTCGGCGATCTTGTTCTGGTGCAGGGCGATGCCGCCGATGAGCTGGACGTCGAAATGCACCATCTCCCAGGGCAGCTCATGGTCGCAGACGAGGGCCTTGGTGCCGCAGAGGCGGCGGGCGGCGTTCTTGACCACCGCGAAGGCCTCGGGAAGGAGGGCGTCGAGGGATTCGCCCTTGGCGTGGCGTTCCTTGAACTCGGCGGTCTTGGCGCGGAGCTGTTCGTCGGTCAGTTTCTGGTACTCGGTCTCGAGCAGGTTGATCCGCTTGACCAGGGGCGCGCACTTGCGGAGGAACCTCCGGTGGTGGCTGCCCGCGAAGAGCTTGAGGATGCTGAGAAACATGGGGCCGGGAGCGACAGGTAGCAAACCCCGACCCCACCCCCCGGGGCAAGCCTTGACTCGGGTTGTTCACATCAGGTTTTCCGCCTTGCGGCTGTGCTCCCGCCGTCAAGATGGGACATACCCATGGCTGAAAACGTCCTTATCCTCGGCACCGGCTGCGCCGGCCTGACCGCCGCCATCTACGCCGCCCGCGCCGGCCTCGCTCCCCTGGTGCTCGAAGGCGGCCAGCCGGGCGGTCAGCTGACCACGACCTCCGAGGTCGAGAACTTCCCGGGCTTCGTCCACGGCGTCGACGGCAACGAGCTCATCACGAACATGAAGGGCCAGGCCGAGCGCTTCGGCGCGAAGTTCGCCTGGGACCGCATCGACTCCGTCGACTTCTCCGGTCCCGTCAAGAAGCTCAAGGGCGGCGAAGCCACCTACGAGGCCAAGGCGGTGATCATCGCCACGGGCGCCTCGCCCCGCCTCCTCGGCATCCCCGGCGAGAAGAAATATTACGGCGGCAACGGCGTGACCACCTGCGCGACCTGCGACGGCGCCTTCTACCGGGACGTCCCCGTCGCCGTCGTCGGCGGCGGCGATTCCGCCTGCGAGGAAGCCCTCTTCCTCACCCGCTTCGCGTCCAAGGTCTACCTGGTGCACCGCCGCGACACCTTCCGCGCCTCCGACATCATGGTCCAGCGCGTCAAGGCCCACGCGAAGATCGAGCTCGTGCTCAACGTCACGCCGCAGGAGATCCTCGGCGAGGAGAAGGTCCACGCCTTGCGCGTCATCGAGAAGTCCGGCGCCGCCCGCGACCTCGCCGTGAAGTGCGTCTTCGTCGCCATCGGCCATGTCCCGAATTCGCAGGCCTTCACGCCGGCCCTCGCGGTCGACGAAGGCGGTTACTTCATCGCCGGCGCCAACACCGTGAGCACCAACATCCCCGGCGTCTTCGTCGCGGGCGACTGTTCCGACCACGTCTATCGTCAGGCCATCACCGCCGCCGGCATGGGTTGCCGCGCCGCGATCGAAGCCGAACGCTGGCTCGCGGGGCACTGAGC
>CAZXSI010000225.1:0-1732 GCA_964643215.1 uncultured Klebsiella sp. | reverse complement strand
GTCATCGATTCATTCATCCGCCCTCGACTCAGTCATCCCCTTGGGTTCTATGATTCCCACCCCATGAAGACGCTGCCCCTGCTCCTTACCCTCGTCTCCCTCTCCCTGCTCGCCGCCGATGCGCCCAAGGCCGCTCCGGCCGAGAAAGCCCCCGCCAAGGCCAAAGCGAAGGCCAAGGCCCCGAACCCCGCGATGGCGCCGATCCAGGACGTCGCCGGCCTCCCGCGCGTGCTCCTCATCGGCGACTCGATCTCGATCGGCTACACCCTGCCCGTCCGCCAGGAACTGGCCGGCAAAGCCAACGTCCACCGCATCCCGACCAACGGCGGCCCGACCAAGAACGGCACCGCGAACCTCGCGAAGTGGCTGGGCGACGGCAAGTGGGACGTGATCCATTTCAACTTCGGCCTGCACGACCTCCGCCACATGGAGGACGGTAAGCGCCAGGTCGAGCCCGCGGAGTACGAACAGAACCTCCGCTCGCTCGTGGCCGACCTGAAGAAGACCGGCGCGAAGCTCATCTTCGCCACCACGACGCCCGTGCCTGAAGGCAAGCTCACGCCGCCGCGCACCTTCGGCGACGTCGCCACTTACAACGACATCGCCCTCAAGGTCATGAAGGAGCACGGCGTCGCCATCGACGACCTCAACGCCGCGATCACGCCGACGCTCGCCCAGCACCAGAACAAGGCCGACGTCCACTTCAACGCCGAAGGCTACGCTGTCCTCGGCAAGGCCGTCGTGAAATCGATCAACGCGGCGATCGGGAAGTAAGAGGTGAAGGCAAAGGTGATGGCGGTTAGCGGATAGCGGTTGGCGGTTGGGGCATGCCTGCAAGCAAGGGAGACCGGAAACCGGAAAGTTTGCTGCGGGGCTTCATTTTCAGGTCCCAGGTCTCGGCCATCAGGAGCCGGGGACAGGTGATCAGGTTCAGGTTCGGGTTCAGGAAATCTGCCATCCGTCATCTGTCATCGATTCAGTCATCGATTCATTTCGGGTGGCCGGTGGCGGGGTTTTTCCATTCAGCCCTCCATGCAGTCCTGTGCCATCCCTACCCCAACCCGTACCCCCACCCCTCTGGGCCTGTAAATGAGTGGCTTTGACGCTCATTTGCAGGCCCAGACAGGAACATTCCCCTTGGCAGATTGTTGAAAGAGCGACAGGTTTTCCTCTCCCCATCCCGACCATGCCTGACCGCATGGCTGCATCACTTTTACCAAAACCAGAAACCCATGCGCAAGCTGTCCACCCTCCTCCTGGCCCTCCTCGGATTCGCCTCCGTCTCGGCCCAGACCCTCACCCTCGAGAAGGGTGACCACATCGCCTTCGTCGGCAGCGGCTTCGCCGACCGGCAGCAGCACCACGGAAATTTCGAGACCCTGATCCATCAGGCCTTCCCGGAGCATAACCTCGTGGTCCGCAACCTCGGCTTCTCCGGCGACGAGGTCGGCGTGAAGCCCCACCGCTCCGACGAAGTCGCCGGCCTCGACTACTTCCTCAACATGAAGCCCGGCGCCCTGACCACCAAGGTCGGCAAGACCGAGGTGACCTACCACGCCGGCGCGCACTTCCACGCCAACGTGATCTTCGCCTACTGGGGCTTCAACGAATCCTTCGCCGGCGCGGCCGGACTGGACACCTTCAAGGCCAACCTCGACGGCTGGCTCAAGAAGACCCTCGCCGCCGACTACGGCAAGGGCAAGGTCCGCGTCGTCCTCTTCTCCCCGATCGC
>CAZXSI010000224.1:0-1744 GCA_964643215.1 uncultured Klebsiella sp. | reverse complement strand
TGCTTCACCTCGTCGGCCTGGATGGAAATCGGCGGGACGAACAGGATCGAGTCGCCGAGCGGACGGATGACGAGGCCGTGGCGTCGAGCGGCCAGGGCCACGCGATAACCGGCGCGGGTATCGGTCGGCCAGCGATCGGCGGCGGCGGGCTTGAATTCGACGGAGCCCGTGAGGCCGAGCTGACGGAAGGCGCGCACGTGCGCGTGGCCGGCGAAGGCGGCTTCCATCTCACGTCCTAGGAGCACGGCGCGTTCGGCGACCTGCCCCGAGGCCAGCATGGGCTTCAACTTACGCAGCGAAGCACGCGCGACCGCACATCCAAGCGGATTGCCCGAGAACGTATGGCCGTGGAAGAACGTCTTCCCTTCGGAAAACGGACCGAGGAACGCCTCGTAGATCTTTTCCGATGTCAGCGTGGCAGCCAGCGGCAGGTAGCCCGCGGCGAGGCCTTTCGCCAGGCAGAGGAAATCCGGGACGACGCCTTCGGTCTCGGCGGCGGTGAGCGCGCCCAGCCGTCCGAAGCCCGTGAAGACTTCGTCGAGGATCAGGTGCACGCCGTGTTGGCGGCAAAGGGCGGCGACGGCCTTCACGAAGCCGGCGGGCTGCTGGACCATGCCCGCGGCGCCCTGCACGCGAGGCTCGAGAATCAGGCAGGCCGTCGTGGCGGCATCGCGCTCAAGGATGGCCTGCAGCGCGGCGAGCGATGCGGAAGCATCGGAACGGGCGACCTTGCCGGCGCATTCGGCATGGACCGGGGCCGGGAAAGTCTGGGCGGCGAAGAGCCAAGGGTTGAACCGACGGTGGAACTCGGAACGCTCGCCCACGGCCATCGTCCCGAAGGTGTCGCCATGGTAGGCGCCTTCCATCGAGATGACCCCGCGTTTGGCGTCCTGGCCGACGAGCTGCCAATACTGGAACGATAGCTTCAGGGCGACCTCCACGGCGTTGCTACCGTTGTCGGAGTAGAAGCAACGCGGCAGGGCTCCGTTCGTCAGCCCCGCGAGATCTTCGGCGAGCTCGGTCGCGATCGGGTGGTTCAGACCGAGGAGCGTCACGTGGGCGATCTTCTCGGACTGTTCGCGCAGGGCGCGGTTCAGGTCGGGGTCGTTATGGCCGTGGACGTTCGTCCAGACCGACGCATTGCCGTCGAGGTAGCGCTTCCCTTCCCCGTCGATCAGCCAGCTGCCCTCGCCCCGGACCAGGTGCAGCCGGGGGTTGTCCTGGTATTCCCGCATCTGGGTAAACGGATGCCACCCGAAGCGCCGATCGGCGGCATCGAGGGCGTCCGTGGCGGACGAAGCGGCTGCGGTGGCAGTCGGCATACCCTATGCCTAGGGCCCTCCCGGCCTATTGTTAAGCCCGAAGTAGGGGGAGGTTTACAATCCCTAGACCGAAGGTTTTAGCGGTTAGCGGCTGGCGGTTAGCGGTTTGGACTTTGCCTCGATATAGGCGGATGCGATGTCATCGCATCCCTACCCTCCCGCCACCTGCCACCCGGGGCCGCCACCCGCCACCTGAAACTGCCTTCATCCATTCAGTCCTCCATTCAGCCCTCAACGCAGGGCTAAACTCGGTCCTCTCACGGAACAGCTATGTCGTGACGCGGTCCCGACCCTACCCGATTCAGGCGGATGCGATGTCATCGCATCCCTACCCTGCAGGCACGAAAAAGGCCGCCCTTGCGGACGGCCTTCTCTTCGTCGAAGAGCCTGGCGGCTTATTCGAAGTCGTAGATCTTGACGGA
>CAZXSI010000223.1:0-1757 GCA_964643215.1 uncultured Klebsiella sp. | reverse complement strand
GCGTTGACCGTGGCGTCCTTGAGGAAGATGGCCTTGGAGTCGGACATGGTCAGGCGTCGTGGGCCAGGACCTCGGCGATGTGCAGCGGGAGGATCGGCTTGCCCTCGCGGGAGAGCCAGCCGCCGATCTGGAGGAGGCAGGAAGGGTCGGAAGAGACGACGTAGTCGGCGCCGGTGCGGGCGAGGGCGCCGCCTTTGACCTGGACCATCGCGGTCGAGATCATCGGGAACTTGGCGGAGAACAGGCCGCCGAAACCGCAGCAGGTCTCGCCCTCCTCGGATTCGATCAGCTCGAGTCCTTTGACCGCGCGGAGCAGCTGGCGGGGTTCTTCCTTCAGGCGGAGCTCGCGCAGCGCGTGGCAACCGTCGTGGTAGGTCACTTTCTTGGCGAACTTCGCGCCGACGTCGGTGATGCCGAGTTTCTTCACCAGGAATTCGGAGAACTCGAAAGTGCGGGAAGCGAGGTCGTCCGCTTCAGCGGCATGCGGCGTGCCCTTGAGGAGCTCCGGGTAGAAGTTGCGCATCATCGCGACGCAGGAACCCGACGGCCCGACGACGGCTTCGGCGCCACGGAAGACCTCGAGAGCGCGGATCGCCGCCTCGCGGGCGACATCCCACTGTCCGGAATTGAAGGAAGGCTGGCCGCAGCAGGTCTGGGCCGAACGGAACTCCACCTCGTGACCGAGGCGCTTCAATACCTTGGCCGTCGCCAGGCCGACCTTGGGGGTCAGCTGGTCGACGAAGCAAGGGACGAAGAGGGAGACGCGCACAGGATTAGCGCAGGAAAGCCTCGTGGAGGCCGCCGTCGACGGTGATGACCTGTCCGGTCGTCTTGCTGAGGCGATTGGTCACGAGGAGGAAGTAGGCTTCGGCCTGGTCGGCGGGGGTGATGGGGTTCTTGGTCAGGGTGCGATCGGCGTAGAAGCGGGAGAGCTTCGTCGTCAGCGAATCGGTCGCCTCATCATCGGTGTAGGGAATGTTGTACTTCGCAAGCGAAGCGATCACTCGGTCGCGCGGGAACATCGCCGAACCCTGCACGACGGTGGCCGGGGCCACGCCGTTCACGCGGATCAGGGGCGAAAGCTCCATGGCCATCTCGCGGACGAGGTGGTTCGCGGCGGCCTTGGAGGTGTCGTAGGCCACGGAACCCTTCTTGGCCACGGCGGCGTTGGCGCTGGTGGTCAGGACGAGGTTGCCGCGCAGACCCTGTTCCTTCCAGGTCTTGAAGGCTTCGTCGGCGACGAGGTAGCTGCCGGTCACGTTCAGGGCGAAGGTGAGGGCCCACTTGTCGTCGGGGATGTGGCCGGTGGTGTCCGGGGACACGAAGATGCCCGCGGTGACGCAGATGGAGTCGAAGCCGCCGTACGCGAGGGCGACCTGGTCGAGCATCTTGCGGATCGAGGCGCGGTCCATGATGTCACCGGCGAGGCCGATGGCCGGACCGCAGTTGGAAAGTCCGGTGCCGGCGACGCCGATGCCCGTGCCGAGCTTGTCGGTGATCTCCTTGGCGGTGGCCTGGGCGGCCTCGACGTTCTTGTCGACGCAGACGATGTGGGCGCCTTCCTTGACGAGGCGATGGGCGGTCTCCTTGCCGATGCCGGAGCCGGCGCCGACGACGATGATGACCTGGCGGGCGAGCTCCTTCTCGGCCGGCATGCGCTTCAGCTTGGCTTCCTCGAGCAGCCAGTACTCGATGTCGAAGGCTTCCTGCTGGGGGAGGGCGATGTACTGGTCGATGGCTTCGGCGCCGCGCATGAC
>CAZXSI010000222.1:0-1760 GCA_964643215.1 uncultured Klebsiella sp. | reverse complement strand
TCGCAGAGGTGATCGGCCAGCATCGACGCAAGGCTCGGCGCCCAGACCGTGCCGCGCGGGCCAAGTCCGTTGAAAATATAGGTACGCGCCAGGGTCGGATGCGCGCCAAGGAAGGGATGATTATCCGCCGTGCAGGGGCGGACGCCGGCGACATGGGCGGTGACCTCGACCGTCACGCCTTGGCCGAAGTACCCTCGGAACCGGCCGATGAGCTTCTCCTTCTGCGGCTCGGTCGGCGTCTCGTCCAGCTGATCCCACTGCCAGTTGGTGCCGGTGCGCCAGACGCCCTGTCCCAGCGGCAAGGCCCAGCCCTCCCGATTCAGGATGAAGGACTTGTCAGGGACATCGGAGCGGAGCGTGAGCGCCTCGCCCTTGGCGGGCTGCCACGGCAGATATGTGAAGGGACCGCGCTGAGCGGACTTGTAGCCATCGCAATAGATGAGGGCGCCGGCGCGAAGCGTCCGCCAGCGGACGCCCTCCGCCTCAGCCACGGCGTCCGCCGGGTCAAAGGAAGCTTCGGTCAGGTTGCCCGCGGCCAGCAGTTCGGCGCGGACGGCGGCCAGCAGCTTCGGGAGATCGACCCAAGCGCCGTTCATCAAGGCCCCGCCGAAGGCGTCCGTCAGGCCGGCGTCGAGCTCGCCACGGGCGGAAGTCACCCGGGCGATGAAGGGCTGGCAGCTCGTACACTCGGTCCGCTTGAGCCCTTTGGCGCGCTGCTCGTCGTCGACGAACATGCGATAGACCTGGATGGGACGGAAGACGCCGAGTTCGGTCAGCTTGGCCTGAGCCGTGGCGAAGAGCGCGGGATAGTCCTTGGTCAGGGTGAAACGCCGGCCGGTCAGGGGGGTCATCAGGCCCGCGGCCACCTGCGAGGAAGAGGACTTCCAGCGGTCGTCCACGACGTGCACGGAGCGACCGCGACGCAGGAGTTCCTTGGCGAGCAACGAGCCCGCCAGGCCTTGGCCGACGATCAAAAAATCAACCTGCATCGCCGGAAGGAGACGCAGGTCGAGCGAAGGTCAACTGGGGACGAGGGTTTGTCAGAAGCCGACGGCGTTCTTGGTGCCTTGCTTGGTCACGATCTTCTCCTCGGTCCAGACGGCGACGCCGCGCTTCACCTCGACGAGGGTCAGCTGGAAGATGAAGGAGCCCTGGCGCGTGCTGCCGGCGTTGCTGCGGTCCTCGAGGATCTTGCCCTTCAGCACATATTCGGGCTGGGGCACGTTGGCGCGGGAGCCGGAGGCGGCGCGGGCGGCGTTAGCCGTGGCGTCATTGTCCAGGAGCGTCACGCGGCCGGCGTTGACCAAGGGCACGGTGAGCTTCGACAGCAGCAGGCTCGTGTCGAAGTTGTCGGCGGTGTCGTTCGTGACGGCGCCGAGCTGGAGCACCGGCGCGCCCTTGGAGAAGGACGGCGACGCGACCATCGATTGGAGCATCTGGGAGCCCGCGGTGGCGAAGTCCTGGATATTGACCTTATCGAGGCTGACGACGAGTTCGCGCCCGTTCGGATCCTTGTAGGTGGCGGGCGTGCCGCAACCGACGATGAAGACCGCGCAGGCGAGGAGGGAGAGCTTGTTCATGGGAGGGTTAGCGGGAAATGAGACGGAGGCGACATTCGGCCGACTGGGACTTGAGCGCGGTCGCGGTGACGGTGGTGAGGGCGCCCGGCTCGAGCGGCGTGACGATCCAGTTGGGCTGGCTTTCCGTCACGGTGCCGTCGGCGGCGAGCCATTCGAAGCTGACGTTGATGGTCTGGCGGA
>CAZXSI010000221.1:0-1766 GCA_964643215.1 uncultured Klebsiella sp. | reverse complement strand
AGGACATCCAGCAGCACGAGTGGGTCCCGGTCTTCCCGAAGAACCCCGACGACGTGTCCATCCCCGGCCTGCCGACCCCGCCGAAGTGCGCGGACGGCGACCTGGAGAAGGTCCTGCGCCTCATCGAAGGCTCCAAGCAGCCCGCGATCTACATCGGCGGCGGCATCCTTTCCGGCGACGCCCACGAGGAGCTCCGCGCCTTCGCCGAAGCCACCGGCATCCCCGTCGCTTCCACGCTGATGGGCCTCGGCGCCTTCCCGTGCGACCATCCGCAGTCGCTCTACTGGTACGGCATGCACGGCACCGTCGCCGGCAACTGGGCCGTCTGCAAGAGCGACCTCCTCATCACGATGGGCGCGCGTTTCGACGACCGCATCACCGGCGCGATCGAGAAGTTCGCCCCGGACGCCACGATCGTCCACATCGACATCGACCGCTCGGAGCACCAGAAGAACAAGTTCGCGCACTACCCGATCCACTCGGACATCAAGCACGCGCTCGGCCGCATGGTCACGCTCGCCAAGAAGGGCTTCAGGAAGCCCGACCTGAAGAAGTGGTACGAGACCATCAACGGCTGGAAGAAGGAGCACCCGTACCCGTTCAGCTACGAACGCAAGACCAAGCACATCCTCCCGCAGGAAGCCGTCGAAGTCCTCTTCGAGGAGACCAAGGGCAAGGCCATCATCGCCACCGGCGTCGGCCAGCACCAGATGTGGGCCCCGCAGTACTACCGCTTCAACGAACCGCGCCGCTTCATCAGCTCGCTCGGCGCGGGCACCATGGGCTTCGGCCTCCCGGCCGCCATCGGCGCCAAGGTCGCCAACCCGGACGTCCAGGTCATCGACATCGACGGCGACGGCTCCTTCCTGATGAACATCCAGGAGCTCGCGTGCATGAAGATCGAGAAGATCAACGCGAAGATCCTCATCCTCAACAACCAGCACCTGGGCATGGTGGTGCAGTGGGAAGACCGCTTCTACGCCGGCAGCCGCGGCCACACCATCCTCGGCGACGCCAATAACATCGGCTCCCCCGACAACCCCGGCGGCCTTTATCCGGACTTCGTCAAGATCGCCAACGGCTTCGGCATCAAGGCCCGCCAGGTGATGAAGCGCGAAGACCTCCGCGCCGCCATGCGCGAGATGCTCGACCACGACGGCCCCTACCTCCTCGACGTCGTCGTGCCCTACACCGAGCACGTGCTGCCCTTCATCCCGCAGAAGAAGTCGGCGATGGAGATCCTGACGAAGTAATCGCGGAGCGATTACTTCGAGGGGGCGCGTGGGCAAGGTGACACGTGGACAAGGGGAAATAAGTGAACAGGGGCGCGCAAGCGCCCCTGCTGCTTTGGGTAGGGTCGGGACCGCGTCACGACATAGCCGCATCGAGGCGAGGCAGCACCGCGTGCTGCCCTAGCTGCCTTCATCCCCAGATGGCAGGTGGCGGGAAACCATTCCAGGTCCCGGGTCTCGGCCGTCGGGCATCTGGTTCGGGTGTTCAGGTTCAGGTACAGGTGCAGGTCCCGGGACTGATACCCGAACCTGTGCCCGCACCCGTACCTGCAGCCGAGACCTGAGACCCGAAAGATCGGTTCAACAAGAACTCAAGAGGTAACCGGAGACCGGATGATGAACTGGGGTCATATGTCCCAAGCTAACATTCCGGTTTCCGGTCTCCCTTTGATCACCCCCTGCCCACGTGTCCCCTTGCCCACGTGTCCCCTCGTCGCGGCGGCGCCGCGACGCTCAGTGCCCCGCGAGCCAGCG
>CAZXSI010000220.1:0-1775 GCA_964643215.1 uncultured Klebsiella sp. | reverse complement strand
TAGTCGGTGCGGGCGTCGTCGCGGCCTTGGCTGAGGCGGACGCAGCGACCGCCGCGGATATCGATGGCCGGGTAGGCGAGCATGGAGGTCAGGAAGCTTTCTTCTTCGGCGCCGCGACCGTGACCGGCTGTTCGCCGCGGATGGCCTCGGCCGTCACCGTGAACTTCGAGCCGGGGGCGGCGGCGGGCAGGGCGTACATCGTGTCGAGCAAGACGCCTTCGAGGACGGAGCGGAGGCCGCGGGCGCCGGTGCCGAGCGCGAGCGCCTTGTCGGCGGCGGCCTCGAGGGCTTCGCGGCTGAACTCGAGGGACATGCCCGAGAGGGCGAAGAGCTTGCGGTACTGCTTCGTCGCGGCGTTGCGCGGCTCGGTCAGGATGCGGATGAGGGCCTCGCGGTCGAGGGGCTCGAGCACCGAGATGACCGGCAGGCGGCCGACGAATTCCGGGATCATGCCGAAGGCGAAGAGGTCCTCGGGCTGGAGGCCGGCGACGATCTGTTCGGCCGAGAGGGAGGGCTGGTCGTTCTGCGGGGGGACGAAGCCGAGGGACTTCGCGCCGCCGCGGCGGGCGATGATGCGGTCGAGGCCGGCGAAGGCGCCGCCGCAGATGAAGAGGATGTCGGACGTGTCGACGCGGATGCACTGCTGCTCCGGATGCTTGCGGCCGCCGGCGGGCGGGACGTTGCAGACCGTGCCCTCGAGGAGCTTCAGGAGGGCCTGCTGCACGCCTTCGCCCGAGACGTCGCGGGTGATCGAGGCCGAATCGGACTTGCGGCCGATCTTGTCGATCTCGTCGATGAACACGATGCCGCGCTGGGCGCGTTCGACGTCCATGTCGGCGGCCTGCAGGAGGCGGAGGATGACCGTCTCGACGTCGTCGCCGACGTAGCCTGCTTCCGTGAGGGTCGTGGCGTCGGCGATCGCGAACGGCACGTCGAGCATGCGCGCGAGGGAGCGGGCGAGGAGGGTCTTGCCGGTGCCCGTCGGGCCGATCAGCAGCACGTTGCTCTTGTCGAGCTCGACGTCGGCGAGGTCGCCGGCCTGGGCGGCGGTGGCCGGCTGCTGGCGGTCGTTGAGGCGCTTGTAGTGGTTGAAGACGGCGACGGAGAGGACCTTCTTCGCGTGGGCCTGGCCGATGACGTGGGCGTCGAGCTCGAGGCGCAGCTCCGCGGGCGCGACCAGCTTGATCGGCGCGAGGGGCGGCTTCGCCGGGGCTTCCTGCACGGCGGGGCCGCCGGCGGGCGCGGCGGGCTTGCCGTCGCGGGCTTTGTCGCGTTCGAGGAGCCGGCCGCAGGTGCCGACGCAGGCGTCGCAGATGCCGACGCCGCCCGGCCCGGCGATCAGCTTGCCGGCCTGGGCGGCGGGCTTGCCGCAGAAGGAGCAGCTCTCGGCGCGGTCGCCGGCCATACGCTTAGGCGCGGCCCGTCTTGGGCATCACGACGTGGTCGACGAGGCCGTAGGCCTTCGCCTGCTCGGCCGTCATGTAGAAGTCGCGGTCGGAGTCGCGCATCAGGTCCTCGGGCGTCTTGCCGCTGTGCTTGGCGAGGACGTGGTTGAGGGTGTCGCGCCAGCGGAGGATCTCCTTCGCCGCGATCGAGATGTCGGAAGTCTGGCCGGTCGCGCCGCCGCTCGGCTGGTGGATCATCACGCGGCAGTTCGGGAGGGCGTGGCGCTTGCCCTTCGTGCCGGCGGCGAGGAGCACGGTGGCCATGCTGGCCGAGAGGCCGATGCAGTAGGTGTTCACCTCGCACGACAGGAAGTTCATCGTGTCGTAGAT
>CAZXSI010000219.1:0-1781 GCA_964643215.1 uncultured Klebsiella sp. | reverse complement strand
GCGAGGCCGTCGCGGTTCTTGAGCAGCTCCATGACGGCGTCACGCACGATGGGGGCCTTGATGACGGCGGCGATGAACTTGCCGGAGCCATCCGGTTCGTCACCGGCGGAGAAGCCGCCGGGGATCATGAGGATCTGCGAGCGGGAGATGGCGTCGGCGAGGGCCTTGAGCGATTCGCCGAGGCCGGCGGCGTCGAGATTACGCAGCACGAGGATCTCGGGCTCGGCGCCGGCGAGACGGAACGCGCGGGCGGTGTCGTATTCGCAATTGCTGCCGGGGAAGACCGGGATGATCACGCGCGGCTTGGCGACGCGGACCTTGGGCTTGAGGCCGGAGCGGACGGTGAAGCTGATCGGGGCGGGCGTGCCCTGCGGCTCGCCGGCCTTGGTCGGGAAGACGGACTCGAGCACGCCTTCGTGCGCGGCGAGGAGGTCGGCGACGGCGACGGACGCGCCGGGCCAGGCGATCTTGGCGTCGGCATTGGTCTGGCCGAGCACGCGATGCGGGAGCGCGCCGAGGTCGGCGGCCGAAGCGACTTCGAGCACGACGGAACCGTAGGCGGGGATCAGGAAGTCGGCGGCAGGCGCGGCGGCGAGCGTGACGCCGAGGCGGTTGCCGAAGGACATGCGGGTCAGCGCGTGGCCGATGCCGCCCTGACGGACCGCGGCGGCGGCGCGGACCTTGCCGGCCTTGACGAGGGCGTGGATGGCGGCGAGGCGCTCGCGGGCGAGCTTGAGGTCAGGCAGCAGCGCGGACGTGCGGGGCACGTCGACGACCACGACCGTGGAGCCGGCCTGCTTGAACTCGGCGGAGACGACGTGGCTGGCCTTGCCGGGGACGATGGCGAAGGAGACGAGCGTGGGCGGGACGTCGAGGTCCTTGAAGGAACCCGACATGCTGTCCTTGCCGCCGATGGCGGCCGTGCCGAACTCGAGCTGCGCTTCGAGCGCGCCGAGGAGCGCCACGAGCGGCTTGCCCCAGCGGGAGGAATCCTGGCCGAGCTTTTCGAAATACTCCTGGAGCGTCAGGCGCGCGCGGGCGGGATCGCCGCCGGCGGCGGTGAGGCGGGCGAGCGATTCCACCACCGCGCAGACCGCGCCGTGGCCGGGCGACCACTGGGCGACCACGGGATTGAAACCGTAGGCCATGATCGTGCAGACGTCGGTCTCGCCGCCGAGGACCGGCAGCTTGGCGGCCATCGCTTCCTGCGGGGTCGACTGCGTCGCGCCACCGAAAGGATGCAGCACCGTGTTGGCGCCGATCGAGGCGTCGAAGCGCTCGACCAAGCCGCGCTGGGCGGCGTGCGGGAGCGCCGAGACGCACTTCAGGAGGTCGTCGGCCGTCGGCGCGGAGCCGGACTGGAAAGGGTTCTTGGACGCGTCAGGCGCGAGCACCTTCGCGGACGCGGTCTGCGTCACGCCGTTGGTGTCGAGGAAGTCGCGGGCGATGTCGACGACGCGCTGGCCGCGCCATTCCATGATCAGGCGGCCGGAGTCGGTGACGTCGGCGACCTGCACCGCTTCGAGGTTCTCGCGGCGGGCGGCGGCGAGGAAGGCGGGGACGTCCTTGGGCTCGAGGACGACGGCCATGCGTTCCTGCGATTCGGAAAGGGCGATCTCGGAACCATCGAGGCCGTCATACTTGAGCGGCACGCGGTCGAGGTGGACGTGGAGCGAAGGGGCGAGCTCGCCGATGGCGACGGAGACGCCGCCGGCGCCGAAGTCATTGCAACGCTTGATCAGGCGGCTGACGGCCGCGTCGCGGAAGAGACGCTGCAGCTT
>CAZXSI010000218.1:0-1805 GCA_964643215.1 uncultured Klebsiella sp. | reverse complement strand
GGGGTCTGGAAATGCCAGAGGCCTTTCTCGCCGCCGGCGTTAGACCACCAGATCTTGCCTTGGTCGTCCTGCGCCAAGCCCCACTGGCCGCCGCCGTTGGGGATGCTTTCCTTGAGGGGCTCCTTCGCCCCGTTCCAGCGCAGGCGGTAGGCGTTGTAGGTCTGGTACATCCAGTTATCCAACGTCCAGATC
Organism: uncultured Klebsiella sp.; assembly: GCA_964643215.1. Lineage (GTDB taxonomy): Bacteria > Verrucomicrobiota > Verrucomicrobiia > Opitutales > UBA953 > UBA953. Next base: position 1,613 of record CAZXSI010000218.1, on the reverse strand, counting down.
AGGCCGCTCTGCTGGTGCTCGAGGTTGCCGTTCTTGGGGCCGCCCACGAACCAGGGCTCCTTGGTGTCGGCGATGCCGTCGCCGTTGGTGTCGCGGTAGACGAAGATATCGAGCGTGTCGGTCTCGTTGATGAGCACGCGGTCGTCGAGCGGCAGCACCATGCGCGGCAGCACCATCTTGTCGCGGAAGAGGACGTGCTTGTCGAAGACGCCGTCGCCCTTGGTGCTCTCGTGGCGCGAGACGACGCCGATCGGGTCGTGCTCGTTCTTGCCGTCGATGTCCTGCATGTAGGTGCGGAGTTCGGCGATGTACATGCGGCCGTTGCCGTCGAAGGTCAGGTTGGCGGGCTCACGCAGGCCGTCGCGTTCGCTGAGCACGAGCTCGAGACGATAGCCTTCGGGGAGCTCGATGGTCTTCAGTTCTTCCTCGGGCGACAGCGCCTTGACCGGCGGCTGCGGGGTGAAGTCGGGCTCGTACGCCTTCTCCTGGGCCGCGCAGGCAGCCACGAAGGTAAGCGCAGACAGATAGACGGCGGAACGCATGGGGGTATGACTTCTAAATCCCTTTTATGTTCTCCCCTTTCAAGCCGTATCCCCCGCCCTGCTTGAAAACGTCTTTACCCAGGCGTGGGCTGTCGTTTTTCTCATCCCCATGCGACCCCTGCTGCTGGCCCTGCTTACGGCCCTTTCCCTCGGCCTGTCCGCCGCCGGCAAACCGAATGTCGTCATCATCCTAGCCGACGACCTCGGCTACGGCGACCTCGGCTGCTACGGCCATCCGACCATCAAGACGCCGAACCTGGACAAGATGGCCGCGGAAGGCCTGCGCTTCACGCAGTTCTATTCCGCCGCCGAAGTCTGCACGCCCAGCCGCGCCGCGCTGCTGACCGGTCGCTACCCGGTTCGCTCCGGGATGGCCCACAACCAGTTCCGCGTCCTGCGCGCGATCTCGACCGGCGGCCTGCCCGCCTCGGAGATCACCCTCGCGCAGACGCTCAAGGACGCCGGCTACGCGACAGGCATCATCGGCAAGTGGCACCTCGGGGTCTGGGCGAACAACCAGCCCCAACACCACCCGCTCGCCCACGGCTTCGACTTCCATTTCGGCCTCATGCACTCGAACGACATGAATCCGACGCCCGGCAATCCGCCCAAGGCGAACGCGCTCGTCGCACAGGATCCGGCGTGGTGGAACGCCGCGCTCTACCGCGGACGCGAACTGCTCGAACCGCGCACCGACCAGACGCAGCTGACCAAGCGCTACGCCGAGGAGGCCGTGAAGTTCATCGGGGCCAACAAGGACAAGCCGTTCTTCCTCTACCTGCCGCACACGTTCCCGCACACGCCGCTCTTCGCCTCGGATCGCTTCAAGGGCAAGAGCCCGCGCGGCATCTACGGCGACGTGCTCGCCGAACTCGACTGGAACGTCGGCGAGGTGCTCAAGGCCCTCAAGGACAACGGCGTCGCCGACAACACCCTCGTCTTCTTCACCAGCGACAACGGCCCCTGGACGCTGATGGGCGCCGAGACCGGCGGCAGCGCCGGTCTGCTCAAGGACGGCAAGGGCAGCACCTGGGAAGGCGGCATGCGCGTGCCCGGCATCGCCTGGTGGCC
>CAZXSI010000217.1:0-1813 GCA_964643215.1 uncultured Klebsiella sp. | reverse complement strand
CCCGCCGGCCTCGGCGCCCGCGACTCGCTCCGCCTCGAGGCGAACTACCCGCTCTACGGACATGAGATCTCCGAGAAGATCTCGCCCCTCCAGGCCGGGCTCGGCTGGACGGTGAAGTTCGCGAAGCCGGAGTTCATCGGCCGCGAGGCGCTCCACCGCCAGGCCCAAGGCGGCCCCGTCTCCTCGGTGGTGCTCTTCTCCCTCGACGACCGCCGCATCGCCCGCCAAGGCGCGGTCGTGTATTCCGGCGAGACGCCCGTCGGCGAAGTGCTCTCCGGCACGCAGTCCCCGGTCCTCGGCAAGCCCATCGGCACGGCCCTCGTCGCCGCCGGCCACGCGTCGTCCGCCACGCTGACCGTCGACATCCGCGGCCACCGCATCCCGCTCCGCCTCTCGGCCGAGCCTTTCGTGAAGTGAAGGGTTGAAATAATCCCCGCCCACTTTACCCAGAAGCCATGAGCAACGTCCCTGCCGACCTCCGTTACACCAAGGACCACGAGTGGATCAAGGTCGCCGCCGACGGCACCGCCGTCATCGGCATCACCGACCACGCGCAGGCCGCCCTCGGCGACGTGACGTTCGTCGACCTCCCGAAGGTGGGCGCTTCGTTCAACCACGGCGACGTCTTCGGCACGGTCGAATCCGTCAAGGCCGCCTCCGACCTCTACAGCCCGGTCTCCTGCGAGATCCTCGCGGCCAACGCGGACCTGAACAATTCCCCCGACCTGGTGAACCGCGAACCGTACGGCGGCGCCTGGATGATCAAGGTGAAGGTGAAGAATCCGGCCGAGCTCGCCGCCCTGCTCGACGCCGCCGGCTACGCCGCGACGCTCTGAGCGCGCGCCCGCCCTTGCCCTGCGCGCTTTTTGGCCCACAGTGACGGGCCGATGTCGTTCGCCGAAGTCCATGCCGCCCATCCCTGGGACGAGGTCCTTCGGTCCGTCGCGGCCAAGACCGAGGCCGACGTGCTCCGCGCGCTCGCCCGCGCCGAGGCGGACACGGCCGACCTCGAGGACTTCAAGGCGCTGGTCTCACCGGCGGCCGCGCCGCACCTGGAACGGATGGCCCGCCTCAGCCACGAACGCACGCTGCGCCGCTACGGCCGCACGATGCAGCTCTTCGCGCCGGCCTACCTGTCCAACGAGTGCCAGAACGTCTGCACCTACTGCGGCTTCTCGGCGGGGAACAAGGTCCCGCGCCGCACGCTCAACCCGGGCGAGATCCTCCGCGAAGCGGGCGCCCTCAAGAAGCTCGGCTTCGACCACCTGCTCATCCTGACCGGCGAATCCAACAAGGTGGAGCTCCCTTACTTCGTCCAGGCCCTCGACCTGCTCCGCCCGCACTTCTCCTCGCTGTCGATGGAAGTCCAGCCGATGGAGACCGCGGAATACGCCGAGCTCCGTAAGCATGGCCTCAACGCGGTGCTGGTCTACCAGGAGACGTATCACCGCGAGACGTACAACGTCCACCACCCGAAGGGACGTAAGTCCGACTTCGCCTACCGCCTCGACGCGCCCGACCGCGTCGGCGCCGCGGGCGTCCACAAGATCGGCCTGGGCGCCCTCTTCGGCCTCGAGGACTGGCGCGCGGAATGTTTCTTCACGGCCCTCCACCTCCGCTGGCTCGAACGCAAGCACTGGCGGAGCCGCACCAGCGTGTCGTTCCCGCGCATCCGCCCGCACGAGGGCGAGCTGCAGCCGAAGGTCGAGATGACCGACCGCGACCTGGTCCAGGCGATCTGCGCCTTCCGCCTGCTGAGCGCCGAGGTCGAGCTGACGCTGAGCACCCGCGAGAGCCGCAAGTTCCGCGACCA
>CAZXSI010000216.1:0-1828 GCA_964643215.1 uncultured Klebsiella sp. | reverse complement strand
TCGTCGCCGTCCGCTCCGGTGCGCGTGACTCGATGCCGGGCATGATGGACACCATCCTCAACCTCGGCCTCAACGACCAGACCGTGCTCGCGCTGGTGAAGGCGACGGGCAATGAACGCTTCGCCTGGGACTGCTATCGCCGCTTCATCCAGATGTATGGCGACGTGGTGCTCGGCGTGCAGAAGCGCGAGGGCGAGGACCACGAGCCCTTCGAGACCGTCATCCATGAGTTCAAGCACGAGAAGTATCACGCGGACATCGAGGACTCGAAGCTCACCGCCGAAGACCAGCAGGAGCTCGTGAAGCGTTTCAAGGCGCTCGTCAAGGAACGCACCGGCAAGGTGTTCCCGAACAGCCCTTGGGACCAGCTCCGTGGCGCCGCCGGCGCCGTGTTCTCCTCCTGGATGAACGACCGCGCGATCGTCTATCGCCGCAAATACAACATCCCCACCGAATGGGGAACCGCCGTCAACGTGCAGGCGATGGTGTTCGGCAACACCGGCGAAACCTCCGGCTCCGGCGTGGCGTTCACCCGTAACCCGGCGAACGGCACCAACGAGTTCTACGGCGAATTCCTCGTCAACGCCCAGGGCGAAGACGTCGTCGCCGGTGTCCGCACCCCCGAGCCCGTGCTCAAGCTCAAGGACGTCATGCCCAAGAGCTACGCCGAGCTGCTCGCCGTGCGGAAGACGCTGGAGAAGCACTTCAAGGACGTGCAGGACATCGAATTCACGATCCAGGAAGGCAAGCTGTTCATGCTCCAGACGCGCAATGGCAAGCGCACCGCCGCCGCCGCGCTGAAGTTCGCCGCCGACATGGTGAAGGAGAAGCTCATCGACTGGGAGACCGCCATCCTGCGCAACCCGGCCGACCAGCTCGAACAGCTCCTCGCCCCGATCTTCGACCTCGCCGAGGTCAAGAAGGCCAAGGCCATCGCCACCGGTCTCCCGGCCGGCCCCGGCGCCGCCACCGGCAAGATCTACTTCAACGCCGACCGCGCCGTCGTGGCCGCCGAGAAGGGCGAGAAGGTCCTCCTCGTCCGCGTCGAGACCTCCCCGGAAGACCTCCGTGGCATGATCGCCGCCGAAGGCATCCTCACCGCCCGCGGCGGGGTGTCCTCGCACGCCGCGCTCGTCGCCCGCCAGATGGGCAAGGTCTGCGTCTGCGGCGCCGCCGCCGTCCAGATCGACTACGACAAGAAGACGACGACCATCGCCGGTCACACCTTCAAGGAAGGCGACTACCTCTCCATCGACGGCACGGCCGGCACGGTCTACGCCGGCCAGATCAAGACCGCTCCTTCGGAAATCGTCGCCGGCCTGCTCAACAACGACAAGGCCGCGCAGAAGACCGAGAAGTACAAGAACTACGTGCAGCTGATGAAGTGGTGCTCGCAGGCCACCCGCCTCGCCGTCCGCACCAACGCCGACAACCCTGAGCAGACCGCCCAGGCCCTCGCCTTCGGCGCCCAGGGCATCGGCCTCACCCGCACCGAGCACATGTTCTTCGAGGGCGACCGCATCGACGCGATGCGCGAGATGATCCTCGCCGACAGCCTCGCCGGCCGCGAAGCCGCCCTGGCCAAGCTCCTCCCCTACCAGCGCGAGGACTTCCACGGCATCTTCAAGGCGTTGAAGGGCTTCCCGGCCACGATCCGCTTCCTCGATCCCCCGCTGCACGAGTTCCTGCCCCACAGCAAGGAACAGCAGATGGACCTGTCCCGGAAGATCGGCGTCCCCGTCGAGAAGATCATGGCCCGCGTGCACGAGCTGCACGAGTTCAACCCCATGCTCGGCTTCCGCGGCTGCCGTCTCGGCATCAAGTATCC
>CAZXSI010000215.1:0-1838 GCA_964643215.1 uncultured Klebsiella sp. | reverse complement strand
TGAGTTGATCGTTCCCGCCACCAGCCACCTGAGGCTGCCACCCGCCACCCGAAACGGATGCAACTATGTCGTGACGGGGCAACTTAGCCGCAAGGTCGGGGTTACTTCTTTACCCATGCGCCCCGTCCTTCCCCTGCTCGGCCTGCTGCTCGTAGGCTGCTTCGCCACGCTTTCCGCCGCGGACCGTCGGCCCAACATCATCTTCGTGCTGGCCGACGACCTCGGCTGGACCGACCTCGGCGCCTTCGGGAGCAAGTATTACGAGACGCCGAACATCGACCGCCTCGCCGCGCAAGGGATGCGCCTGACCAACCACCACCACTGCCAGAACTGCGCCCCCACCCGCTCGGCCCTGCTCTCCGGCCAATACGGCGCGCGCACCGGCACCTACACGGTCGGCTCGATCGACCGCTTCGACTGGCAATCCCGGCCGCTCCGTCCGGTCGACAACGTCACCAAGCTCTCCCTGGAGCGCGACACCTTCGCCAACCAGCTCAAGGCCGCCGGCTACGCGACCGCGATGTTCGGCAAGTGGCACCTCGGCGGCACGCCCGACTACCATCCGTCGAAGCGCGGCTTCGACGAGGCGATCGAGTCCGAGGGCCGCCACTTCGATTTCGAGACCAAGCCGAAGACGGAATACCCGAAGGGCCAGTATCTCGCCGACTTCCTCACCGACAAGGCCGTCGACTTCATCCAGCGGAACCAGGCCAAGCCGTTCCTGCTCTACCTGCCGCACTTCGGCGTGCACTCCCCGTTCCAGGCCAAGGCCGAGCTCGTCGCCAAGTTCAAGGGCAAGCCCGGCGTCGGCGGCCACAACAGCCCGACCTACGCCGCGATGATCGCGAGCGTCGACGAGAGCGTCGGCCGCGTGCTGGCCAAGCTCGAGGAGCTCAAGCTCGCGGACGACACCGTCGTCATCTTCGCCAGCGACAACGGCGGGGTCGGCGGATACGACCGCCCCGACGGCTTGATCCGCGAGCCCGGCAAGGAGGCCAAGGGCAAGAAGGCGAAGGCCGGCGACGACGAGGACGGCGGCGGCATCACCGACAACGCCCCGTTGCGCAGCGGCAAGGGCAGCCTGTACGAAGGCGGCGTCCGCGTGCCCTTCATCGTCCGCTGGCCCGGCAAGATCGCGCCCGGCTCCGCGCTCGGGACGCCCACCGCGCACGTCGACCTCTTCCCGACGCTCCTCGAGCTCTCCGGCGCCGCGAAACCGCGTCAGGTCCTCGACGGCGAAAGCCTCGTGCCGTTGCTGCTCGGCAAGTCGCCGACGCTCAAGCGCGACGCGATCTTCCAGCACTTCCCGGGCTACCTCGGCTCCGGTCCCGGCCTCTGGCGCACGACGCCGGTGAGCCTCATCCACGCCGGCGACTGGAAGCTCATGGAATACCTGGAAGACGGCCACCTCGAGCTCTACAACCTGAAGGACGACCTCGGCGAGACCAAGAACCTCGCGACGACGCAGCCCGACAAGGCCAAGGAACTGCACGAGCGCCTGATCGCCTGGCGCAAGGAGACCGGCGCGCCGCTGCCGACGCCCAACAAGAAGGCCGAAGGCGGCGACGCTTCGCCGGCCGCCAAGAAAACCGGCAAGGGCAAAGGCAAGAAGGCCGCAGCAGCAACGAAGTAATCTCACCTCCCCATGCGCTCCCTCCTGCTGCTCACCCTGACCTGCGTCTCAGCCTTCGCCGAGGACGTCCCCACGCAGATGACCGTCCGCGGCAAGGAACTCTACCGCGAGGACTTCGCCCAGCCGCTCGCCAAGCACACCGGCAAGCCCAACGGCTACGCCAGCGGCTTCGAGGGCTGGCTGATCCATGGCACCGGCCCGGAAT
>CAZXSI010000214.1:0-1842 GCA_964643215.1 uncultured Klebsiella sp. | reverse complement strand
GGGCTTGCGCTTCACGATGCCTTCCAGCGTGGCGCGTCCGGAAAGATAGGCGCCGGTGCGTGAAGTCGCGTGTGCGCCGCAGGCCTTGGGCGTGCCTTCGAAGACGATGCGGCCGCCGTCGATGCCGGCGCCGGGTCCCATCTCGATGAGGTGGTCCGCGGCGAGCATCATGTCGCGGTCGTGTTCGACGACGAGGACGGTGTTGCCGAGGTCGCGCAGGCCGCGGATCGAACCGATGAGGCGGTGGTGGTCGCTCGGGTGCAGGCCGATGCTGGGTTCGTCGAGGACGTAGGTCACGCCGACGAGCCCGAGGCCGAGCTGCGTGGCCAGGCGGACGCGCTGGGCTTCGCCGCCGGAGAGCGAACTGCACTCGCGGTCGAGGGTGAGGTAGTTGAGGCCGGCGTCGTGGAGGAACGCGAGGCGCTGCTCGAGTCCGCGCCGGGCTTCTTCGGCGGGCATGACGCCGGGATGCGTCGCGAGCTGTTTCGTGAATTCGAGCGCGGCGGGAATCGTCATCGCCAGGAACTCGGCCATGGTCTTGCCGTTGAGGCGCAAGGAGAGGGCGGTGGGGGACAGGCGGCGGCCCTGACAGCCGGCGCAGACGGAGCCGGCCTGGAACTGCAGCAGGCGCTGGCGGAGCGATTCGCCGGTGGTGGTGCGGTAGGCGTGTTCGAGTTCGCTGAACATCCCCGTCCAGATGGTCTCGACGGGCTTACGGCCCTTGGGCGGCGGGAGCAGGAACTTACGCTTCGGGTCGCCGTGGAGCAGCAGGTCGCGCACGGCCTTGGGCAGGTCGCGCCACGGGGTCTTGAGGTCGAACGGCACCTGCTCGGCCAGCGCACGGGTGATGGCGTTGCGGCGGATGAGGGTCTTGCGCGTCGCGCACTTCCAAGGCTTCACGACGCCGTCATGGATCGACAGCGATTCGTCGCGGATGGAGAGGCTTTCCTGGAAGCGCATCTGCCGGCCGAGGCCGCCGCAATCCGGGCAGGCGCCTTCGGGATGGTTATGCGAGAGGGCGCGCGGGCTGATGGGCTCATACGTCTCGCCGCAATGTTCGCAGGCGAGGTGGAGCGAGAGCACGTGCTCTTCCCAGCGGCCGTCTTTCTCGGCGAGCACGCTCGCGCGGTGCCGGCCTTCGCGGAAGGCGAGTTCGAGCGAGTCGGCCAGGCGGCTGCGCTGGTCGGGTCCGGCGACGATGCGGTCGACCACCACGTCGAGTTGTTTGGCTTCGCGGCCGGACAGCAGCCCGGCGGCTTCCTCGAGGGTGGCGATGGTACCGTCGACGCGGACACGGGAGAAGCCGCGTCGGCCGAGGTCGGCCGCCGCTTCGAGCAGGACGGAGGGCTTGTCCTTGGCGACCGGCGCCACGACCATCAGGCGGGTGCCGGCGGGGATGGCCTCGAGCGTCTGGAGATTATCGTCGAGTGAGCGGCGGCGGACCGGGTGGCCGTCCTGCAGGCAGCGTCGGTCGCCCGCGATGATCCAGAGCGGGCGGGCGTGGTCGGCGATCTCGGTCAGGGTGGCGACCGTCGAGCGGGGGTTGGTGTTGCCGCCGGTCCGCTGGGCGATGGCGATGACGGGGGAGAGGCCCCGGATGAAGTCCACGTCCGGCCGGGGGGCGGCATCCAGCATGCCCCGGGCCTTGGCGGAGAGGGATTCGAGGTACTGGCGGCTGCCCTCGGCGTGCAGGGTGTCGAAGGCCAGGGAAGACTTGCCCGAGCCGCTGACCCCCGTGATGACGGTCAACTGGTAACGGGGGATGGTCAGTTCCACGTCCTTGAGGTTGTGGGTGCGGGCTCCCTTGATGTGGATGGGCGGGTTCAGGACAGCGGACGATAC
>CAZXSI010000213.1:0-1847 GCA_964643215.1 uncultured Klebsiella sp. | reverse complement strand
TTCAAGACCTTCGGCGTCGTCCCGCCCGCCATCGGCATCGTCCACCAGGTCAACCTCGAGCACCTCGCCAAGCTGGTCTTCCAGAAGGACGGCGTGTTCTACCCTGACACCCTCGTCGGCACCGACTCCCACACCACGATGATCAACGGCATCGGCGTCGTGGGCTGGGGCGTGGGCGGCATCGAAGCCGAAGCCGGCATGCTCGGCCAGCCGGTCTACTTCCAGACGCCCGAAGTCATCGGCGTCAACCTCACCGGCCGCCTCCGCGAAGGCGTCACCGCCACCGACCTCACCCTCCGCCTCACCGAGATCCTCCGCAAGGCCAAGGTCGTCGGCAAGTTCGTCGAGTTCTACGGCGAAGGCACCGAGGCCCTCTCGCTCGCCGACCGCGCCACGATCGCCAACATGGCCCCGGAATACGGCGCCACGATGGGCTTCTTCCCGGTCGACGACAAGTCCCTCGACTACCTCCGCCAGACGGGCCGCGACGAAGCGCACATCGAGCTGGTGAAGGAATACTACAAGGCCCAGGGCCTCTTCGGCATCCCGAAGGCCGGCAGCATCGACTACACCCAGACCATCGACCTCGACATCGGGACGGTCGTCCCCTGCGTCTCCGGCCCGAAGCGCCCGCAGGACCGCATCGACCTCCCGAAGATCAAGGACACCTTCAACACGCTCTTCACCGCGGCGAAGGACAAGAATGGCTTCGGCAAGGCCGCCGCCGACCGCGACGCCTCCGCCGCCGTCGGCGCCACGGGCCGCTCGCTCAAGCACGGCTCGGTCGTGATCGCCGCGATCACCTCGTGCACCAACACCTCGAATCCTTCCGTGATGGTCGCCGCCGGCCTCGTCGCCAAGAAGGCCGTCGAGAAGGGCCTGAAGGTGAACCCGAACGTGAAGTGCTCGCTGGCCCCCGGTTCCCGCGTGGTCACCGACTACCTCAACGAGATCCAGCTCTCGGGTTACCTCGACCAGCTCGGCTTCAACCTCGTCGGCTACGGCTGCACGACCTGCATCGGCAACTCCGGCCCGCTCGACGCCGACATCGAAGGCGCGATCAAGAACGGCGACCTCGTCACGGCCTCCGTGCTCTCGGGAAACCGCAACTTCGAAGCCCGCGTCCACGGCGCGGTCCGCTCGAACTTCCTGATGTCCCCGCCCCTCGTCGTCGCCTTCGCCCTCGCCGGCCGCGTCGACATCGACCTCGATTCCGAGCCGCTCGGCACGGGCAAGGACGGCAAGCCGGTCTTCCTCAAGGACGTCTGGCCCACCCAGGCCGAAGTCGCCGACCACGTCGCCCGCGGCCTCAAGCCCGCGATGTTCAAGTCGAAGTACGCCGCCGACTCCCTCGCCAACGCCACCGCGGAGTGGAAGGGCGTCCAGGGCGGCACGGGCGCGCGCTTCAGCTGGAAGGATTCGTCCACGTACATCCAGGAGCCTCCGTTCTTCAAGGGCTTCTCGATGACGCCTCCGCCGGTGCCTTCCCTCGCGAAGCTCCGCCCGCTGGCCATCCTCGGCGACTCCGTCACGACCGACCACATCTCCCCCGCCGGCGCCTTCAAGGAAGAGACCCCGGCCGGCAAGTTCCTCCTCGCGGCGGGCGTGTCGAAGAAGGACTTCAACTCCTACGGCTCGCGTCGCGGCAACGACCGCATCATGACCCGCGGCACCTTCGCCAACACCCAGGTGAAGAACGCGATGGCCGACGGCAAGGAAGGCGGCTTCACGAAGGTCCAGCCCGACGGCAAGATCGAGGCGATCTACGACGCGTGCCAGACCTACCAGCAGCGCGGCGAAGGCATGATCGTCTTCGGCGGCGTCGACTACGGCATGGGCTCGTCCCG
>CAZXSI010000212.1:0-1872 GCA_964643215.1 uncultured Klebsiella sp. | reverse complement strand
CGCCTCCGCGACACGATGTCGAAGGGCAAGCCGATCATCGCCGCCGGCGCCGGCACGGGCATCAGCGCCAAGTTCATCGAACGCGGCGGGGCCGACCTGGTCATCGTCTACAACTCCGGCCGCTTCCGCATGGCCGGCCACGGGTCGACCGCGGGCATGATGGCCTACGGCGACGCCAACGCCGTCGCGATGGAGATCGGCGAATACGAGGTGCTCCCCGTCGTCGAAGAGATCCCGGTGATCTGCGGCGTCCACGCCACCGACCCTCGTCGCCGCATGTGGCACTGGCTCGGCAAGGTGAAGGACATGGGCTTCTCCGGCATCAACAACTTCCCGACCCACACGATCATCGACGGCAAGTTCCGCCAGATCCTCGAGGAGACCGGCATGAGCGTGAAGAAGGAGTTCGAGACCGTCGCCCTCGCCCGCAAGATGGAGATGTTCACCATCGTGTACGTCGGCTCCCCTGAGGAAGCCAAGGCCATGGCCGAGGCCGGCGCCGACGTCATCATCGCCCACGTGGGCACCACGGTCGGCGGCTCCATCGGCGTGACCAACGCCACGATGAGCCTGCCCGAAGCCGCCAAGATCACCCAGGGCATCATCGACGCCGCGAAGTCCGTCCGCAAGGACCTCATCTTCCTCAGCCACGGCGGTCCGATCAACACCCCGGAAGACGCCGCCTTCATCAACGAGCACACCGACACCGACGGTTTCGTCGGGGCCTCGAGCCTCGAACGCATGGCCGTCGAGCAGTCCCTCACCGACCTGACGAAGCGCTTCAAGCAGATCCCGGTGAAGCGGAAGTTCTTCTGACCCCATGGCCACGATCGCGGTCCTCGGCACGCTTGATTCCAAGGGCGAAGAACACGCCTTCGTGGCCGCGCTCATCGCCCGTCATGGCCATAAGCCGCTGCTGATCGACGTCGGGACGGGCGGTCCCGCGACGGTGCGGCCCGACATCACCCGCGAACAGGTCGCCGCCGCCGCCGGTCTCGACCTGGCCGCGCTGCTGGCCAAGCAGGATCGCGGCGAATGCGTGGTGGCCATGACCAAGGCGGCCCCGGCCTGCGTGGCCAAGCTCGCCGCCGAAGGCCGCATCGACGGCATCATCTCCCTGGGCGGCGGCGGCGGTACGGCCATCGGTACGGCTGCGATGCGCGCCCTGCCCCTCGGCTTCCCGAAGCTGATGGTCTCGACCCTGGCCGCCGGCAACGTCGCCCCTTACCTCGGCACCAAGGACATCACGATGATGCCGAGCATCGCCGACGTGGCCGGGCTGAACCGCCTCTCCCGCGTCATCTTCACCCGCGCCGCCGGCGCGATCTGCGGCATGGTCGGCGTCACCCCTGAGGTCGGTGCCGCCAAGCCGCTCATCGTCGCCAGCCAGTTCGGCAACACGACCACCTGCGTCACCGAAGCCAAGAAAGTCCTGGAAGCCGCCGGCTACGAGGTCCTGGTCTTCGCCGCCACGGGCACGGGCGGGCGCATCATGGAGTCGGTCATCGAGAGCGGCATCGTCGCCGGCGTCCTCGACGTCACCACGACCGAATGGGCGGACGAACTCGTCGGCGGGACGTTGAACGCCGGGCCGGACCGTATGGATGCCGCCGCCAAGGCGAACATCCCCGTGGTCGTCGCCCCGGGCTGCCTCGACATGGTTAACTTCGGCGAGAAGGCTTCGGTCCCCGCCAAGTTCGCCGGTCGCATTTTCTACATCCACAACCCGCAGGTGACGCTCATGCGCACCACCGCGGAGGAGTGTCGTGAGCTGGGCGCGATCGTCGCCAAGAAGGCCAACGCCTACCAAGCCGGCACTTCGATCATGATCCCGCGGAAGGCCATCTCGGTCATCAGCGCGCCGGGCCAGCC
>CAZXSI010000211.1:0-1892 GCA_964643215.1 uncultured Klebsiella sp. | reverse complement strand
CCGCCGGGGGAGTTGATGTAGATCGAGATGTCCTTCTTCGGGTCTTCCATCTGCAGGAAGAGCAGCTGCGCGATGACCGCGTTGGCCACGTCGTCGTAGATCGGCGAGCCGATGAAGATGATGCGGTCCTTCAGGAGGCGGCTGTAGATGTCCCAGGCTCGTTCGCCACGGGCGTCGCGTTCGACGACGTTAGGGATGATGTAGGACATGGTGGTGCGAGGGGGACTGTGCCCGGAACGGCCGAATTCTCAACCTCAGGCTGCGACTCCGCCCGCGAGGACGGCGTCGAGGGCCTTGTTGAGGAGGGCGTCGCGGCGGAGTTCGGCGAGGCGCTGGCGGTCCTTGACCAGCTTTTCGGGCGGGGTCTGGCTGGCCTGGGCGGCCTGCATGATCGCGGAGCCGAGCTCTTCGCGGGACACCTCGAGCTTCAGCTCCTCGGCGATGCGGGAGAGGACGAACTGGGCGCGGACGCGGAGGGCCGCGGCCTTCTTGGCCTCGGCGAGGATGTCGTCGCGCTGGGTCTCGAGCTCCTCGGGCTTCGTGCCGCTGCGCAGGCGCATCTCGGCGTACTGGTAGAAGAGGCCCTGGGCGACGGAAAGGACGGCGGATTCCGGCAGGGGGAAGTCCTGGCCGGCGAGGAGGGCGTCGACGGCCTTCTCGCGGCGGGCGGTCTCGGCGGCCTGCTGCTTGGAGCCCTCGAGGCCCTTGCGGAGCTGCGCGCGGAGTTCCGCTTCATCCTTCACGCCGACGGCCTTGCAGAACGCTTCGTCGACCTTCGGGAGTTCCTTGCGGCGGACTTCGGAGGCCGTGATGGCGTAGACGGCCTTCTTGCCGCGGAGGGCTTCGCGCTCATGCGTGGCGGGGAAGACGTATTCGGCCTGGGCGGTGGCGCCGGCCTTGAGGCCGATCACGGCCTGGGCGATGGCGGGGACGGCGACGGCGGCGCCTTCGGCCCCGGCTTCCTCCCAGGTGGATTCGGCGCTGCCGTAGGACTTCGCCTCGGCGTCGATTTCGGCGACCGGCTTGCCGTCGATGGTGCCGACGTAGCCGATGCGGACGTAGTCGCCCTTGGCGGCGGCGTCCTCGGTCTTCTCGTAGCGGGCGCGCTGTTCGAGGATCTTCTGGAGATGCTGGTCGATGTCGGCGTCGGTCACGGCGACGGTCTCGACGGGGACCTTGACGGACTTCCAGTCCGGGGTCTTGAAGTCGGGGACGACGTCGACCTCATAGCGGAAGACCGCGTCGGCGCCGGAGCCGGCTTCCTTCTGGACGTCGGCGACGGTGTAGATCGTGAAGGACTTCTCCTGCTGGATGCGCTCGTAACCCTGGGAGAGGAGCCGCTGGCTGACCTCGTCGGCGATCTGCTTGCCGTACTTCTGGCGCACGATGGCCTCGGGGGCCTTGCCCGGACGGAAGCCGGGGAGGGCGGCCTCGCGGGAGAAGCCCTTGACGACTTCCTTCTCGGCGGCGGCGACGGTCGCGGCGGGGACCGTCACGGTGACGGAGCGGCGGGTCGGGTTGGTTTCTTGGATTTTGATGTCCATGGTAGTTATGAAAGGGAGGGAGGCCCCGGGTCGGCGGACGCCGCGGGGGGAAAGGCCGAGCAAATAGAACTACCCCCCACGGTCAACAGCGGAAGGCAGGCCTTTTCAGGCCTTTTCGGCCAACCTTCGGCGCAGGTGGGGCAGGACGCACCGGGGCACGAAGGCCGCGGCCTGCGAGAGCTTATGGCGGGCGATGTCCTTCACGAAACTGGAGGAGGTCACGAACTGGTCCTGGCTGGGCATCAGGATCACGGTCTCGATCTCCGGCGCCATCAGCCGGTTGGCGTGGGCGAGGTCGAATTCGAACTCGAAATCGCTGAATTTGCGGAGGCCGCGGATGATGGCGGC
>CAZXSI010000210.1:0-1896 GCA_964643215.1 uncultured Klebsiella sp. | reverse complement strand
CGATCCCAGATCTCCTGCGTGTTGTTGTGGCAGACCTGGACGTCGGACCAATCGCTGACGTAGAGGGCGCCGTCCGGCCCCACCCGCTGCGACACCGGGATGAAGGTCGCGTCGTTGCTGCGCAGGAAATCGTTGCCGTGACGGCCGGCGAAACCGCTGCCTTCGGGCAAGACCTGGTCGGAGACGAGGCGATGGCCGTGCAGGTTGCCGAAGATGAGCATCCCGCGGTAGGCCTCGGGGAAGTTGTCGCCGTTGTAGATGGCGAGGCCCGAGTGGGCGTGGCCGCCGCCGACGGCGTCGGTGCTTTCCGGGACCTTCAGCGGATCGGGTCGATGCACGCGGCCGCCGGCGTAGTGCGCGTGGTCGGCGATCGTCTTGATGTCGTCATAGGTGAACGCGTTGAAATGCTGGCCGGCCTGACGCTGGTAGCGCGCGCCGGGGAGGATATGGTAAAGATGAGGGATGACGCAGGCCGTGTTGAAGAACTCGCCGCGCGCGTCGTAATCGAGGCCCCACGGGTTGCTGGTGCCTTCGGCGAAGACCTCGAACACATGGCGGATCGGGTGGTAGCGCCAGACGCCGGCGTTGATCTTCACGCGTTGCTCGTCGGGCGTGCCGGGCTTGCCGACCACCGAGTGGGTGAAGACGCCATGGTTGCCGTAGAGCCAGCCGTCCGGCCCCCAGACGAAGCTGTTGAGCGTCTCGTGCGTGTCATGGAAGCCCCAGCCGTCGAGCAGCACGACCGGCTGGCCCGCCTTGTCGTCCGCGTCCTTCGGGATGAACAGGAATTCCGGCGCCGCGCCCACCCAGACGCCGCCGTGGCCGACCTCGATGCCCGAGACGAGGTTGAGTCCGTCCTTGAAGACCGTGACCTTGGCGTAAGACCCGTCCTTCTTCACGTCCTCCAGGATCAGGATGCGGTCGTTGCCGGTCCCGTCGGGGCGCTTCTTCGGGTAGGACATCCCTTCGACGACCCAGAGACGGCCACGTTCGTCGAAGCACATCGCGATGGGCTGGACGACCTTCGGTTCGGCGGCGACGAGCGAGACCTGGAAGCCGGGCGGAAGCGACATCGTCTTCATCGCGTCAGCCGGAGACTGACCGGCCTTGTAAGCGCCAGGCGGCACATGGTCGGCGGGACCGGGCGGCAGGACCGGGGCGGCGACGCAGACGGAGGAGAGCAAGAGCGCGAGGGATCGCATGGCGGGGTGACTTACGATTAAGCCGACCCCGAAGTTAAGGAAGCCGAAATCCTGATAGGGAAACGCCGTTCCTTGGGTCAATTGCCGCCCCTTTCAGGTTGGCAACCTTGGGGCCGCGCATATGTCCTAATACCTCCCATGAAGCACCCCCTCGCCCTCCTCGCCCTCCTCGCCGCGCTCGGCCAAGCCGCCGTCGCCCAGGAAGTGAAGCTCGTCGAACAGAAGGACAAGCAGCAGGTCGACGTCCTCGTCGACGGCCAGCCCTTCACTTCGTACGTCTACTGGTCCAACCAGAAGAAGCCCCTGCTCTCCCCTCTCCGCACCGCGCAGGGCAACATCTTCACCCGCGGCTTCCCGCTCGAGAAGGTCGCCGGCGAACGCACCGACCACCCGCACCATATCTCCTCGTGGTTCAACTACGGGGACGTCAACGGCACCGATTTCTGGAACTCCCCGCCCGAAGGCTACACCCACAAGGGCAAGATGCCCTACGGCTCGGTGAAGCATAAGAGCATCAAGACCCTCAACGGCGGCAACGGCGCCGCGACCCTTGAAGTCTCCTCCGATTGGATCATGGCCGACGGCTCCAAGGTGCTCCAGCAGGACGAGACCCTCGTCTTCCGCGCCGCCAAGGACCTGCGCATCATCGACCGCATCATCACCCTCACCGCCCAGGAGAAGGACGCCGTCTTCC
>CAZXSI010000209.1:0-1933 GCA_964643215.1 uncultured Klebsiella sp. | reverse complement strand
CTCGACGAGTCCGGCAAGGGCGACCTTTTCGGCCCGGTGGTCTCGGCCTGCGTCATCGCGACGGGCGAGATGACCCGCGAGTGGATCGAGCTCGGCATCAAGGATTCCAAGAAGCTCACCGACACCAAGATCGCCGAGCTCGACCGCGTCATCCGCTCCACCCCGGGCGTGGCGGTGAAGACGACGTTCATGCGCATGGCGAAGTACAACGAGCTCCATTCGCGCTTCGGCAAGAACCTCAACCGCCTGCTGGGCTGGATGCACGCGACCTCCTGCGAGGAAGCGCTCAAGGACTTCGAGGCGCAGCATCAGCGCCGCCCGAAGTGGGGCCTGCTCGACCAGTTCTCCGAAGAACCCCTCGTGCAGAAGGAACTCGCCCGCAAGGGCGTCGAGTTCGACCTCCGCATGCGCACCAAGGCCGAGTCCGACCCCGTCGTCGCCGCGGCCTCCATCGTCGCCCGCGCGGCCTTCGTGCGCGAGCTCGACCGCCTGTCGCAGGACGGCGGCGTCCAGCTGCCCAAGGGTTCCGGCTCCGAAGCCAAGAACGCCGGCATCGAACTCGTCGGCCGCCTCGGCCCCGCGATCCTCGTCAACTTCGCCAAGCTGCACTTCAAGACCGCCTACGAGGTCCGTGGGCTCGAGCCGCCGGAAGCCAAACCGTTCGTCCGCCGCAAGAAGGCGGAATAAGCCGTGGCCTCGCTGGCGTCATTCGACCGCAAGAAGGGCGCCGACCGTCCCGGCATCGCGGGCGTCGACGAAGCCGGCCGCGGCTCGCTCTGCGGCCCGGTGATCGCCGCCGCGGTGCTGCTCGACGCGGGCTTCTACGGCGAACCCGCCTGGCTGCGGAAGCTCTCCGGCGCGAATGATTCCAAGAAACTGACGGCCGAGAAACGCGCGGAACTGCGCGAGGCCATCGCGAAGATGGAAGCCGAAGGGAAACTCAAGACCGCCTGGGCCGCCGGCTCGGTGATGGAGATCTCGGCGCACAACATCCTCGGGGCCACGCGCCTCGCGATGGCCCGGTGCATCGCCAAGCTCGCCGTGGGACACATGGCTCCCCTCTTCGCCGCCGCGGGCACCGAAGGCGAACTCTTCGGTCGCACCGACGCGCGCACGTTCCTCGTGCTCGTCGACGGACTCCCGCTCCGCCCCTTCGCCTGGGCGCATGAGTCGGTCAAAGGCGGCGACGGCAAGAGCCTCGCCATCGCGCTCGCCTCCATCGTGGCCAAGGTCGAACGCGACCGGATGCTCGTCGAGATGGACGCCCGTTATCCCCAATACGGTTTCGCCACGCACAAAGGTTACGGTACGCCCGAACACGTCGAAGCCCTGCGCGCGCACGGCCCCTGCGCCGAGCACCGTGATCTCTTCGTCCGCACCATCCTCGCCGGCGACCCTCCGCCCGCCGAATCGATCGACGGCGAATTCAGTTTCGAGTGAGTGACATTCTCGGGTGCCAGGTCTCGGCTACAGGTTCAGGTGCGGGTTCAGGTTCTGGTTCAGGTTAAGGACCGGACACCTGTGCCCGCACCTGAACACCTGAACCTGATACCCGACGGCCGAGACCTGGGACCTGAAATTGGATCTCCCTCGGCATTCTTCCCGGTTCCCGGTCCCCCTTTGAGTTCGTGCCTCTGTCTCAAGGTAGGGGCGCGACGGCGTCGCGTCCGTTCGCGGCGAGATCATCGAGGCGCCGGGCAAGCCATCCGGCCCGACATCCTCAGTCCGTCCACGGACGCCACGCCGTGGCGCCCCTACCCGATACATCGCCCGCCACCCCGCCACCTGAAATTTGCATCCACTTTTGCACCTTTGCACAGGCCGTAGGCCGATTTGCACCTTTGCACGCTAGGACAGCACGTGGTGCTGTCCCTACCTCTCCCATTTGCCTTTCTCCCGCCTTCCCCCACCCTAGACCCAACTGCCTCGCCCC
>CAZXSI010000208.1:0-1942 GCA_964643215.1 uncultured Klebsiella sp. | reverse complement strand
GCGCCGAGCAGGAAGTCGCTCAGGCCATCCTTCTCCGAGCCGAGCAGCAAGGCGCTCGGACCGCGGCAATCGACCTCCCAGAAGGTCTTCGTGGCCGCCGGCGAGGTCGCCAGCGAGCGGATGCCCTTGGCCTGCATCCAGGCCACGACTTCCGCGGAGGAGCAGACCGCGACGGGCACCGAGAAAAGCGCCCCCTGCGAGGACCGCACCACGTTCGGGTTGAAGGCGTCGGTGATCGGGTCGCAGATGATCAGGGCGTCGCAACCGGCGGAATCCGCCGTGCGCAGCAAGGCGCCGAGGTTGCCCGGCTTCTCCACCGACTCGGCGACCAAGAGCAGGGGGGCGGCGGAGAGCGCAAGGCGCTCCAAGGAGCAGTCCCAGGTATGGGCGACGCCCAGGAGGCCGTCGGGACCTTCGCGGCCGCTGACCTTTTCGAAGGCCGAGACGCCCAGTTCGCAGCAGGGGATGCCGGCGGCGCGGGCGCGAGTGACGAGTTCGGCGGCCTCGGAGCCGCGGAACATGGACGGGCAGAAATAGACCTCCTCGACCTTCACCGCGCGCTCCAGGGCGCGGGTGAGCTCGCGGAAACCCTCGACCAGGAACAGCCGGCGGGCGTCGCGCTCGGCGCGGTCGCGCAGGCGGGCCAGCGCCTGCACGCGGGGATTCTGACGGCTCTGGATGACCTCTTCGGACACGGCGGAAGTGAGCACCAAGAGCCGCCACAGGGCAAGGAAAGCCGTCCGGGGCGGGGCCGGCGGGGGATAAGTCTCGACCTCCGGGGGGCGGAGGCGGACTTTGTCCCCATGTCCGATTTCGAAACGCCCCAGTCCCGCAAGCCCGACGCCTCGAAGTTCCGGCCCGGCAAGTTCACCTACCACCAGGAGGTGGAGCTCGAGATCGCGACGATCACCAACCTCGGCGAAGGCCTCGCCCGCGTCGACGGGGTCGTCGTCTTCGTGGCCGGCGCCCTGCCCGGCGAGAAGGTCGTCGCCCGCATCTGGCACAACGCCGCCAACTTCTCGCGCGGCGACCTCGTCCGCGTCGTCGTCCCCTCGCCCCACCGCGTCCAGCCCCGCTGCGACCTCTTCGGCGAATGCGGCGGCTGCCAGTACCAGAACCTCGCCTACCCGCAGCAGCTGGAATGGAAGCAGAAGCAGGTCGCGGAGGCCTTCGAGCGGCTGGGCGGCATCAAGACCAAGGTCGACCCCTGCCACCCTTCGCCGAAGCAGTACGGCTACCGCTCCAAGATCACGCCTCACTTCATGACGCCGCGCCGCGCGGACTTCCCGATCGGCTTCCTCGCCGCCGGCACCTCCCGCCGCGTCGTCGACGTCCCGAAGTGCCCGATCGCGACCGACGCGATCAACGCCGCCTACGCCCGCTCCCGCAAGGACATCAAGGCCAACCCCGGCCGCTTCGAACGCGGCGCCACCCTGCTCTTCCGCGACTGCGAGGAAGGCGTCGTCACCGACTCCCGCCAGGTCGTGACCGAGAAGGTCGGCGCCGTGCGGCTCAAGTTCCTCGCCGGCGAGTTCTTCCAGAACAACCCGTCCGTCCTCGAGCAGTTCGTCGGCCACGCCATCAAGCTCGCGCACGAATCCGGCGCCAAGCACCTCGTCGACACCTACTGCGGTTCGGGCCTGTTCGCCCTCTCCGGGGCCCGCCTGTTCGATTCCGTCAACGGCATCGAGGTCAGCGCCGAGGCCGCCCGCAAGGCCGCCGAGAACGCGACGCTCAACCACCTGCTCAACTGCCGCTTCATCGCCGGCTCCGCCGAATCGATCTTCAAGAAGCTGCCGGTCGAAGGCCATGAGTCCGCCGTGATCGTCGACCCGCCCCGCAAGGGCTGCGACGAGGCCTTCCTGGAGCAGCTGCACGCCTTCGCGCCGCGCCGCATCGTCTACGTCAGCTGCGCGCCTGACACCCAGGCCCGCGACGTGAA
>CAZXSI010000207.1:0-1966 GCA_964643215.1 uncultured Klebsiella sp. | reverse complement strand
GACCACTTGAGCTGCTCCTTGAGCTGGGTGACGTTGCCGCTCAGGCCGACGGAGGCCTGGTGGTGCAGGACGATCGTGTTCGGGTAGACGAAGGAGCGCTTGGCGAGGGTGGTGATGATCGCGGCCATCGAGGCGGCGTAGCCCTTCACGACGACGTAGACCGGGGCCTTGGAGGTCTCCATGGCCTGGAGCATCATGTAGCCCGACATCACCGAACCGCCGGGCGACCGGTCGATGACGATGAAGATCGGGGCTTCGCTATCGAGGGCGTTGTAGAAGGCGATGCGGCCGCAGACGAACTGGGCGAGCTTGTCGTCGACGCGGCCGTTGAACGGGATCCGGCGGTCGGAGATGCGCAGCACGCCGTCGACGAGAGGGTCCTTGGGATACTCCACCTTGGCGCCGCTGGCGATCTCGGCGGCCTTCTGCTGGAGGCGCGCGATCTGGGCGACGGACGAGACCTTGGCGTATTCGACGGAGACTTCGGCGGTCGCGAGACGGGCCTGCACTTCGAGCTCGGCGCGGGCGCGGTCCTTGTCGGCGGAAGCGACGGCGGCCTTGGCGGCGGCGAGGGCGGCCTCGAGCTTGAGCTTGGACTGCTCGGCTTCGGCCGGCGCGGCGGCGGCCTCGGCGCGCGCGGCGCGGAGGGCGGCCTCGGCCTCGAGCTTACGGAGCTCGAGGGTCTGGGTCAGGGCGGCGAGCTTGCGCTGGGAAGCGGCGAGGTCGAGGCGCGCGCGGATGACGTCGGTCTCGATCTCGGCGCTGATGACTTCGGGGGTCTTCTTGACCGGGCTGAACTGCGCCATGAGGGGCGCGGCGAGGAAGAGGAAGACGTAAGCCAGTCGCGACATGGGGGTAAGGAGTGTTTTGACAGATAAATGGTTCCCTTGAAGCCCTTTTTTGGCAAATCTGCCCGCATGGAAGTCGACGCCCCCATCACCCTGCTCAACCGCCACACCGGCCGGATGGAGACCGAACAGGTCTACGGCGAGGCCTGGCTGCGTCGCATCTACGGCAACCCGCTCGGCAAGCTGACCCTCCACGCGGTGGTCAAACGGGGCCTTTTCTCCAAATTGTACGGCTGGGCCATGGATCGCCCGAGCAGCGCGCGCCGCGTCGAGGCCTTCGTGAAGGCCTTCAACCTCGATCCCGCCGAGTTCGCCGACCCCGACCTGAAGTCGTACCGGACCTTCAACGACTTCTTCTACCGCAAGCTCAAGGCCTCGGCCCGCCCGGTCGACCCGCGCCCCGAGATGGCCGTGCTGCCCGCGGACGGTCGCCACCTCGGCTTCCCCGACGCCTCCCGCGTGAAGGGCATCTTCGCCAAGGGCCAGACCTTCGACATCCCCGCGCTCGTCGCGGACCGCGCCCTCGGCGAACGCTACGCGCGCGGCACCGTCGTCTGCTCGCGCCTCTGCCCCGTCGACTACCATCGCTTCCACTTCCCCGTCGCCGGCGTGCCGGGCGAACCCGTGCTCGCCAAAGGCCAGCTCTACTCCGTCAACCCGATCGCGTTGCGTCGGCGCGCGTCGTATCTCTGGCAGAACAAGCGCCAGCGCGTGACCATCGACGCCGGACCGTTCGGACTCGTCACCATGGTCTCCGTCGGCGCCACGAACGTCGGCACCATCATCGAGACCTACAAAGCCGGCCAGGCCGTCGCCAAGGGCGACGAGAAAGGCTACTTCCGTTTCGGCGGATCGTTCGTCGCCACGATCTTCGAACCCGGACGGATCAAGCTGGAAGACGACCTCGTCCACGCCGGCGAAACCGCCGTGGAACTGTACGCCAAGGTCGGCTCACCCCTCGGTCGCCTCGCCTAAGCGCTTGCCTCCTTCACCCGACGCGCAAACCTCGTCCCACAGGTTTCGCTCGGGTGGTGGAATGGCAGACACACCAGATTTAGGTTCTGGCGCCGCAAGGTGTGCGGGTTCGACCCCCGCCCCGAGCACCCTGTTCGCGAACG
>CAZXSI010000206.1:0-1975 GCA_964643215.1 uncultured Klebsiella sp. | reverse complement strand
GAGAGGGGCGGGGTGGTGAAGCTGCAGAGCGTCTCCTCGTTCTCGGCGCCGACGACCGCCACTTCCTCCGGGACCGCCACCCCGGCGGTCTGGCAGGCCTCGAGCAGGCGGACGCCGAGCTGGTCGGTCGCGGCGAAGATGCCGATCGGCTTGGGCAGCTGCGCGATCCAGCGGATCAGGCGGGACTGGCTCTGCTCCCAGTCCGGGACGCGTTCGGGATGGTCTTCGGGCAGCTCGTGGCAGCGGTGCCCGTAGGCGCGGACGACCTTCTTGAAGTTGTCCACGCGCTCGACGAAGAAACGCTCGTTGCGCTGGCTGTAGGCGGCGAAGTGCCGGAAGCCGCGTTCGTAGAGGTGCTCCGCCACCATGCGGCCGATGTCGTCGTTGTCGCAGCCCACGAACGGGCGGCCGCCGGCGAAGTGGGTGGAGCGAAGCTCGACGGCGGGAAGGCCGGTCGCGGCGATGAGCCTCGAGGTCTCCGCGCTGAACGTCCGGGTCAGGATGCCGTCGCCGTCCCAGTCCTTGAGCCAGGTCGGCGGCGAGGAGTCCAGGGCGCGGAGCTCGAGGTAGGTCGACCAGGGTCCGTGGGCCGCCACGTAGCCGCGGACCCCGGCGAGCAGCTCGCGCGTGTAGGAGCGGGTGGTCTCGATGAGGAGGGCGACCCGCGGGGCGCGGCGATGGGCGGGGGAGGGCATGGCTTTGACCAAAAACCTTACTTTTAGTGCATCATACCTGTAATGACTTCCCGGGCAAGAAAGGATATAGTCCCGCACCCCCATGAAACTCCGCCTCCTCACCGCCGGCTTCCTCGGTCTTTGCGCCGTGGCTTCCGCCGCCCTCGTCGACAACAAGAACCAGGCCTCGATCTCGTCGGGCGCCGACAAGCCGGAGAACGCCAAGAAGCCGAAGGTGCTCGTCGTCATCGGCGACGCCACGGAGCTGCTCGACACGATGTACCCCGTCTACCGCCTGCAGGAGGCCGGCTTCCAGCCGGTCTTCGCGACGCCCGAGAAGCGCGTCTACCAGACCGTGCTGCACGAGGTGAAGCCGGGCTGGACCATCACCAAGGAGTGGGAGGGCTACACCATCAACTCCGACATCGCCTTCAAGGACATCAAGCCCGAGGAATACGTCGGCATCTTCTTCAGCGGCGGCCGCGCCCCCGAGTACATCCGCGAGGACGAGGCCCTGCTGGCCGCCACGCGCTGGTTCTGGGAGAACAAGAAGCCGATGATGAGCGTCTGCCACGGCGTCGAGATCCCGGCCCGTGCCGGCATCGTGAAGGGCCTGCGCATGGCCACCGTGCCGAAGTGCAGGTTCGACCTCGAGGTCTGCGGCGGCATCTTCGTCAACGCCCCCGTCGTCATCGACCGCAACATGGTCAGCGGCCGCACCTTCCACGACAACGGCGCCTTCGTCGGCCCGTGGATCAAGATGCTCGAGGCCGAGGTCGCCAAGAAGTAAGCCCATGCTTTCCCGCCGCGACTTCCTCCGTTCCGCCGGCCTCGCCGCCGCCGCGGTCGCCGCCGCGCCCGCCTTGCGGGCCCAGGCCGCGGAGCCTTTCCGCCTGCGCTACGTGCTGTCGTCCGCGATGTACGGCTACGCCCCGCTCGCCGAGGTGCTGCCCGAGGTCGCGAAGACGGGCAGCGAATCGATCGACATCTGGTGCAAGGTGCACGGCGACCAGCGCGAGCAGGCCGCCGCGCTGGGCGACGAGGCCTTCGCGGCGCTGCTGAAGAAGCACGGCGTCAAGGTCGGCGTGAGCACGCGTTATCCGCTCGGACCTTTCAAGCTCCAGGACGAGATGGCCTGGGTGAGGAAGCATGGCGGCACGACGGTCGTCTGCGGCAGCACCGGCCCGAAGAATCCTTCCGGCGCCGCCGCCAAGACGGCCATCGCGAAGTTCCTCGAGGAGATGAAGCCCCACGCCGCCAAGGCCGAGGAGCTCGGCGTGCGCATCGCGATCGAGAACCAC
>CAZXSI010000205.1:0-1976 GCA_964643215.1 uncultured Klebsiella sp. | reverse complement strand
TGTCGGAGGCCGGATAACTGACGGAGTATTTGGCGCCGTCGGCCAAGGCGGCCAAGGGCAGGAGCAGCAGGGCGAGGAGAGGTCGCATGGGGTTGCCTTATGGACAGCCAGAAACCGCTTTGGTTCAAGCCAGCGTTGGCTTGTCTGGCTCGGCGAACGCGTTAGGTTGCCCTGATGGAAGCCATCCGGTCTTTGCAGGAGCAGACTAAGGAGTGCGAGGAGTGGTGCGCGGACCAGGAGGAGAAGGCCTATCTGCCCTCCGCCCGCAAAGGCCTCCGCGTCCTGCCCGCCCATCATGGCGCACTGGCCACGCCGCTGGCGGGTTGCGAACTGCGGCCGGACGGCGGGGTGTTCAAGGAGAAGCCGGTGGGCCTCGTGATGGGGGGCCTGATGATCGTCGTCGCGCTGATATTCTGGGTTGGGGTCGCCGCGCAGCTCTACCTCTGGTTCGATTGGACGGGGGCGCCGGCGGTTTTCTCCGTGCTCCTCTCCGTGCCGGCCTTCCTCTTGGTGGCCTATTTCCCGGTACGGTGCATCGTGCTCGAACATCAGGTGGTCTTCGCGGACGACGCCTTGGTCGTGCGCCTCCGTTCATACGGACGGACCGAGAAGGAGTGGCGGCTGGCGACGGGCGAGGAGGTCGTCGTGGGCCTGGCTTTCCGCGGCAAGTTCTACTGCGTCGAGGGCGCGACCAAGTATTATCCGCTCCTCTCCGTGGTCGTCACCTCGGGCGGACAGGAAATCGCCTTCGGGGAGCAGCTCCCGTTGGAGCAGCGCGTCCGGCTCGCCATCCTCATCGACCACCATTACAACGGCGTTGCCTGAAACGGATGAGCGCCTAATCCATCCCCATGGGACTCCGCGAAGACTTCCTGGCCAAGTTCGCCCGCCTGAAGGCCGAGGCGGAGGCGCGGAACGCCGCCGTGGTCGCGGGTCGCCAACCTAAGGCCCTGACGGACGAGGAGGTCGCCCAGGGGCATCCCAAGGTCGCGGCCAGTTCAGGCTTCCAAGGCGCCGCTTACGAGACCCGTCAGGGAGGGTGGTTCGGGTGGTTCTGGCTGATCTTCACCTGCCTCCACTGCGCCGCGCTCTTCTACGGATTATCCCGTGGTTCACTGCGGATGAACGGGCGGATCGTCGAGCACGCCGCCTGGTGGCATTACCTCGGCCTCGCGGCGTTCTACGTCCCTTTCTTCCTGATCGGTTTCGCCTTCACCTTGGCCCGTTATCGGGTCGAACTGACCGACGACCAGGTCCTCGTCCGTTGGCGGATCCTGCCTGCCGTCGGCTGGACGTGGACGTTGCCGGCCGGCGACGCGGTCAAGGTCACCTTGGCGTATCGGGGCTCGAGCCAGAACAAGAAGCCCGCGGAGTCCGTCGTCGTGGCCTCGCAGGGCAAGGAGATCCATTTCGGCCCCTTCCTGGCGGAGGACGTGAAGGAGCGCCTGGCCGGCCTCATCCGGCATTACTACGGAGACGCGCCTGCCGCGGAGCCTTTCGTCGTGCCGCCGGAGGCCGGGCGTTGACGCGGCCGGCCGGCGTTCCAGCATCGACCTCGTGACCCCTTACCTCGAGCAACGCCGCGCCGAGCTTGTCCGGACCTATCGGGACGGCCTGTTGCAGGACGTCATCCCGTTCTGGCTGAAGCATGGCCTCGACCGCGTGAACGGCGGCATCCACACCGCGCTCGGACGGAAGGGCGAACTGCTCGATTCCGACAAGTCCGTCTGGTTCCAGGGGCGCGCGGCCTGGACCTTCGCCAACCTGTACAACACCGTCGAGCCGCGGCCGGAGTGGCTCGAGGCGGCGCTCAGCTGCGCGGGCTTCCTGCACGACCGTTGCGCCGACCTCTCGGGCAAGCTCCACTTCACCGTCACCGCCGAGGGCGATCCCTTGCGCATGCGCCGCTACGTCTTCAGCGAATGCTTCGCCGCGATCGGCTACGGCGCCGTCCATCGCGCGACCGGACAGGCCAA
>CAZXSI010000204.1:0-2003 GCA_964643215.1 uncultured Klebsiella sp. | reverse complement strand
AGCTCGGCCTTATGGTTGTGCAGGAACTCCGGGAAGCTCGGGGAGCCGATCTCCTCTTCGCCTTCGATCAGGAAGGTGATGCGCAGCGGCAGGTTCGGGCAGCGCTTGAGCAGGCGGGCGAGCGCGACGACCGCGACCAGGTGCGGGCCCTTGTTGTCGGCGGTGCCGCGGCCGTAGATCTTGCCGTCGCGCACGACCGGCTCGAAAGCCGGGGAGGTCCAGAGATTCAGCGGGTCGGCCGGCTGCACGTCGTAGTGGCCGTAGAGGACGATGTGGGGCCATTCCTTCGGGCCGCGGCGGCGGCCGAGCACGATCGGGTGGAGGGGCGTCGGGATGACTTCGACCTCGAGGCCGGCCTGCTTGAGCAGCCCGCAGATGTGCTCCCGGGCGCCGTCCATGCCCGCCTTGAAGGCCGGGTCGGTGGACACGCTCGGGTGCTTCACGTAATCGATCAGTTCGCGGACGAGATCCATGGCTTCATTAGGGAGGGAAGAGAGCGGAGGGCAACTCCTAGAGGTCACGAGGGCCGGACGAGAAGAGAAAGAGAGTATGGAGTATTGAGTATAGAGTATAGGGGGAGTGTTTGCCTTGAGGTAGGGGCAGGAGAACATCCCGAATTTCAGGTCTCGGGTCTCAGCCGTCAGGAGCCGGGTGCGGGTACTCAGGATCGGGCACGGGTTCAGGACCTGAATTTTGCCCGCACCCGCACCTGTACCTGATAACCCGTACCAGAGACCTGAGGGCCGAGACCTGGGACCCGAAGATGCATTCCGCTTTTGCACCTTTGCACAGGCCGCAGGCCGGTTTGCACTTTTGCGCCTTCTCTTGCCCACCCCAACCCCAACCCCTGCCCCTTCCCCTATCATTTTGTCTTCCCCCTCCCCTCCCCCTTGGGAAGAGTGAAGGCATGTCCCCCGCGGAACAGTTGAAGGTCATGAAATCCCGCACCGAGAAATTCATCGGTGAGGCGGAGATCCTCAAGCGCCTCGAGGCCGGCAAGACCCTGCGCGTGAAGCTCGGCGTCGACCCGACCCGCCCGGACCTGACCTTCGGCCACATGGTCGTCTTCAACAAGCTCCGCCAGTTCCAGGAGCTCGGCCACCAGGCCGTCCTCATCATCGGCGACTACACCACGCGCATCGGCGACCCCACCGGCAAGTCCGAGACGCGCCCCGTGCTGTCCGAGCAGGAGATCGAAGAGAACGCCAAGACCTACCTCGAGCAGGCCTTCAAGATCCTCGACCCCAAGAAGACCGAGGTCCGCCGCAACAGCGAGTGGTTCGGCAAGATGTCTTTCCTCGACGCCCTCCAGCTCAGCCGCCGCATGACCGTGGCGCAGATGCTCGCGCGCGACGACTTCGCCAAGCGCCACGCGTCCAACACGCCCATCTCGATCGTCGAGTTCCTCTACCCGCTCCTCCAGGGCTACGACTCCGTCATGCTCAAGGCCGACATCGAGATCGGCGGCAGCGACCAGCTCTTCAACATGCTCGTCGGCCGCGACCTGCAGGAACAGGACAAGATGGCCCCGCAGGCCGTCCTCGGCATGCCCCTGCTCGTCGGCCTCGACGGCGAGAAGAAGATGTCGAAGTCCCTCGGCAACTACATCGCCTTCAACCACGGCGCGAAGGACATGTTCGGTCGCATCATGTCGGTGCCCGACGCCACCATGTGGGTCTACTACGACCTCCTCCTGCTCGCGACGCCGGAAGAGCTCGCCGCGCTCAAGGCCGGCCACCCGATGGAAGCCAAGAAGCAGCTCGCCACGCGCCTGACGGACATGTTCCACGGCGCGGGCGCAGGCGCCAAGGAGCGCGCCGAGTTCGAGAACGTCTTCTCCAAGGGCGGCGTCCGCACGGACATGCCCGAGTTCGCCTGGGCCGCCGTCTCCGGCGGCGCGGCCGAAGTCAGCATCGTCGACCTCCTCGCCGCCACGAACCTCTTCCCCTCCAAGAAGGAGATCCGTCGCCTCATCGAAGGCGGCGCGGTCAAGCTCGGCGACG
>CAZXSI010000203.1:0-2004 GCA_964643215.1 uncultured Klebsiella sp. | reverse complement strand
AGCAGGCGGCGGATGGCGGCGACGGAGGAGTGTTGCGTCCAGTCGTCGCCGAAGAGGTTCGGGCGGAACTGGACGAGGATCCACTCGACGCCGGCCTGACGGCCTTTCCGGTCGTTGCGGAAATCGTGGGGAAGGTCGGAGCCGAGGAGCAGGACCTCGCCGACCTTGAGCGGGGACATCTTGTCGCCGATCCAGCGCTCGGTGCCGCCGCGGAGCAGGAAGAAGATCTCATGCTCGGGATGGTGATGCCAGACGCAGCCGAAATCGCGCTGGCTCAGGTGCTCGCAGGCGACGAGTTCGTTCGCCGCGGCGGGCGACTGCTGTTCTTTGATCAGCCTCATCGCGTCCGGCTCAGCACTCGCTCGAAGAGGTTGCGGGTGATCCGTTGCACGCGGTCATCAGGGCCGTGCGGGCGCGACCAATGCGACCAGGGCAGGACATGGCCGGGCGGAGTGGACAGGCCTTGCGCCCAGAAGATCGACGAGGCGTTGAAGACGAAGTTCCCCTTCGGCCCCGGGTAGACCGTGGCGGTCCAGCGTTGCGGCTTGGTGCCGCCGACCCAGGCGGTGCCCGCGCCGACGACCTCGAGTCCGGGGATCTCGGTGGCGGGTTGTCCGTGGTATTCCCAGCCGATGAGCCCGGGGATGGCCTCGCCTGCCTTCATGCCGGTGCCTTCGAAGATCCAGTGGTCCGGCTTCGCGCAGATCCAGTCGCCGCCGCCGTTGACCGGCTCGACGTTGCGTGCGCCCATCAGCAGGCCTTCGTCGGGGCCATGCTCCGGGAAGGGGCCGTGGTTTTTCTGCCGGTTCTGGGCGTAATCGTTGTCGCCGCCGTAAGGTCCGCCGCGGAAGATGCGCCGGGCCGGCAGCCCTTGGGCGTTCGGCGTCATCGGCGTGACCCAGCAGACGCTGTTTCCCGAAAAGAAGAGCAGGTCGACGCCCGCGTCCCGGAGCTGTTCCACGCTGCGGAAGGCGCGCAGGTCCCAGTACTCGTCGTGACCGACGCTGAGGAAGGCCTTGCACTTCAAGGCTCGGTCCGGCGTGAGGAGGTCGGCGTTGGAACAGTAGGTGACGTCGTAGCCGTGCTGTTCCATCCAATAGGCCAAGGGGAATTCGAAGGGCAGGAACTCGCCGGAACCCATGGTGAGCGGATCGTTGACGATGCCGGCGAACTGCGATTCGCGCCCGTAGGGACGGTCGAAGCTCACCTGCGCCCAAGGTCCTTGGACGCCCTTGGGATGGGTGTAGATCGAGTAGTTGTTGGGCCAGCGGTTATAGGCCTGCCACGTGTTGTCGCTGCATTGGAAGAGGAAGTCGGCGGGGCGATCGTCCTTCACGATGAACGTCACGTAGCTCTGCCAGTAGGGTTCGTCCGGCTGCTCCGGGATGGTCGTCATCCGGCCCAGGTAGACGCCGCTGAGCCAGTCCGTCGGCACCGTGAGCGTGTGGGTGACGTCCCAGCGGCATTCATGCAGGTTCTTCTCGCCCGGCGTAGGTGTCGGCTGCGGCGAGGCCGCGAGCGTCGGGAGTTCGAGGACCTTGCGGGCGCCGCGACCGCCGTAATAGCCGAGCCGGAAGAATTCCAAGCGGAACTTGCGCGCGGGATTCGCGGACACGTGGAGGTCGATGGTCTCGCCGGCGCGGACGCTTTGCTTCGAGCAATAGCCCTCGATCCATGGCGAGCGATAGTTGCCGCCGTCGGCGCGGACGCGCGTGAGCTGCCAGTCGCGGGAGCCTTCCTTGGCGTTTTCCTCGGCGAGGCGGTTGGGATTGCCGACGGTCGCGCCGCGCAGGTTGGCGGCGAGGACGCCCACGCCGGTCGTCAGGAGGAAACGTCGGCGATCCATGGCTTATTGCTTCTTGGCGGCGGGTTTCTTCGGGGCCGGCTGGCGGCCGAAGAACCACTTGGCTTCGCCGGACCACGCGTGGTCGGTCTCGAGGGTGTTCAGCTTCAGCTGGAAGCCGTGGGCGTTGAAGCGGGCGGAGGTCCAGCCGGTGGCGTTGG
>CAZXSI010000202.1:0-2027 GCA_964643215.1 uncultured Klebsiella sp. | reverse complement strand
GAGATCGGCATCATCGTCGAGTGCGAGAACGCCACCATCGTCGTCCCGGACTACAACTCCGCCCAGGTCTACGACAAGGACGGCAAGTTCGTGAAGACCTACGGCAAGACCGTCGACCAGGTCGACCTCACCGGCGGCGCCTCCGGCCACCACGCCAACTGGGTCGCCGGCATCCGCAAGGGTTCCAACGAAGGCATCCACGCCCCGGTCCGCGAGTGCCACCTGTCCACCGCCCTCGTCCACTCCGCCAACATCTCCTACCGCATCGGCGCCAAGAAGAGCGCCGGCGAGATCAAGGAAGCCATCAAGGCCAGCTCCGGCCTGGCCGAAGCCTTCGGCCGCATGGCCGAGCACCTCGGCCGTAACGGCGTGAACCTCGACGAAGCCAAGGCCACCCTCGGCGCCCCGCTCACCCAGGACACGAAGACCGAACTCTTCACCGGCGCCAACGCCGAGGCCGCCAACCGCGACCTCGTGGCCAAGCGCGCCGGCCGCAAGGGCTTCGAGATCCCGACCACGTTCTAAGCCCCTCCGACGAAGCGGAGCGGTCGCCAGGCCGCTCCGCTTTTTCATCTCTAAACCAAATCCACCGCACCATGAAAAAGACCCCGCTCCTCCTGAGCCTCACGGCCGCCGCCCTCCTGATCGTCGGCTGCGCCAGCGACGACAAGTCCCCCGCCTCGAAGGCCGCGCCCGGCGCGCCCAAGGGCAACCCCAACAAGGTCGAGATCTTCAACCGCAAGGACCTCACGGGCTTCAAGAAGCTCGGCGGCGAGGCCTCCTACTCGGTCAGCCCCGAAGGCAACCTCGTCGGCACCTCCACCCTCAACACGCCGAACACCTTCCTCGCCACCGACAAGGACTACGGCAACTTCGTCCTGGAGTATGACTTCAAGAACGACCCGCGCCTGAACTCGGGCGTGCAGTTCCGCAGCCACGCCGAGGCCAAGGAGGTCGCCTACAAGGGCGCCGACGGCAAGCCCGCGAAGGTCCCGGCCGGCCGCGTCCACGGCTACCAGGCCGAGATCGACACCGATCCGAAGAACGTGAAGAAGCCCGACACCGAGGCCCGCATGTGGTCCGCCGGCCTCTACGAAGAAGGCCGTCGCGGCTGGATCTTCCCCGGCTTCGGCGGCGGCGACGCCGCGGCGTTCTCCAAGCAGGGCCGCGAGATCACCAAGGTCGGCGAATGGAACCACGTGAAGGTGGAAGCCAACGGCCCCCGCATCCGCACCTGGCTCAACGGCGTGCCGCGCGTCGACGTCCGCGACGACGGCTACAAGACCGGCTTCATCGCCTTCCAGGTCCATGGCATCGGCAAGGACGCCGCCAAGGCCGGCACCACCGTCGAATGGCGCAACATCTCCCTCACGAAGATCAACGACAACAGCCTGACCGACTCCGAGAAGGCCGACGGCTGGAAGCTCCTCTTCGACGGACGCTCCAGCAAGGGCTGGCGCTCCGCCAAGGGCCCCGACTTCCCCAAGGAAGGCTGGTCCATCGAACGCGGCATGCTCCACACCGCCGCTTCGGGCGGCAAGGAATCCGCCGCCGCCGGCGACATCATCACGGTCGACCGCTTCAAGGAGTTCGAGGTGTCCGTCGACTTCAAGCTCACCAAGGGCGCCAACAGCGGCCTGAAGTACTTCGTGCAGCCGAACCTCAACCAGGGCGCCGGCTCGGCCTTCGGCCTGGAGTTCCAGATGCTCGACGACGCCGTCCACCCGGACGCGAAGCTCGGCCGCGACGGCAACCGTACGGTGGCCTCGCTCTACGACCTGAAGACCGCCACCAACAAGCGCGCCAACCGCATCGGCGACTGGAACAACGCCTACGTCATCGCCAAGGGCACCAAGGTCGAGCACTGGCTCAACGGGCGCCTGGTGATCTCCTACGACCGCAACACCCAGGAGTTCCGCGACCTCGTCGCGAAGTCGAAGTACGCCGACCCCAAGTACGGCAAGAACTTCGGCGAGTGGGCCGACGGCCACATCCTCCTGCAGGAACACGGCGACGAAGTCTGGTTC
>CAZXSI010000201.1:0-2028 GCA_964643215.1 uncultured Klebsiella sp. | reverse complement strand
GCGCTCCCAGCAGGTCGCCCCGCCCGCCGCCGGCGAACGCGTGGTCTTCATCGGCAACGGCTTCGCCGAACGCGACACCTACTACGGCCGCCTCGAGACCGAGCTCCAGCTGCGCTTCCCGCAACAGAACCTGATCGTCCGCAACATGGGACGCTCCGGCGACACCCCGGCCTTCCGCCCGCACCCCGCCCGCGCCAGCCAGTGGGCCTTTCCCGGCGCCGAGAAGTTCCATCCGGAGTATGCCCAGCACAACGGCAAGGGCTTCTTCTCCACGCCTGACCAGTGGCTCTACCACCTGAAGGCCGACACCGTCGTCGCGTTCTTCGGCTACAACGAGTCGTTCGACGGCCCCGGCCGCGCCGCCAACTACGAAGCCGAAGTCGACGCCTTCGTCGCGCACACGCTCACCAAGGCCTACAACGGCAAGGCCGCCCCGCGCCTGGTCCTCGTCTCCCCGATCGCCTTCGAGGATCTCTCCAAGACCCGCGACCTCCCGAACGGCGCCAAGGAGAACGCCAACCTCGGGCTCTACGCCGCCGCCATGGAGCGCGTGGCCAAGAAGCACGGCATCACTTACGTCGACCTCTTCCACCCCACCCTCGCCGCCTATGGTCAGGCCAAGACTCCCTATACCATCAACGGCTTCGCCCCGACCGACTTCGGTTACCGCCAGATCGCCAAGCTCCTCGCCGACGGACTCTATGGCGCCACGCCCCGCGTCTCCAAGGCCGACGAGACCCTCGTGAACGGCGCGGTGAAGATGAAGGACTACATGTGGAACACCGATTACTCGATCCTCAACGGCGTCCACACCCACGGCCAGCGCTACAATCCGTTCGGCCCCCAGAACTACCCCGACGAAGTCTTCAAGAGCCGCCAGATGACCGTGCTCCGCGACGCCCTCATCCACGACGTCGCCCAGGGCAAGCGCGCCGACCTGAAGGTCGACGACTCCCAGACCCTCGTGCTGCCCGCCGTGCCGACCAACTTCAAGCCCAGCGAGAAGAACGGCAATCCGACCGAGTTCCTGTCCGGCGAAGCCGCCATCGAGAAGATGAAGCTCGCCCCGGGCTACCAGGTCGCGCTCTTCGCCTCCGAAGAGAAGTTCCCGGACCTGAAGAAGCCCGTGCAGATGTCGTTCGACGCCAAGGGCCGCCTCTGGGTCGCCACCACGCCGACGTATCCGCACTACCGCCCCGGCGACGCGCTGCCGAACGACAAGATCCTGATCCTCGAGGACACCGACGGCGACGGCAAGGCCGACAAGCAGTCCGTCTTCGCCGACCATCTCCACATCCCGATCGGCTTCGAGATCGCGCCCGAAGGCGTCTACGTCTCCCAGGAGCCGAACCTCGCCCTGCTCGTCGACGACGACAAGGACGGCAAGGCCGACCGCATGGAGCTGATCCTGCACGGGTTCGACTCGCACGACTCGCACCACGCCATCTCGGCCTACTGCGCCGACGCCTCCGGCGCCTTCTACCTGCTCGAAGGCCGCTTCCTGCACAGCCAGGTCGAGACCCCTTACGGCCCGCGTCGTTGCAACGACGGCGGCGCCTGGCGCTTCGACCCGAAGTCCTACCGCCTCGAGCGCGTGCAGGCCGACGTCTCCAATCCGTGGGGCTTCTCCTTCGACTATTGGGAACAGCCCTTCCTCTCCGACGCCTCCTCGGGCGAGAACTGGTGGGCCCTGCCCCTCTCGGCCAAGGTCCCCTACGGCATCGAGCAGATCAAGGTCGAGCAGTTCGTCCCCAAGCGCTCCCGCCCGACGTCGGGCGCCGAATTCGTCTCCTCGCGTCATTTCCCCGACGCGCAGCAGGGCGACTTCATGATCTGCAACACGATCGGCTTCCTCGGCATCAGCTTCGGCACCAAGCGTGACGACGGCGCCGGCTTCGTCGGCAAGGCCAACGGCGACCTGCTCACCTCGACCGACGGCAATTTCCGCCCGGTCGACCTCGAGTTCGCCCCGGACGGCTCGCTCTACTTCATCGACTGGCACAACCCGCTGATCGGCCACATGCAGCA
>CAZXSI010000200.1:0-2033 GCA_964643215.1 uncultured Klebsiella sp. | reverse complement strand
AATTGCTTATGTCCCTCGATCCTCTTCTCCACTTCCGCCTGCTGCTCCGGCGTGAGGCCATCCGGGAATTTCTTCGAGGAGCGCCGCCAGCGATCGAGCCATTCCTGGCCGACCAGCGGATAAGGGCAGGGGGTCGGGAAGCCGGGGCTGAGCGCGACGATCGTCTCTTTCTTCGAGCCGGTGCCTTCGCCGTTCGCGACGTAGAAGCCGGCGTTGAGCAGCGCGACTCGCATGGTCGTCGATGAACAATAGGTGAAGAGCTGCGCCGACTTCTGGGGGTCGCAGTAGCCGAAGAGCTGCTTGAACGATTCGAGCTCCCAGCAGTCGGCGTTCGTCTTCTGCGAGAAGAAGTCGTAGTAGATGATATCCGGCGCGGCGGAGGCCTTGGAGGCGAGCTGCCAGAAGTCGCCGACATGCAGGTCCCAGCTCAGGCCGGGATACTGGCGCGACTGCCAGGTGCCTCGCGCGAGCACGGCGTCCGGTCCGGAGTGGCGCAGGTACTCGAAGCGGTTCTTGTGCGTCATGGCCAGCTTGAGCGAATCGAGGTCGTTCTCGAAGCTGATGATCTTCAGGTTGCGCACGGGGCCCTTGGCGGCCTCGGCCTCGTAGCAAAGGATCGAGGCCATGGCGTTGGCGGCGGCGCCGAGTCCGAGGTCCCAGATGACGATCGGGGCGGCGCTCTCGGGGGTCTGGCCTTCGGGCAGCTTCAGGCGCTCGGCGAGCTTGGCCTGGTCGACATACAGCGCCTTGGCTTCGTCCATCGGGGCGCGGCGGAGGTGCATGATCTCGCCCGAGGAGATCTGCCGGATATTCGCGTAGCCGCCGACCTCGTGGATGTGGATCTCGTAATCGCCGAGGGTGCGGGGGCGACGTTCCTTGCCGACCTTCGGGGGGACGGCCGGGTTGTCCATGTCCTCGACCTGCAGGACCTGACGGCGGTCGTGGTAATACGCCAGGAACGAATCCTCGAGGATGCTCTGGCGGATCTCCCGCATCATCTGGTGGTAGAAGAAGATGTTGTGCTGGCCGAGGAGCGTCCAGCCGAGCGGCTCCTTGGTCTTGGTGAGGTGATGCAGGTAGCCGCGTGAATACTTGGCGCAGACCGGGCACTTGCATGCGGGGTCGATCTTCTCCTCCGAGAACCGGTAGATCGAGCGGCGCAGCTGCAGGATGCCGCGGGAGGTATAGGCGGTGCCGAACTGGGCGACCTTGTTCGGGATGATGCAGTCGAACATGTCGACCCCTCGGTGCACGGCTTCGAGGAGGTCGAGCGGGGTGCCGACGCCCATGAGGTAGCGCGGCTTGTCGTGCGGGAGCAGCGCCGCGGCGATCTCGCACGTGTCCTCGCGCTGGGCCTTGCCTTCGCCGACCGCGAGGCCGCCGATGGCGAAACCGTCGAAGGGCAGCTGGGTCAGGCCTTCGGCGCTGATCTTGCGGAGGTCGGGATAGAGGGCGCCTTGGACGATCGCGAACATCGACTGGGGCGAGTCGCCGCGGGCCTTGAGGCTGCGGATGGCCCAGCGGTGCGTGATCTCGAGCGCCTCCTTGGCCGTGGACTTGTCGGCCGTCGACGGGATGCACTGGTCGAGCACCATCATGATGTCGCTGCCGATGGCGACCTGGGTGCCGATGCTGGTCTCGGGGCTGAGCAGGTGGATGGCGCCGTCCACGTAGCTGCGGAACTCGGCGCCTTCTTCCTTCATGTTGCGGGCATGCGGGAGCGAGAAGATCTGGAAGCCGCCGGAATCGGTCAGGAAGGATTTCTCCCAGCCGGTGAACTTGTGGATGCCGCCGAAGCTCTTGAAGACCTCGGGGCCCGGACGCAGGAGCAGGTGATAGGTGTTCGCCAGCAGGATCTGGGAGCCGGAATCGAGCAGGGTGTCGAACGTCTGCGCCTTGACCGTCGCCTGGGTGCCCACGGGCATGAACAGGGGCGTCTTCACCTCGTTGTGCAGCGTGCGGAACGTCGCCGCCCGGGCGCGCGAGCCGGTGGCCGTCGCCTCGAGTTTGAAATTCAGCCGGCTGGTGGACAT
>CAZXSI010000199.1:0-2046 GCA_964643215.1 uncultured Klebsiella sp. | reverse complement strand
ACTTCGCCGGACCCCAGTGGGACGTGAACGGGTGCAGGATGAAGAGCGGCTTGCCGACGACGTCCTGGGCGGGCACTTCACCCCAGCCGCGCGAGTCGAAGCTGTTGGCGGAGTTGTCGCCCATCGCGAAATAGTGGCCGGGCGTCACGGTGTATTCCTGCTGCAGCGGGATCGCGTAGCGGTCGCCGCCGGCCTCGGGCAGGTAGCCGTAGTAACCCTTGTCCATCGCGCGCCGGCTGTTGAGCACCATCGGCTCGGGCGAGGTCACGACCTTGCCGTCGACGAAGAGTTCGCCCTGCTCGCCCACGCGGAGCTTCTGGCCGGGCACGCCGGCGAGGCGCTTCACGTAGTAGCTCTGCGAAGGCTGACCATACTGGTCGTTCAGGCCCGGGATGTTGTTCGTCCGGAAGACGAACGTGTCGCCGCGGGAAGGGTCGACGAAGTGATAGGACATCCGGTCCACGAAGAGCATGTCGCCCGTGAGGATGTCGAAGTTGAGCATGGTCTGTCCGGCGGTCGCCTGCTTGCCGGTCATCAGCACCGGACCGAAGGGGCCGTTCTTGATGCGGCCTTCGCGGGAGGCCTTGGCGAAGACCACGCGCCAGCGGTCTTGGTCCTGGCGAGGCAGCTTCAGCTTGGCCTCCTCGGGGAAGAAAGTCCTCAGCAGCACCGTCTCGAAGCCGAAATCGGCCGTGATGACGACGGCTTGCAGCGTGTTGCCGACCTGGATCTCATGCTTGTCGGCCGGCCCCTTCCAGATGCCCGTGCCCAGGATGCCTTCATCGACGACGCGCTGGCGGGAGCGCAGCCCGTATTCCACCTGGTTGTTGCCGTACCGGTTCATCACGATCGGGATGCCGATCTCGCCGGTGGCTTCCGCGGGGATGACATAGGTCCAGGTCCACTGGACCTTCTCCAGGAGTCGCGTCGCCAGGCTCGGGACGGGTTCGTCGGCGGCGCGCACCTCGGCGGTCATGCCGTTGTACGTGGGCCACATGGAATTCGTCGGGATCTTGAACGGCTGCAGGAAGAAGCTGCGGATCGCCCCGGCGACGATGGCGGCCATGACCACCATCTCGGTCCAATCGGTGCCGGAGGTCAGCGGGTAGATCTTGCCGCCGTTGCGCACGAGCACCTCGTGGAGCTGGTTGAGCAGCGCCTCGACCTGGGTGACCTCCATCGTCCGGTCCTTGGAGGCGGCGCGGACCTTGTCGGCCAGCTCGAGCTGCGCGTTGAGGTCCGCCTTGGTCAGGACATCCCCGCGGTAGAGCTCGACCTTCTCCGACGCCTCGAGCAAGGCCTTGCCGATCTTGCGGAGCTTACGACGGTAGTAGAAGGACATGGGGAGGACCCCGCCAAACTAACGCCCGACCACCCGAGGGAAAGCCCGAATTGGGGCTCAGCCCTCGTTCTTGAGGATCTTGATGAAGGCCTCCTGCGGGATGTCGACCTTGCCGATCTGCTTCATGCGCTTCTTGCCCTCCTTCTGCTTCTCGAGGAGCTTGCGCTTGCGGGTGATGTCGCCGCCGTAGCACTTCGCGGTCACGTCCTTGCCGACGGAGCCGATGGTCTCGCGGGCGATGACCTTGGAGCCGACGGCGGCCTGGATGGCGATCTTGAAGAGCTGGCGCGGCAGGAGCTCCTTGAGCTTCTCGCAGAGCGCGCGGCCGCGGCCTTCGGCCTTGGAGG
The DNA here is from genome assembly GCA_964643215.1 of uncultured Klebsiella sp. Lineage (GTDB taxonomy): Bacteria > Verrucomicrobiota > Verrucomicrobiia > Opitutales > UBA953 > UBA953. The sequence continues at coordinate 357 of CAZXSI010000199.1, read as the reverse complement.
CGTGCACGATCGAGGAGAAGGCGTCGACCGGCTCCTCGTTCACGCGGATGTCCATCTTCACGAGGTCCGAGGTGACGTACTCGCCGAGCTCGTAGTCCATCGAGCCGTAGCCGCGGGTGATGGATTTCATGCGGTCGTTGAAGTCGACGAGGATCTCGTTGAGCGGCAGCAGGCAGACGAGGACGACGCGGTCGCCGTCGATGGTCTCGGTGCGTTCGCAGATGCCGCGCTTCTCCTGGACCAGCGTCAGCATGTCGCCGATCGAGGTGCCGGGGATATGGATGTGGGCGCGGATGGTCGGCTCCTCGATGTGCTCGATGGCGGACGGATCCGGCATGGACACCGGGTTGTCGAGGA
>CAZXSI010000198.1:0-2047 GCA_964643215.1 uncultured Klebsiella sp. | reverse complement strand
GTAGGAAAATAAAAAGGACAACATCGAGTGGATGTCGCCCCTTTGTCTTTAAGCCTACCCCAACCCCTACCCCTGTACCTACCCCTGAAGCTCTGCTTCGCTCAGACGTGATTCGGCGTCCACTTCGCCGCGCGGTCGGCGAGGTACTTCACGTAGACGTCCTGGTCGTTGAGGCAGGGGATCTGCTCGAAGGATTCGCCGCCGGCGTGCAGGAAGTCTTCCTTACCTTCCTCGCTGATCTCCTCGATGGTCTCGAGGCAGTCGGCGGTGAAGGCCGGGCACATCACGAGCAGCTTCTTCACGCCTTCGGAAGGAAGGGCCTCGAAACGTTCGTCGGTGTAGGGCGGGACCCACTTCTCCGGACCGAAGCGCGACTGGAACGACATCTCGAACTTGTCGGGCGAAAGGCCCGCGCGCTTGGCGAAGAGCAGGGTGGTCTGCACGCACTGGTGCTTGTAGCAGTTGGCGTGCGAAGGGCTGGCCTGGAGGCAGCAGTCCTTGACCTTGGTGCAATGGGCCTTGGAGGCGTCGCCCTTGCGCAGGTGGCGCTCCGGGACGCCGTGGTAGGAGAACAGGATCTTGTCGAAGGGCTTGCTGAGCCAGGGCTTGGCCGACTCCACGAGGCAGTCGATGTAGGCCGGGTCGTTGAAGTAGGGCTGCAGCACGTGATACTTCAGGTTCGGCGCGAGGCGGGCGAGCTCCTCCTGGATCTTCACCACGACGGTCTCATAGGACGACATCGCGTAGTGCGGGTACTGCGGCATGACGAACAGGTCGTCGATGCCTTGTTTGAGGACTTCCTGGACAGCTTCGGCGCACGAGGGCGTGCCGTAGCGCATGCCGGTGATGACGGGCAGGCCGGTGGCGGCCTCGAGCTTCTTGCGGAGCTTCTCGGTCGTGACGAGGAGCGGGGCGCCTTCCGGGGTCCAGACGGTCGCGTAGGCGGCGGCGGACTTCTTCGGGCGGGTGCGCAGGACGATGCCTTCGAGGAGCGCGAAGCGGAAGACGGCGGGATAATCGATCACGCGCTCGTCGCCCAGGAACTCGCGGAGATACTCGCGGACATGGGGCACCGAGGTGCTTTTCGGCGAACCGAGGTTCAGGAGGAGGATGCCTTTGCGAGCCATGCCCACAGCAGGAAGGGATAACGGGGGGATGTCAATTGACTCAGGGGTAGGGCCGGGGTGGGGGTAGGGGTAGGCTGATGACTCATGCAGAGAGGAGAGAGTCCGCGCACTTTTGCTTGGCTCACTTCAGATTCCTACCCCTACCCCGACCCCTATCCCTACCCCTTGTGCTTAGAAAAGTTTGGCGATCGGCGTGCCGCCGTCGGTCACGGGGACGGGACGGGAGCCGGCCATGAGGTCGCGGGTGGTGTCGACGTTCAGGGCCGCGAGGATCGTGGCGTGGAAGTCCGGGATGCTGACCGGATTCTCCACGACCTTCTTTGCAAGGTCGTCGGTGACGCCGTAGGCGCCGCAATGCTTCAGGCCGCCGCCGGCGAGGATCATCGAGAAGGCGGTGCCCTGGTGGCCGCGGCCGCCCTTGGCGTCGAACTCCGGCGGACGTCCGAACTCGGTGCCGATGACGACGAGGGTCTTGTCGAGCATGCCGGTGCGCTTGAGGTCTTCGATCAGGCCGGCGAGGGCGTGGTCGAGCTCGCGGATGAGGACGTGCTGGTTGTCGATGCCTTCGTTATGCACGTCCCAGCCGGCGCCGTTGATGAAGTTCAGGTTGTGAGACACTTCGACGAAGCGGACGCCGCCTTGGACGAGGCGACGGGCGAGCAGGCAACGCTGGCCGAATTCGCCGCCGTAGGAGGCGCGCACGGCGGGCGACTCCTGCTTGAGGTCGAAGTGGCGCATGAACGAAGGGCCTGCCAGACGGAAGGCCTCCTGCTGCGCGGCCGCGTATTCCTCGAGGGCCGAGCCGCCGGGGGGGCGTTCACCGAGCGCTTCGAGCAAGGCCAGGCGCGCGTCCTTGCGGTCGGGGGAGACTTCGCCCGGGGTCGTGAAACCGTTCGGGCCGGTCTCGGTGTCGACGAGGT
>CAZXSI010000197.1:0-2048 GCA_964643215.1 uncultured Klebsiella sp. | reverse complement strand
CCACTTCAGCTTGCTGCGCAGGACGTCGAAATGGGTGAGCGATTTCGGACGCAGGAGGCCAAGCTGGACCTTGGCGGTCCGGATGACGAGGGGGAGCCGGCGCTGGGCCTCGAGGGTCTCGCGGCCGTCGACCGAGAGGCCGAGCAGGGCGCTGTCTTCGCTGCGGATCTCGAGCTCGGTCTCGCCGTCGAAGATCACGGAGCGGTTCGAGAGCGTGTGCGCGCAGATCGGCGTGAGGACGAGCACGGAGGCGGCGGGATCGACGAGCGGGCCGCCCGCGGCGAGGTTGTAGGCCGAGGTGCCGGTAGGGGAGGCGAGGATCAGGCCGTCGGCGCGGTACTCGTTGACGCGGGCGCCGTCGGCGAGCACGGCGAAGCGGCCCATGCGGAACACGTCGCGCGTCTTGATCACGATGTCGTTCAGCGCCAGGGCGAAGCTGCCGTCGGCGAAGCGGACCTCGAGCAGCGCGCGCTTCTCGACGCGGAAGTCGCCGGCGAGGATGGACTGGAGCGACGCGCCGACGTCTTCGCTCGGGTAGGCGGCGAGGAAGCCGAGCTTGCCGCGGTTGATGCCGAAGAGCGGGACGCCTTCGAGCGCGGCGGCCTCGGCCACGCCGAGGAAGGTGCCGTCGCCGCCGACCACGCCGCACGCGTCGGCCCCTTGGAGGGTCGCGCGGCTGATCGGCCAGCCGTCGGCGACCGTGAGGGTCACGCCGGCTTTCTGGGCGGCTTCCTGGACCGAACGCACGATGTCATCCACGCCGGGCTTGGTGCGGTTGACGACGAGCGTGAGGCGGCGGATGGCCATGAATGACGACTAGCCGCCCTGCTGGGAAGGGCAAGGACAAGCGGGACCCGGTCGCCCGGAAAACCCTTATTTCGTGGCCTTTTCGGGCTTCGGCGTCAGGAAAGCCATCCGGTAGGCGAGGCTGACCTCGAAGCGTTTGCCGCCGAGGGCGACGACGTTGACCGGGCCGGCGAGGCCGCTGAGCTCGAGCGTCCACTGGCCTTCGGGCAGGTGCTTCTTCGCTTCCTCGAAGTCGGCCTTGATGAGGCCGAGCAGCTCGTCGCGGAAATCTTCGGGGTCGTTGAGTCGATACTCGGGATTGCCGACGACCTGCTTCTCGTCCTCGCTGTTCGCCTTGGTCAGCCCGTCCGCCTTGGTCCGGAGGATGGCGACGCCCTTCGCGCCTTTCTCCGCCTCGGTCAGCAGTTCCCAGCGGGCGTTGGCGACGTAGGTCACATCGCCTTTGTCCGGCTCGTCGTCCCCGAAGAGTTTGCTGCCGCCGGCCGGACGGGAGACGTAGGACTTGGCTTCGGGCCGGGCGAACTCCGCCGCGGTCTCGCGGAGTTCCCAGCCCGGCTGGTCGGCGAAACGCTTCTCGAGTTCCTTGCGGATCGTCTCGATGCGATCGTCGACCTTGCCGCGATCCTTGCCCTTGATCGTGACCGAGAGCGGCACGACGATCCTGCCCGCCTCCACCACCAGGCGGACATGTTGCTTCGGCGTCGGGCCGGCGAGGCCTTGGCTCTGGGCGAAGGCCACGAAGGGCGCGAGGGCGGTCAGGGCGGTCAGGGCGAGGAGAGGGAGGAGGCGCATGAGTCGAGGAATAGAGGGCTCGAGGGCCCGAGGCAATCAGAGGAAGGCGGGGGAGGATTGATAAAAGTGATAAGGGGAGGGAGGACGCATTGGAGGGCTGAATGGATTATTCCCGCCACCGGCCGCTTGGAATGAATGGATGGCTGAGTCGATGACAGATGACAGAGGACGGATGACAGATTTCCTGAACCCGAACCTGAACCTGATTACCCGGATCCGACTTCTGACGGATGAGACCCGTGACCTGAAAATGGGTGCCCCAGCCAATGCCTACCCAAGGCTAGTGTTAGCTACCCCTACCCCAATCCCTACCCCTACCCCTGTCTCGCCTTACGCCACGCTGCCCAAGGCCTCGGCGACCTTGGAGACGTCGGTGCCGCCGCCCATCGCGGCGTCGGGCTTGCCGCCGCCCTTGCCGCCCAGCTTGCCGCAGGCGTCGGTGACGATCT
>CAZXSI010000196.1:0-2060 GCA_964643215.1 uncultured Klebsiella sp. | reverse complement strand
AGTTCCTGGGCCTTGGTGAGCTTCGAGCCGGCTTCCTCGCCGGCGACGACGTAATCGGTCTTCTTGCTGACGCTGCCGGAGACCTTGCCGCCGGCTTTCTCGATGAGGTCGCGCGCTTCGTCGCGTCCGAGCGTGGGCAGGGTGCCGGTGAGCACGAACGTCTTGCCGGCGACGCCTTCCACGGAGCCCGCCGCGGCGGCTTCGACGAGGTTCAGCCCGGCGGCGCGCATGGCCTTCACCCAATCGCGATGGTTAGGGTCGCTGAAGAACGATAGGATCGACTCGGAGACCTCGACGCCGACGCCGGAGATGACGGACTCATACGAGACGCCGCCTTTCTTGCCGACCTTGGTGAGGAGGAGGTCGCCGGGCTGGGCGGACTCGAGCGCGTCCATGGACTTGAAGTGGCGGGCGAGGTCCTTGGCGGTCTGCATGCCGACATTCGGGATGCCCAGCGCGTGGATCGCGCGCCAGAGCTCGCGCTGCTTCGCCTGTTCGAGGCCGGCCATCATGTTGTCGACGGACTTGTCCTTGAAGCCTTCGAGCATGCGCCATTGGGCGGGCGTGATGGCGAGGGCGTCGACCGGGACGTCGACGAGCTTGAGCTCCACGAGCTGTTCGGCCACGGCGTCGCCGAGGCCGTCGATGTCGAGGCACTGCTTGCTGGCGAAGTGGACGAGGCGACGGATCTTCATCTCGCGCGACGGGGCGCGGAGCTTATAGGCGGCTTCCTCGCCGTCGCGGGCGGCGTTCAGGCCGAGCTCCTTGAGGCGGGCTTCGAAGTCGAACGGCCGGGCCTCGGCGGGACGTTTCTCCAGTACGACGCCGAGGACCTGCGGGATGATCTCGCCGGCTTTCTGGATGCGGACGGTGTCGCCTTCGCGGATGTCCTTGCGGGCGATCTCATCGGCGTTGTGCAACGTCGCGCGGGCGACGGTCGAGCCGGCCAAGAGCACGGGGTCGAGTTCCGCGACGGGCGTGATGGCGCCGGTGCGGCCGACCTGCATGCTGATCTTGCGAAGGATGGTCTCGGCCTGGTCGGGCGGGAACTTGAACGCCACGGCCCAGTGCGGGAACTTGCTCGTCGTGCCGGCGCGACGCTGGTCTTCGAGGCGGTTGACCTTCACCACGGCGCCGTCGGTCGGGAAGGGAAGGTCGCGGCGGAGGACGTCGAGCTGCTGGATGGCCTTCCAGGCGGCGTCGACGCCTTGCTGGACATCGATGTCGTCGCGGATGGGGAAGCCCCAGGTCTTGAGCTTCGTCTTGAACTCTTTGAGAGAGGCGAAGGCCGTAGCCGGCTCGCAGGCGCCGAGGCCGTAGCAGACGATGCTCAGGCGACGCTTGCGGGCTTCCTCGCCGTCGAGGAGCTTGACCGTGCCGGCGGCGAGATTGCGGGGATTGGCGTAGAGGGGTTCGCCTTCGGCTTCGCGGAGCTGGTTGAGGCGCTGGAACTCGGCGAGTTCCATGTAGATCTCGCCGCGGACCTCCAGGAGGTCGGGCGCGCCCTTGAGCGTGCGGGGGATCTCGCGGATCAGGCTGACGTTGGCCGTGACATCGTCGCCCCGGGCGCCGTTGCCGCGGGTGACCGCGCGGACGAACTTGCCCTGCTCGAAGGTGAGCGAGACCGCCACGCCGTCGACCTTCGGTTCGACGATGAACTCGAGGCCCGTGCCGCCGAGGGCTTTGTAGAGGCGGTCGCCGAAGGCGCGGAAGTCGGCCTCGTCGTAGGTGTTGTCGAGCGACAGCATCGGGGCCTTGTGGTCGGCCTGCTGGAAGCCTTCGGACTTGTCGTCGCCGATGCCGAGGTCGGGTCCGGCGAACTCAGGGTACTTGCGTTCCAGGTCGGCGAGCTGGTCGACGAGCTTGTCGAACTCGAAGTCGGAGATCTCCGGGGCGTGCTTCTTGCGATACAGTTCCTCGTGACGCTGGATGGCGGCGCGGAGGCGGAGGATCTGATCGCGGGGGGATTCCGACATGGACGTCGGCGGAGGATAAAGGGGGGAGGGAGGGGAGGGGAAGGTTTAGATGCTGAGGGGTAGGGGTGGGGGTAGGGGTAGGGA
>CAZXSI010000195.1:0-2085 GCA_964643215.1 uncultured Klebsiella sp. | reverse complement strand
AGGTCGGCGCCTTCGGCGGCGCCGGCGTCGGCAAGACCGTCGTCATCATGGAGCTGATCAACAACATCGCGATGAAGCAGGGCGGTTTCTCCGTCTTCGCCGGCGTCGGCGAGCGTTCCCGCGAAGGCAATGACCTCTACCACGAGATGTCCGAAGCGGGCGTCATCGACCAGAAGGACCTCTCGAAGTCCAAGGTCGCCCTCGTGTACGGCCAGATGAACGAGCCGCCCGGCGCCCGTATGCGCGTCGCCCTCTCCGCCCTCGCGATGGCCGAATTCTTCCGCGACGAGCAGAACCGCGACGTGCTCCTCTTCGTCGACAACGTCTTCCGCTTCTCCCAGGCCGGCTCCGAAGTGTCCGCGCTCCTTGGTCGCTCGCCCTCCGCGGTGGGCTACCAGCCGACCCTCGCCTCCGAGATGGGCAACCTCCAGGAACGCATCACCTCCACCAAGAAGGGCTCCATCACGTCCTTCCAGGCGGTGTACGTCCCGGCGGACGACCTGACCGACCCGGCCCCCGCCAACACCTTCGCGCACCTCGATTCGACCGTCGTGCTCGAGCGCCGCATCGCCGAGCTGGGCATCTACCCGGCCGTCGACCCGCTCGCCTCCACCTCGACCGCGCTCGCGCCCGAAGTCGTCGGCGACCGCCACTTCCGCGTCGCCCGCGGCGTGCAGGGCCTCCTGCAGCGCTACAAGGACCTCCAGGACATCATCGCGATCCTGGGCCTCGACGAACTGTCCCCCGAGGACAAGCTCGTCGTCTTCCGCGCCCGCAAGGTGCAGAAGTTCCTCTCCCAGCCCTTCCACGTCGCCGAGATCTTCACCGGCTCGCCCGGCAAGTACGTCGCCCTCGACGACACGCTGCGCGGCTTCGAGATGATCCTCTCCGGCGAGCTCGACCACGTGAACGAGAACGACTTCTACATGAAGGGCGGCATCGACGAGGTCCTCGCCGCTTCGGGCCAGTCCAAGAAATAAGCCCTCATGTCCCTTACGGTCGAAATCGTCACCCCTGACCGCCGCGCCTATGAAGGCACGGCGGACAAGGTGACCCTGCCCACCGCCATGGGCAGCATCGGCATCCTGCCCGGCCACCAGCCCATCACCGCGATCATCGCCGCCGGCGAGGTCATCGTGACGGTCGACGGCAAGGTCAGCCGCCTCGCCATCGACCAGGGCTTCGTCCGCGTCGTCTCCGACAAGGTCTCGGTCGTGACCGAAGCCGCCATCGACGAAGCGAAGATCGACCTGAAGGCCGTCGAGAACGCCGAAGCCCGCGCCCGCCAGGCCGTCGAGGCCGCGCGCAACCAGAAGGACGTCGATCCGGTCGAGGTCGCGAAGATGGAGCAGATCCTCCGCTTCGCCTTGGTGCAGCGTCTCGTGAAGAGCCGCACCTCGCAGGGGATGACGGAGTAACCTGCCGTTTTTCGGCTAAACACCGTCGCAAGCGGAACTTGCCCCACCTTCCTCGGTGGGGCAGAGTTCCCTCGTGATTAAATCCGCGATCACGGTCTCGCTCGTCGCCCAAGCCAAGGGCGGTCCGTTCGTCTATTGGGACGGCCTCGCCCCCGCCGCGGCTTCCGCCGCGAAGCTGGGTTTCGACGCGATCGAGGTCTTCGCCCCGTCCGCGGCTTCCATCGACCGTCCGGCGCTCCACGCCCTGCTGAAGCAGCATGGCCTCGCGGCCGCGGCCTTCGGCACCGGCGGCGGTTGGCTCGTCCATAAGTGGCACCTGACCCACGCCGACCCCGCGATCCGCTCCCAGGCCCGGGAGTTCATCCGCGCGATCATCGACGTCGGCGGCGAGTTCAAGGCCCCCGCGATCATCGGCTCGATGCAGGGCAAGGCCGAGGGCGAAGTCTCCCGCGAGCAGGCGCTCGCCTGGCTCGCCGACGCGCTCACCGACCTCGGCGCCCACGCCGCCCGCCACGGCGTCCCGCTGCTCTACGAGCCGCTCAACCGCTACGAGACGAACCTCCTCAATCGCCAGCTCGACGCCGCCCAGTTCCTCGAGGCGCGCGGGATCGCCAACGTGAAGCTGCTCTGCGACCTGTTCCACATGAACATCGAGGAGGTCTCGAAC
>CAZXSI010000194.1:0-2092 GCA_964643215.1 uncultured Klebsiella sp. | reverse complement strand
GGCGAGAGCCGGTTCTCGTTGATCGGCGGGAGGGCCGTGAGGCGTTCGCTGAGGACGAGGTTACGGTTCGCGGCGACTTCGTCGACCCGGTCCACCGGCGTGAAACGCGGGGTGGACTTGAGCACTTCCGGGTTCGTGCGGATGAGCTCGCCGATGGCCAGCACGACCTCGGCGAAGCGATCCAGCTCGGTCTTCGTGTAGGATTCCGTCGGCTCGATCATCAGGCCGAAGACCTCGGGGAAGGCGACGGTCGGGGCGTGGAAGCCGAAGTCGAGGAAGAGCTTGCCGACGCGGGCGATGATGCTCGCGCGCGGGATGCCGGCGGCCTCGATGCGCTTGAAGTCCTCTTCCGTGAGCGTGAGGATGAACTCGTGCATGCGCGGCACGCCGTCGGCCGCGCCCGGGAGCGACGGGAATTTCTGGCCGAGCTTCGCGAACAGGTAGCGGCTGGACAGCACGGACATCGCGGACATCCGGCGGACGCCTTCCTTGCCGAGGCGTTGCAGGTAGGCATAGACGCGCACCTTGTGGGCGAAGTTGCCCCAATGGCGGTGGAAAGAGCCGATGCTGTGCTTCGGCTTCACCGGCACGAAGACGTCGCCGCGCTTCTCGATCTGGAAGCCGGGGAGGAAGTCCATGAGGCGCGCGGAGACCGCCACGATGCCGTCGCCAGGGCCGCCGCCGCCGTGGGGGACCGTCCAGGTCTTGTGCAGGTTGTTATGGACCGCGTCGACGCCGAGGGCGCCGAGGTTCACCCAGCCCGCGATGGCGTTCATGTTGGCGCCGTCCATGTAGACGAGGCCGCCGACGCGGTGGATCTCCGCCGCCATCTTCTGGAAGTCGGTCTCGAAGACGCCGGAGGTGTTCGGGTTGGTCACCATCATGCCCGCGATGCGCGGACCGAACTCGGCGATCTTCGCGGCGAAGTCGGCCTGGTCGACGCGGCCGTCGGGGGCGGACTTCAGGATCATGATGCCCGAGGGCGAGCCGTCGGGGTTGCGCTTGGTGGCGTAGCCGGCGGTGGTCGCCGTGGCGAAGTTCGTGCCGTGGGCGGTCGACGGGATGAGGATGATGTCGCGGTGCTGGCCGTGGTGGCGGTGGTAGGCCTGGAAGAGCTTGAGGCCGACGAGCTCGCCCTGGGCGCCGGCGACGGGCTGGGTGGTCAGGCCGGCGAGGCCGGTGATCTTGCGGAACCACTCCTGGGTCTGCCAGAGGAGCTCGAGCGAGCCCTGCGCGTCCTCGATCGGAGCCTGCGGGTGCAGCCCGGTGAAGCCCGGCAGGCCCGCGGCCCAGTCGTTGATGTGCGGGTTGTACTTCATCGTGCACGAACCGAGCGGGAAGCAGCCCGTGTCGGGCGAGACGTTGAGTTCGCCGAGCTTCGTGTAGTAGGCCTTCAGTTCGGCGAGCGGGAAGGAGGGCAGGCCGACGGCGCCTTGGCGGAGCAGGGCGGCCGGGATCTCGGCGAGCGTCTTCGCGCCGGCGGACTTGCCGTAGAGGCCTTCGAAGAAGGCGACGAGCTTGTCGGCGTCGGCGGCGGACTGCAGGTCGCTGAAGGAGATCTTGAGCAGCGAGCAGTTGCACGGCGTGCGGCCGGTGATGTCGACGCCGACGTGGAGTCCGGCGGCGCGCCCTTTGGCGATGACGGCGGCGGCGGGTTCGGGGAGCATCAGGCTGAACTCGTTCCAGAAGGGCTGGTTCGCGTAGCAGACCTTAAGTCCAGGGATGTTGTGCAGCTTGGCGGCGGCGCGGCGGGCCAGGTCGCGGCCGGCGACGCAGGCGGCGGCCATGCCGGCTTCGCCGCGGGCGAGGATGGAGGCGCCGGCGATCGTGGCGATGAAGGCCTGGTTGGAGCAGATGTTCGACGTGGCCTTGTCCTTGCGGATGTGCTGCTCGCGGGTGGACATCACCATCACGATGCAATCGCGTCCGGCGTTGTCCTTGGCCTTGCCGACGAAGCGTCCGGGGGTCTCGCGGACTTCGTTCTTCTTGTCGGCGTTGTGGCGGACGGCGAAGATGCCGAGGCCGGGACCGCCGAAGTTGGCGCCGATGGCGAGGTGCTGGCCTTCGCCGACGAGGATGTCGGCGCCTTTCT
>CAZXSI010000193.1:0-2101 GCA_964643215.1 uncultured Klebsiella sp. | reverse complement strand
CTTCCGAACCTTGCGCGCTGTTGGCCGCGTTGCACATGTTCCACGAGAAATCCGCGGGGAAGCGCGTGGCATCGGTGGTGGCCACGGTGCCGTTCAGGAGGTTCATCTCGTAGGTGAACATCGAGGCGACCGCCGTGAACTGACCACAGGCTCCGCCTTTCTGTTTGTAGATCGGCGGGAACTGCGGGCGGGTGGAATTATCGACGCGCGACGGCAGGCGCCGGACATCCACGGTCGTCACGCCGACATCCGGGCCTTTCGCGTCACGCCAGGTATCGTAATCTGCCCCCATCGAATTCGGACGAGAAAACGGCTTGGGATACGCGGCGTGCGGGGCCGGATTGGCCTTGTCCGGAGAGGCGGAGGTGTCGGCAGCTGCAGCGAACCCGCAAGAAGCCAGCAGGCCCACCAGCAAGACGGCGATCAACCTGGGGCGGGCGACGAGGGGCATGCGATTCTTATACGCCTGGGCTCTCATTGTGGTCAATTGACAAGGGTTTGCGCGGAAGGGCTCAAGGGGTGACCGGAAACCGAATGGTTTGGTAGGGTTGAGCGGCCCGCTCAACCGTGGCTGACCGGGCCGGTCAGCCCTACCAGGCCGCCGCAGGGCGGCCGAGGGTAGGGGCGTGGCTTCGCCGCGCCCTCCTGCCTCAATGTGTTCCCAACCGCCAATCGCTAACCGCTAATACCTGATACGGAGTGCACGATAAATCGTGCCCCTACCATGGTTCGCCCTGCGGCGAACTCGAGACAGCTATGTCGTGACGCGGTCCCGACCCTACCCGTTGCATTTAATCAATTCAGTCCTCCACTCAGCCCTCAACGCAGTCCTCAATGCAGTCCTCTACTCTGGTCGCATCCCCTTGAGCGCCTTCAACGCGCGATCTCTTCCTTCGGTCAGGCCGATCAGCGGCACAGGATAATCCTTCCCGAGTTTGATGCCGGCTTCGGCGAGGACGTGCATCGGCGCTTCCCACGGCTGGTGGATCCACTCAGCAGGAAGCTTGGCGAGTTCCGGCACCCAGCGACGCACATACTCGCCATCGGGGTCGAACTTCTCGCCCTGGAGGACGGGGTTGAAGACACGGAAATAGGGAGCGGCGTCGGCGCCGCAGCCGCCGGCCCACTGCCAACCCATGGTGTTCGCGCCGAGGTCGGCGTCGACGAGGGTGTCCCAATACCACTTGGCGCCTTCGTTCCAGGGCTGGAGAAGGTGCTTCACGAGCACGGAGGCGGCGATCATGCGCACGCGGTTGTGCTGCCAGCCGGTCTGCCAGAGCTGACGCATCCCGGCGTCGACGATCGGGTAGCCGGTACGACCGACCTGCCACGCGCGCAGGAGCTTCTTGTCCGGCTGCCACGGGAATTTCTCGAACTCCTTGCGCAGCGGCCGGTCAGGGGTCTGCGGGAAGTGATGGATGAGGTGCTGGGCGAATTCACGCCAGCCGACCTCCGCGACGTATTTCTCGCCACCCTTGGTGCCGAGCTTCCCGGCGGTGCGGACGGCGTCGACGATCTCGAGCGGGGAGACCTGGCCGAAGTGCAGGTAAGGCGAAAGGCGCGAGGTGCCGTCGAGCTTCGGGATGTCGCGGTCGGTCGGGTAATCCTTGACCGGAGCGGCCACGAAGTCCTTCAGGCGCTTCTCGGCGCCCTTGCGCGTCGGGTCCCAATGGGCCGGGAATTCGGTGTCCCACTTGATCTTCGGGAGCAGGCCGAGCTTGGCGACGGAGACGGACTTCAGGGGCTTATCGTAAGGGGTGAGCTTCTTCGGGGCCTTGAGGGGGATGCCGAACTTGAGGTTCGCGAGGCAGTTCTTCCAGAAGGGCGTGAAGACCTGGAAGGGATTGCCGGCGAGGGTTTTCACGAGGTGCGGCTCGTGCAGGAGGTTGCCGTTGAACGATTCGGCTTTCACGCCGGCGTTGCGCAGCGAGGTCTTCACCTGGGTGTCGCGCTCGACGATCAGAGGCTCGTGGCGACGATTCCACGTCACGAGTCCCGCGCCGGTCTCCTTCACGAGCTGCTTGAGCTCGGCGAGCGAGTCGCCGCTGCGGATCACGAGCGGAGCGCCGACTTTCGCGAACTGTTCGGCGAGATCTTCGAG
>CAZXSI010000192.1:0-2116 GCA_964643215.1 uncultured Klebsiella sp. | reverse complement strand
ATGCCCCGGTCGAAGGACTTCAACTACCTGACTTTCCTGCGTGAGCTGGAACGGGAGGTCGCCGCCGGCGCCAACCAGAAGCTGCCCGAGGACCGCGACGGGCTGCAACGCGCCCGGGTGTGGTTCGGCGGACGCTTCGCGGGCGGGCTGCTGGATTTCGCCGCCGGCCAGCTGGCCAAGGGCGAACAGAAGATCGGCAAGAAGCTGTCCATCATGGCCGACCAGATGCGTCACCAGGAGAAGCTGACGCTGTCCTCGATCCACAAGCTGACGGAGCTACAGGACGCCTACGACTTCGACCATCCGCCGAGCTGGCCGCCGGTCGTGCCCACAGGACAACTGGTCTCCCGCTTCGTCGGCCATGCCATCGGCCTGCACTCCGAAGACCCCGAGAAGGCGCTCGCCGTCCAGGTCGAGGCCTCGTTCCGCGAAACCGCCATCCCCGCCCTGGCGTGGGGATTGCTCACGCAACTCACTCCCCTCACGCCCGAAGACAAAGCCGCGGCGACCAAGGCCCTCTTGCGGCGGCTAGAGGCAATCGAAGGGGCGAAGCCCGCTCCGGCCACAGTGGTCGTCGACGACGATGGACGGCTCGTCGCCCTTCCCTACCTCCGACTAGTCGAAGGCTTCGCCCGTGTCCTCGCCCAGAAGGGCGCCGAGTGGCAGCTCGGAGAAGAGGCCGTCGCGACCTTACGTCGGGAACTGCGCACAGAATTCGCCCGCCTGGCCGACGACGCGAGCGGCGCGTTCCCCGCCGTACTCGCGCACCATTACGGGCCGCAGCGGGCCGGATCGGACCGCGCGCATGCCGTGGCGCTCGCGCAGCGCCGTTCAGGCAACGCCGCTGCGTTCCTCCGTGAACGCATCGAACTGCTCGCCACGGCCCGGACGCCGGAACTGGACGCCTTCCGCCGGCTTTGCTCGACCGATCTCGGCGCCGCGTGCCGGGAGGCACAGGCTTGGCTGGTGGCCGACGCTAGCCACGAACTCGCGATCCGCGGACGGCTCGCCGCCGGGCGCGCCTACTGGCTGGCCCGGCAGACCTATGGTCAGCACGACCTGGCCGCCGCCGAATGGATGGACCACCCGGAAGCAAAGGATGAGTCCAAGCAGCCCGCGCCCATCGAATGGGCGAGCAAGCTGACGCTGCAGCTGCTCCGGGAGGCCGCGCGCGCCTATCGCGGGCAGGACGAACTGCGCGCCCTCTGCCTGCGGTTCGCCGCCGGCTATGCGACCAACCCGCGCTATCACCGCGCCTCGGCCGTCCTCGCGCTCCAGCAGGAGCTCGTCGAGGAATACGCCCGGGAGCCCAAGGCGCGGGGCCGCCTGACGGACATGTTCCGGGCGCGTCTCGCCTGGCAAAGCCAGGCCACGCTCCTGCCGACCAAGAACCGCGAGGAAGTCCGCGAAGCCGCGAAGCACTACCAGTCGGCCGTCGCCGAGGGCGGCAAGCCGGAGGAGGCGCTCGACGCGGAGGCGCCGGCGCAGCTGTTCCCGGAACTGCTCGCTTTCCTCGAGACCTATCACGACGAGTCGAAGGGCGGCGAAAAGCTGCTGCGCGTCGTCGATTACGTCGTGCAGCAGAACTACGGCGTCTACTTCGACGCCGTGACCGAACGACGCCTGCTGGAGGCCGGCCTGAAGCAATTCAAGGCCTGGCACGCCCTCGCCGAGAAGGACCTGCTCGAACGGAACAACGAAGTCGGCTTCCGACTGCGGGCGGCGAAGGCGAAGGGCCGACCCACGGCGAAGATCATCCTCCAATACAACATGCACACGCTCGGGAAGGTCGAGTTCGGCTACAAGCCGAGCGCCGCCGAGCGGGCCAGAAGCGCCTGAAAACGGGCCTGGGGTAAAAACGACGCCGAAAAAGCGCGACGCTGAAAAGCCCCGTCACCACGGCTCGGCATCGTGTTATCGCATGATCGTGCGACAACGTCGGCCGGGGTGCCGGGCGATTCCGAAGTCGGATTAAGGCCCGAAAGGGCCCGCGAAGGCGGGTGCGGGCCTGATGCCCCTCTTGTCAGCAATGAGAAGATCGTCCTCTTATTGCCATGACTCACCTACAAAACACCTACGGCCTCAAGGCCATCCCGTCCGAAAAGATCCTCAAGGA
>CAZXSI010000191.1:0-2136 GCA_964643215.1 uncultured Klebsiella sp. | reverse complement strand
TCCGCTTCGGCCCGAAGCGCGGCAACCTCTTCGTCGTCGACATGCAGAACCACGCCGTGCGCAAGATCGACGTGAAGACCGGCATCATCACCACGATCGTCGGCACGGGCAAACCGGGTTACGCCGGCGACGGCGGCCCGGCCGACCAGGCGCTCCTGCGCAATCCGCACAGCATCCAGTTCGACGCGAACGGCGACCTCTTCATCTGCGACATCGGTAACCACGTCATCCGCAAGGTCGACATGAAGACGAAACGCATCAGCACCATCGCCGGCACGGGTAAGGCGGGGGAAACGCCCGACGGCGCTCCGGTCAAGGGCACGCCGCTCAAGGGCCCGCGCTCGATCGACTTCGACGCCGCCGGCAACCTCTGGGTCTGCACCCGCGAAGGCAACCAGGTCTTCAAGCTCGACCTCAAGGCCGACAAGATCACCCATGTCGCCGGCAGCGGCAAGAAGGGCTTCACCGGCAACGGCGGACCGGCCAAGCTCGCCACGCTCAGCGGGCCCAAGGGCGTCGCCGTCGACGCCCAAGGCAACGCGTGGCTGGTCGACACCGAATCCCACTCGATCCGCATGGTCGACGCCAAGACGGGCAACCTTGAACTCAAGATCGGCACCGGCGTCAAAGGGGATGGCCCCGACGGTGACCCCCTGAAGTGCCAGCTGGCCCGCCCGCACGGCGTCTTCGTCGATAAGGACGGCAGCGTCTTCGTCGGCGACTCCGAGAATCACCGCGTCCGCGTCCTGCGTCCCTGAACGATGACCACCCGTCGCGCCTTCCTGTCCGCCTCAGGTCTCGCCGCGGCCGGTTTCTTCTCGGGCTGCGTCGCCCCGACACGGCGGCGACCGATGACGACCGGGATCTACGGCGGCTTTCTCCGGCAGATCCTTGAGCGCGGCGAAAAACCGGCCGACTATGGCATCGACGCCGTCTGGGTCGGGTCTGGTGCTCTCCGGACGGATGAAATCGCGCGGCACCGCGAGCTCGGACTCAAGGTCTACGCGGAATTCAACTCGATGCACCAGGCGGCGTTCCTCCGGGATCATCCGGACGCGGCCCCGGTCGGTCCCGACGGACGTCCCTGTCCCGCCCCCTCGGGGTGGCAAGGCGTGAGCGCCCACCACGCGGGCTACCGGCGCGACCGGATGCAGGAGTTCCGGCGGGTGCTGGAGACCTTCGAAATCGACGGCATCTGGCTCGATTACCACCACTCCCATGCCGCCTGGGAGCAAGCTGAACCCGAACTACCCGACACCGACTTCTGTCCGGCGGCCTTGCGGGGATTCACCGATGCGACCGGCATCCCCCTGCCGGCCGACATCCCGGCCGCCGCGGCGCGCTTGCTTGGAATTCATCGCGACCGCTGGACGGAATACCGATGCGGCGTCTTCACCGATTGGATCCGGGAATACCGCGCGATTCAAAAAGAAGTCCGGCCCAAGGCGCTGCTCGGGACCTTCCATTGCCCCTGGGGCGAGGGCGAACGCGAGGGCGCGATCCGCCATAAGCTCGCCATCGACCTGCGTGCGCAGGCGCCTCACCTCGATGTCTTCAGCATCATGCCGTATCATGCCCGGTTCGGCCACGCCGGCGATCCGGCCTGGATTTCGCGCCAGACCGCCCAGCTCGGCGAACTCCTGGGCCTCCGCGGCGAACCCGGCGAAAAGAAGTTGATCTGGCCCATCGTACAATCCTCAGACTGGGGCGAGCGGGTGCCGGTGAACGAGATCGCGGAGGTCATCCGCCACGGCCTGAAAGCGCCTGCCACGGGTGTCATGACGTTCGCTTGGAGCGGTATCGCGAAAGAATGGCCTAAGGTCGAAGCCATCGGAAATGCTTATCGTTCGACCCGGTCATGATGCGTCGACGAACCTTCCTCAAGCACGCCCTCCTCGCCGGAGCTTGGTATGGAGCCGTCGGCCGCTCCTTCGCGCAGGTTTCGTCACCCGAGGTCCTTGGTCAGGGCGATTTCAAGTATCGCGTCGTTCCGGGCTGGGGCGTGCTCGACGAGAAGACACCGGTCAACGATTGCCACGGCCTCGCCCGCACGGCCGACGGACAGATCGTGCTCCTCACCAACCACGTCGCGAACAACGTCATCTTCTACGACGACGCCGGGAAGCTGGCGCACAA
>CAZXSI010000190.1:0-2150 GCA_964643215.1 uncultured Klebsiella sp. | reverse complement strand
GGCAGGCCGGCGTGCTTGATGGAGGTCTGGGGCGAGGCGCCCGTGCCGCCGTCGAAGCCCGAGATCAGGACGACGTCCGCGTGCGCCTTGGCCACGCCCGTGGCGATGGTGCCGACGCCGACTTCCGAGACGAGCTTCACGCTGACGCGCGCGGCGCGGTTCGCGTTCTTCAGGTCATGGATGAGTTCCGAGAGGTCCTCGATCGAGTAGATGTCGTGGTGCGGGGGCGGGGAGATGAGGCCCACGCCGGTGGTGGAGTGGCGCACCTTGGCGATCCACGGGTAGACCTTGCCGCCGGGGAGCTGGCCGCCTTCGCCGGGCTTCGCGCCCTGGGCCATCTTGATCTGGAGCTCCTTGGCGTTGGTCAGGTAGCGGCTCGTGACGCCGAAGCGGCCGGAGGCGACCTGCTTGATGGCGGAATTCTTGGAGTCGCCTTGTTCGTTGGTCCAGGTGAAGCGCGCCGGGTCCTCGCCGCCTTCGCCGGTGTTGGACTTGCCGCCGATGCGGTTCATCGCGATCGCGAGGGCCTCGTGGGCCTCCTGCGAGATCGAGCCGTAGCTCATCGCGCCCGTCTTGAAGCGCTTGAGAATGTTGTCGACCGATTCGACCTCGTTGATGTCGACCGGGGTGCGGGCCTTGAACTGCAGCAGGCCGCGCAGCGTGAAGATCTGCTGCATCTGGTCGTTCACCAGGCCGGAGTAGACCTTGAAGGTGTCGTAGTTGTTCGTGCGGACGGCCTTCTGCAGCGAGTGGATGACCTGCGGGCTGAAGAGGTGGCCTTCGCCTTCGTTGCGCCACTGGTAGTCGCCGCCGACCTCGAGGGTGGCGGGGGTGTCGACGCGCTCCGGGAAGGCGCGCTGGTGGCGGGCGAGGGTCTCCTCGGCGATCGCGGCGACGTCGGCGCCTTCGATGCGCGTGGCGGTGCCGGTGAAGTACTTGTCGACGACCTTCTGCTGGAGGCCGACGCACTCGAAGATCTGGGCGCCGAGGTAGCTCTGGATGGTCGAGATGCCGATCTTGGAGGCGACCTTGACGATGCCCTTGGTGGCGGCCTTCACGTAGTTCTTGCAGGCGGTGTAGTGGTCGACGCCGACCAGCAGGCCCTGCTTGATCATGTCGTCGAGGGTCTCGAACGCCAGGTAGGGGTTGATGCCCGCGCAGCCGTAGCCGATGAGCGTGCAGAAGTGGTGCACTTCGCGCGGTTCGCCGGACTCGAGGATGAGGCCGACCTTGGTGCGCTTGCCTTCGCGGATCAGGTAGTGGTGCAGGCCGGAGACGGCGAGCAGGGGCGGGATGGCGGCGTTGTGACGGTCGACGCCGCGGTCGCTCAGGATGATGAGGTTGATGCCCGCGTCGATGTGGAGGCTGGCCTGACGGCAGACCTCGTCCATGGCCTTCTCGAGGCCCTTGGCGCCGGACTTGGCGTCGAAGAGGGTCGGGATGGTGACGGACTTGAACTGGCCGTGGGCGACGTGGCGGAGCTTGGCGAGTTCCTCGTTGGTGAGGATCGGCGACTGGAGCTCGATCAGGTGGCAGCTGGACGGGTTCGGGTCGAGCAGGTTGCGCTCGGGTCCGATCGTGGTGACGGAGGAGGTGACGATCTCCTCGCGGATGCAGTCGATCGGCGGGTTGGTGACCTGCGCGAAGAGCTGCTTGAAGTAGTCGTAGAGGAGCTTCGACTTGTTCGAGAGCACGGCGAGCGGGATGTCCGTGCCCATCGAGCCGGTGGCTTCGACGCCGTCCTTGGCCATCGGGACGAGCAGCTTGCGCTGGTCTTCGAAGGTGTAGCCGAAGGCGAGCTGCCGCTGCACGGTGTTGCTGTGGGCGGGGGCCGGTTCGGCCGGGGCGTCGGCGATGTCGGCGAGCTTGATGAGGTTCTTGTCGAGCCACTCGCGGTAGGGCTTCTGGGAGGCGATCTGCTGCTTGATCTCCTCGTCGGCGACGATGCGGCCTTCTTCCATGTTCACGAGGAACATGCGGCCCGGCTGCAGGCGGCCCTTGGAGGCGACGTTGGCGGGGTCGATCGGGAGGACGCCGGCTTCGGAGCCCATGATGACGTAGTCATCCTTGGTCACGTAGTAGCGGGAAGGGCGGAGGCCGTTGCGGTCGAGGGTGGCGCCGATCATCGTGCCGTCGGTGAAGACGACGGA
>CAZXSI010000189.1:0-2155 GCA_964643215.1 uncultured Klebsiella sp. | reverse complement strand
CTCCTCCATCGCCGCGCTGCCCGCATCGATCGCCATCCCGCTGGCATCCTTGACGGCGCTATGCTGGGCATAGTCCTCGAAGACCTGCTTCTTCTGCTCGATGAGCAGCACGAGGGCTTCGTCGACCGTCCCCTTGGCGATCAGCCGGTGGGCGTTGACCTTGCGGGTCTGACCCATGCGACGGACCCGCGCGATGGCCTGCTTCTCGGTCGAGGGCTTGAACTGCGGCTCCATGAGGATGACGACCTGGGCGCACTGGAGATTGATGCCCACGCCGCCGGCTTCGATCTGCAGCGCGAGGACACCGAACCCTTCCTTCGCCGCGAACCGATCGAGGACGAGCTGACGTTCCTCCGCGCTGATCGACCCATGGATCTGCGGGCAACCGCCCACGGTGGCGCTGACGTCATCCAGCACCTGCCGGAAGAAGGAGAACACGGCGACCTTGCGTCCGTCTTCCTCGTAGCCCTCGAGGAGTTCGCGGAGACGGTCGAACTTCGCGGACTGCCGCCCCCCCGCCCCGATCGTCGCGGCGAGACGTTTGTGCATCAGGTTATCCGGGCTCGCCCGATAGGCCGCGACATCCTCTGGCTCGAGCGGGATCACCTCGTCGGTCTCCGTCAGGTCGGGAAGTTCCGTCAGGACGTCCGCCTGCGTGCGGCGCAGATACACCGGCGCCAGCTTCGTCCGAACCTCCGCCGGGGCGGGCCTTACCTGCCTCAGCAAGGCCGTCAGCTCGGCGTCGACCTTCGGCTGGACGGTCTTCACGAGGAACTGAAGCTCGCTCAGGCGGTTCTCCAAGGCCGTGCCGGACATGAAGACGACGTTCTCGGTCAGGCCGCAGAGGCGCACGACCGATTGCGTCCTCTGGGTCTCGGGATTCTTCACGGCATGCGCTTCGTCGACGGCCACGAGGTCGATCGCCTTGATCTGGTCGACGAGGCGACCGAGCGTCTTGTAAGTCGTGATGGCCACCCCGCCCTCACGCTGCCACTGCCCAAGTTCGTCATCGCGGTCGAAACCATGGACCACGATGGGATTGAGCTTCGTGTGCTTCTTCACCTCGCGCTCCCAGTTGATGAGCACGCTGTTCGGGGCCACCACGAAGAAATGCTTCTTCCCCTGGGTCGCGAGGTGGCACATCGCCGCCAGGACCTGGATGGTCTTGCCCAGACCCATATCGTCTCCCAAGAGCACGCGTTTCTGGCAGATGATGTATTGGACGCCGAACTGCTGATATCGTCGCAGGTTGGCCGTCAGCAGGCGGAGATCGACCTGCGTCGCCTCCACCGCATCGGCGATCTCCGCCGGCAGGCCGCCGCGCATGTCCGGGCCGGCCAAAGCGCCCTTGGCCACGACCTTGGCGGGAAGCACGCTTTCCAGCAGCGCGATGAACGTCGCGGAGTTGCCGGCGTAGCGCTTCCAGACCTCCGCGAAATCGAGCGTGAGACGTTCGGAGTAATCGGAGAGGTTCCGGGCCTCGGCGTTCACCCAGCGAAATTCGCCCGCCAGCTGCGCGGTCTGGCGTGCCAGCTCTTCCTGAGCCCCCAAGGAAAAGAGATGATCGCGCAGACGGGTCTGGGCGCGGAGAGCCTGCAAGCGCTCGCCGGTGTCGACATAGCGAGCCTGGGCTTCCTCGGTCCGGGCCGAGACTTCCCGGACGAGCGTCTCATACTTGGCCAAGGCGACCAACAATCGCCCATCGGAGGGACGGCGGTTGTCGGGGTCCGGCAGCAGGCGGACGTTGGCCCGGGCGGATTCTTGGAATTTCGCGAAGGCCTCGATCGCCCCCAAGGCCGTCACCTCGCCGACGCCGCGGTAGTTGAGCAACGAACGATAGGAATGCCCGGACAGGTCGGCCACCGTCCGGAAGCCGGCGGATTGCAACGGACCGACCGACGCCCCGAAGTCCTTCAGCTCCGCGATCGGGGTGGCCTTCATCTCGGCCAGGGCGGCTTCCTGGATGACCGCCTCGGCCGCCGCGATGATCTCCGCCCGGGCCTTCGGCAGGACCTGCGTCAGCCGCTTAAGCTGCTCCGAGGCCAGGCCCGCGTCCGCATGCACCCCGCCCCGCCCGGACCGGACCTGCATGGCCCGCCCGACCCCGGCGAAGTATTGTGAGATGCTTCTGAACATACCCTCCCCTCACTTTGCC
>CAZXSI010000188.1:0-2163 GCA_964643215.1 uncultured Klebsiella sp. | reverse complement strand
GGCCGTTGCGGTCGAGGGTGGCGCCGATCATCGTGCCGTCGGTGAAGACGACGGAGGCGGGGCCGTCCCACGGCTCCATGAGGCAGGAGTTGTATTCGTAGAAGGCCTTCTTCTCCGGGCTCATGGATTCATGGCCGTTCCAGGGCTCCGGGATCATCATCATCATGGCCTCGGGCAGGGAGCGGCCGCCCATGACGACGAGCTCGAGCACGTTGTCGAACTTGGCGGAGTCGGAACCGTTGGGGTTCACGATCGGGAGGATCTTCGGGAGTTCCTTGCCGAACAGCGGGCTGGCCAGGAGCGGCTCGCGGGCCTTCATCCAGTTGACGTTGCCGTTGAGGGTGTTGATCTCGCCGTTGTGCGCGATGTAGTGGTACGGGTGCGCGCGTTCCCAGCTCGGGAAGGTGTTGGTCGAGAAACGCGAGTGGACGAGCGCGAGGGCGGTGTCCATCGACTTGTCGGCGAGGTCGCGGAAGTATTTGCCGACCTGTTCGGGCATGAGCATGCCCTTGTAGATGATCGTGCGGCAGGAGAGGGAGCTGGCGTAGTAGAACTCGTCCTTGCCGGTGGCGCGGATCTGGTGGTGGGCCTGCTTGCTCAGGATGAAGAGCTTGCGCTCGAAGTCCTGGTCGGTCGCGCAATCGGCCGGGCGGCCGAGGAAGGCCTGGCGGACGACCGGCTCGCTGCTGATGGCGGTCTGGCCGAGGGAGGAGTTGTCGACGGGGACGGTGCGCCAGCCGAGGACGGAGAGGCCGAGCGACTTGGCGATCTCGCTGAAGGTCGCCTCGGTCGCCGCGCGGATCTTGGCGTCCGGGGAGACGTAGAGCATGCCCACGCCGTAATGTCCCGGCTTGGGGAGGTTGGCCGGACCATGTTTCGCGAAGAACCCATGGGGGAGCTGGAGCAGGATGCCCGCGCCGTCGCCGGTGTTCACTTCACAGCCGCAGGCGCCCCGGTGGTCGAGGTTCACCAGGATGGTGAGCGCCTGCTGGATGATGTCATGCGAACGCTTGCCCTTCATCTGGCAAACGAAGCCGACGCCGCAGGCGTCATGCTCAAACTGGGGGTCGTAAAGACCCTGTTTTTCGGGAAGTCCGGGATTCTTCATTTCTGGTGTGGGCAAAAGTGGTCGGATGGTCTGGCGGCTAAGCCGCCGGGTGCCTTGGCGGTGACCGCAAGACGGCTAAATCTAGTGGGCAATAATCCCCCCCTGTCAAAGGCAACTTGTGGATTGCCCGAAGGGGGGTGCGGCCGGGTTTTCGTGCCAACTTCTCGGGTCGACAATCGCTCGTCTCCTTTTGGTTAATTTTGTTAGGAAAATGCCCAAAGTACGCCACGCCGATGCGCGTGCGGGGCGTCTCGCGGTCGCGCCCGTCCGCCTGCGTCTCCCTTGACTTTGTCGCCCGCCCGCCCGACACCCCAAGCCATGAAAGCCGACAACGACCTTTATCGCCAGTTGCGCGAGCTGCCGGCCGCCCAGCTCTGGAACGTCGAGGTCCCCAAATTCGACCAGCTCGGGCCCAAGGAGCGTAACCAGCAGGTCGCCTTGGTGCGGGCGGTCGGCGTGGTCTTCTCGACTTCCCGCAACCCGGAGATGAAGGCTGCCGTGAAGGCCTGGATGATCGGCCTCCTGCAGGACCCCTCCGAGAAGATCCGCCGCTACGCCACCGCCGCCATCCCGAAGCTCGGGGGCGACGAGGAGTCCGAGCGCAAGCTGATCGACATCCTTAAGACCACCGACGTCGACCGGGAGAAGAAGAAGGTCGCCTCGGCCCTCGAGAAGATCGGCGGCGCGGCGACGCTCAAGGCGGTCTCCGGATCCGGCGAGAAACTGATCGACGAACAGAAGGTCCGCGCGAGCGTGGCCCGCCAGGAAGGCCCGAGCAACATCCGTCTCGACGCCGTCGTGCCGAAGCAGGCGGGCCTGCGCCTGCACCTGCGCTGCCGCAAGGGCCTTGAATCCATCGTGGCCGACGAAGTGCGCGAAGACGAGGGCCGCGGCGGCAAGTTCCGCGTGGTCGAGGTCCGCGGCTGCTTCGTGGTGGTCGAGCCGAAGGACGCCTTCACGCTCGCCGAACTGTATCAGCTGCGCTGCTTCGACACCGCCGCCTTCTTCCTCGCTTTCATCCGTCAGCCGGGCTCGGCCGAGGCGCTCGACGTGCT
>CAZXSI010000187.1:0-2166 GCA_964643215.1 uncultured Klebsiella sp. | reverse complement strand
ACTCGAGCGGATGCTCCTCGCCGTCGGCGAAAAAGCTGTGGGCTTCGAGGCGCAGCGAGCAACCGAGGGCGGTGACGAAGGTGACATCGTCGCCGGTCGCGACGATGCGTCGGCACCAAGAGGGCTCTTTCGAGCCGTAGTGCGCGGAGTGCCACCCTTCCCCACCGTCGGGGAGCGCGCTGACGGTTTCCTCCGTCGAGGGTGCGGAACAGGCGACGGTCAGCTGTTCGAGTCCTTCGCGGGTGCGGCCATGCCAGCGCAAGGTGAAGCGGCCGTCCTGCTTCAGGAGACCGGTCAGGCGATCGACGATCACGAAGCCGTTGGCGACTTTCATGACCCGCCGCCGCGCTTTGAAGCCGGTGAAGCCGAGGTGCGAGGCGGTGACGCCGTCGAACTGCCAGCGTACGTCACAGGCCGTCCACGGCAGCCAGAGGAAGCGGCTGAAGCGGCGCATGGCGTCCTGGTCGCCGACGGTGACGACGTTGTGGAAGCGCGAACCCGCGAAACCGTCCCAGCCGCCGGGGGCGTTGTAAGAATACGAGCCCGGGTCTTCGGCGATCCACTCGCCATCCCAGCGAAGCGAGACATGCAACTGGTCGGCCTGCGACGGACGCGTGCGGAACTCGGACGGAGCGCGGAAGAAGAGCGTGCCGCGCGCATGACGCAGCTGGAAGACTCCGGCGTCGGCGAAGTCGGCCGGCGGACGAAGGGCCGGCGCGGCGCTGGCCGCCATAGGTCCCAGCAGGAGAAGAGCCGACTCGTCCCAAGGACCGACCGGCAGCCGCTCGCCTTTGAAGAGGGCGAGGGCCGCGCCGACGGCGGGGCGGAAATCCTCAAATGCACAGCCGCTCAACGGGAAGAGGTTGGCACCGTCGTCACAGCCATAGCGCGGGACCGTGCCGTCCGCTTCCATCAACGTCGCGAGGAAGTCCGTCGCCGCGATGGCCTTGGCGCGCACCGGCTCCGGCAAGGTGTCGCGGACGGAACGTTCGACGAGCTCGGACCAGGTCAGCAGCTGCAGGAGCAGCCGATGGTAGTTCGACGAGTGCTGGCTGAAGCCGCCGTCAGGGCCGATGAGCGCGTCGCACTGCCCGGGGAGCAGATTCCTCCATTCGTCATCGGGCCAATGTGGAGACCCGCAGAGACCAGGCCAGAACCGGGCGGCGGTCTGGAGTCCGATCAGTTCCGCGATGCCGTGGTTGTTCTTCTGCGACAGCGCGTATCCGAGATGGTCGCCGATGCGATCAGCGGTGGCGTCAGCGAGCCGCGCGGCGAGGGTCAGGCGGGCGTCGGTCGTCGCCGGGCGATCGCGAAACGCCTGGAGGGCGAACGTGACGGCGATCAGGCGGAAGGAGGCTTCCTGTCCGCACATCCAGTTGGGCCCTCGGTTCGGCGGATTGCGCGTCATCCAATCCTCGAGCGTGGACCAGAAGAGCTCCACGTGACGATCGTCGCCATCGCGCAGCCAGGCGCGGACGAGCGCGTAGGCCCAGGAGAAACGCGATAGCTCCCAGACGCCCTTGATGTCATCGGTGCCGGCATCGTCGATGCGCGACCAATGCCGGTAAGGGTCGAGGGAGCGGCCGGTCAGGACGTTGCGGGTCCAGCGGTCGGGCCGGCCGACCTCGACGAGCCGGTGCGAGAAGACCCTGGCGTAGCCGCGGGCGAAGGCGTCGGCTTCGGCGACCGGCGTGGCGCCGGCTTCGACGGACCACGCTTCGAGCTGCGGAGCGAGGTGCGCGCGGTCGAGGAGCGCGATCGGGAGACGCGGCGCCGACTTCCGCCATGCGACGGGATCGAAGCCCGGGGCGGCGAAATCTTTCCACGGGCGCAACGGCGAACGCCATTCCCAGACCCCCAGCCTGCGCTCGCACGCCCAGCGCACGCGGCGGAAGAGCCAGCGAGGACCGAGATGATGGAGGAGAGGAAAGAGCACTAGTCAGGGGACACGCTGGCACGTGGGCACGTGGACAAGGGGGAGAGCCGGGTTGATCAGTTGATCGGTTGGCCAGTTGGCCGGAGGATACACATCTTCAGGTGTCGGGTCTCGGCCGTCGGCAGGAAGGTTCAGGTGCTCAGGTTCGGGCGCAGGTTCAGGACCTGAATTTCCCCGCACCCGTGCCTGCACCTGATAACCCGTACCTGAGACCTGACGGCCGAGACCTG
>CAZXSI010000186.1:0-2205 GCA_964643215.1 uncultured Klebsiella sp. | reverse complement strand
CGGTCATCCCTACCAAGATGCAACCGTCGCGTGCGCCGTCACGTCCCTCCGTGGCAACTAGGACAGCACGTGGTGCTGTCCCTACCTCGAGGCAGAGACACGCCTATGTCGTGACGCGGTCCCGACCCTACCTCGATACGCGGACGCGTCCCTACCTTAGGGTTGAACAGGGTACGGTGGGGCGTAGGGTGGGGAGTCTCGCCCCACGAAGCCATGATCCGACGCCTGATTTGCCTGTTGTTCCTGCTGACCGCGACCCTGTCGGCCCAGAACCAGAACGCGAAGAGCCCGCCGAACGGCATCACGCTCCCTGAAAAAGACAAGGCGGAGCTCCTGACGGCCGGGCGCAAGCTGCAGGCGGAGGTGGAAGCCTTGAAGAAGCCGGGCGCCCTCGCCCGGGAGGTCGCGGACTACGTCCCGGACGTGGAGATCTTCTCCAAGGCGGTGCTTTGGGCGGTCGAGCTGAACGAGGTCTACAATGTCAAGCAGGTGGCTGACGCCCGGAACCTCCTCAAGGTCGGCAACGAGCGCCTGGCCGCCTTGAAGTCGGGCCAGACGCCCTGGAGGACCGCGACGGGACAGGTCGTACGCGGGTATCGCTCGAAGATCGACGGCTCCGT
The DNA here is from genome assembly GCA_964643215.1 of uncultured Klebsiella sp. Classification (GTDB taxonomy): domain Bacteria; phylum Verrucomicrobiota; class Verrucomicrobiia; order Opitutales; family UBA953; genus UBA953. The sequence continues at coordinate 1,585 of CAZXSI010000186.1, read as the reverse complement.
CCAGCCGTATGGCTTGGTCATCCCCGAAGACCGGCCGGCCCAAGGCGGTCGGCTCGACATCTGGCTGCATGGCCGGAGCGATGTCCTGACCGAGCTGGTCTTCTTGGTGCCGCAGATGGGCAAGGCCAAGACCCCGCCGCCGCCCAAGCTGATCACCCTTAACATCTACGGGCGGTTCTGTAATGCCTACAAGTTCGCCGGCGAGGTGGACGTCCTGGAAGCCATGGAGCATGCGATCCAGGAGTACGGCTGCAGCCGGGATCATGTCGCCTTGCGCGGCTTCTCCATGGGCGGAGCCGGCACGTGGCATGTCGGCGCCCAGCATATCGACCTCTTCGCCGCCATCACCCCTGGGGCGGGGTTCGTCGAGACGGCCGAGTACGCCAAGGTGGACGCCGCCGGCAAGGTTCCCCCGACCCCTTGGGAGCGGAAGCTCTTCTCGTTATATGACGTGCCGGGCTATGTCCTGAATCTCTCCAACCGTCCGGTCTACCTGTATTGCGGCGACGAAGACCCCGCTCGATGGCAGGGCTTGAAGATGGTCGAGGCGGCCAAGGCGCGAGGATTCGAGATTCCCGAGCTCGTCGGTCCGAAGACCGGCCACAAGTATCATCCCGAGACCAAGAAGCAGCTGGATGCCTTGATGGACGCCGCCGTCGAGAAGGGTCGCCCGAAGGCCCCCCTGACGGTCCGCCTGTCGACCCCGACCCTAAAATATAACAAGGTCGACTGGGTCACCGTGGACGCGCTCCAGGAGCATTGGGTGATCTCCGAGGTCGAGGCCGCCAAGGTCGCCCCGGCGAAGTTTAGCGTGAAGACCAAGGGCGTGACCGGGTTCAGCCTCGGCGTCCTGGCGGTCTGGCCCGACGAAGGCTCGCCGGAGGTGGTCGTCGATGGGGTGACTTTCAATGGGGTGACTCGATTCGAGAAGGTCGGCGGCAAGTGGGTCGACCCGCGGACCCTCAACCGGACCGAAGGAGGTCTGCGGAAGCGTCATGACCTCCAAGGGCCGATCGACGACGCCTTCATGGGCGCGTTCGTGTTCGTCCGTCCGACCGGCAAGTCCTCCCATCCCCAGGTCGACGCCTGGGCGAAGTCCGAGATGGAACTGGCCGTCCGCAAGTGGAAGGTGAACTTCCGCGGTGAGGTCACCGTCGTGGACGACACCGCCGTCACGGATGAGCTCATGAAGTCGAAGCACGTCGTCCTTTGGGGCGACGCCGAGTCGAACCGGGTCATCGCGCGGGTATTGCCCAAGCTTCCTATGAAGTGGGAGGGCGGGCGGGTGGCGATCGACAAGGTTAGTTATGACGATGCCACGCATGTGCCTCTGCTGATCTATCCTAATCCTTTGGCCCCTGATCGATATGTCGTCCTGAACAGCGGCTATACCTTCCGTCAGGGCAGCGACGTCACCAACGCTTTGCAGACGCCGAAACTGCCCGACTGGGCCATCGTCGACGTCACCGTACCGCCTTCGGCGCAGTGGCCGGGCAAGGTGACGGATGCCGGGTTCTTCGATGAGGGGTGGCGCTGAACGCGGCGCAGCCCCGTTCAGCGAAGCAGGCCGCCGCAGGGCGGCCGA
>CAZXSI010000185.1:0-2232 GCA_964643215.1 uncultured Klebsiella sp. | reverse complement strand
GCCGTCGAGGCGCCCGGCGCAGCCGCCGACCGTGACCACCGGCAGCTTCCGGTTCGCGGCCTCGGCGATCAGCCCGCACTTCGGCGAGAGCGCGTCCATCGCGTCGATCACCACGCCGTCGAAATCCGCCAGGACCTCGTGCGGGTTGAAACGGGAGAGGAAGCGCTGGTGGAGCGTCGTGCGGATCTTCGGGTGGATCGCGCGGGCGCGTTCGGCCATCGCCTCCGTCTTCGGTTTCCCGTCGTTGCCCGCGACCGCGTGCAGCTGGCGGTTCGTGTTCGAGACGCAGACCGCGTCGCCGTCGACCATCGCGAGGTGGCCGACGCCGGAGCGGGCGAGGGCCTCGACGGTCCAGGAACCGACGCCCCCGAGGCCGACCACGAGGAAGGACGACCGGGCGAGCCGTTCCATGCCGGCGCGGCCGTACAGGCGGCCGATGCCGGCGAAGCGTTGGAGGTGGTCCGCGTCCATGTCCTCCTATCAAGGCGGTAAGCGGCTTCCCTCCAAGGAACAAAAGCGATTCCTCCGGGCTTGCTGGCCGGACCCGGGCGGACATCTTCGGAGTCGATGTCCGCCGAAACCCATCCCAGCCTGACCGAAGTCGTGCGCGGACCGCAGGAGCCGCTGTGGCGGCTGGTCGTCCGCCGCGGGATCTTCGGGCTTTGCCTCGGCCTGCTCGTCGCGCTGGTCTTCGTCGTCCTGGACCATCGCAAGGCCAACTCCGTCTCGCAGGTCGGCATGCACGCCCGCGTCCTGCTCCTGCAGTATCGCGTCGAGAAGGACGCCTGGCCGGCGGACTGCGAGCTCGCCGCGCCCGGCGCCCAGTTCGGGGGCTTCGCGCTCGAGCCGCTGACCGCGGCCGTCGCCAAGTGCCAGGTCCCCGGCCGCTGGGCCTTCGCGGCCAGGTCTCCGACCGGCGGTCCTGCGGTCGTCTTCACGCCCGCGGAGCCGGGGCGGTCCTACGAGCGGGCGTTCGGGGTCGCGGACGGCTGGCTCGACGACGGCGACCCCGAGAAGGGCGACTTCCTCGTGCGTCCCGACGTCGCGCTGCTCAGGCTGTCGGTCGAGTGATCGCCTCGGCGCGTTCGCGCAGGTCGGCCTCGAAGAGCGCGTCCACCAGCTGGTCGAGGTTCCCTTCGAGCACCTGTTCGATGCCGTGGACCGTCAGGTCGATGCGGTGGTCGGTGATGCGGTTCTGCGGGAAATTGTAGGTGCGGATGCGTTCGGAGCGGTCGCCTGAGCCCACCTGCGTCTTGCGCGCATCGGCGCGGGCCTCGCGTTCCTTGGCGCGGGTCATGTCGAGGAGGCGTGAGCGCAGGACGCGCAGCGCCTTCTGGCGGTTGCGCAGCTGGGAGCGTTCGTCGGCGCAATAGACCATCAGCCCCGTCGGTTTGTGGATGATCTGCACCGCGGATTCCGTCTTGTTGACGTGCTGGCCGCCGGCGCCGCTCGCGCGGGCGACGGACATGTCGAGGTCCTCGGGCTTCAGGACGACCTCGGCTTCCTCGGCCTCCGGGAGGACCGCGACCGTGGCGGCGGACGTATGGACGCGGCCGGAGGCCTCGGTGGCGGGCACGCGTTGGACGCGGTGGACGCCGGCCTCGTGGCGGAGGAGGGCGGTGGCGCCTTCGCCTTCGATGAGCAGGACCGCGTCGCGGACGCCGCCCAGGTCGGAGTGCGAGAGGGACATCAGCTCGTGCTTCCAGCCCTTCTTCTCGGCGAAGCGGGTGTAGGCGCGGAGCAGCTCGCCGGCGAAGAGGGAGGCCTCCTCGCCGCCCGTGCCGGCCCGGATTTCTACAAGAGCATTACGAGAATCGTCCGGATTCGGGGGGATGATGGCCCGGATCAGCTGCTCGCGGGCCGTCTCGACGGCCGGCTCCAGGCGGGCGATCTCGTCGGCGGCCATCGCGCGGAGCTCCGGGTCGGCCTCGCCGGCCATGGTCCGGGCCTCCGCCAGCTCCTTCTCCAGGGCCGCCAGCGCGTCGTCGGCCTTGACGGCCTTGGAGGTGAAGCGGAGTTCGGCGCCGAGGGCGGCGGCCCGGCGGTTGTCGGCGAAGGTGGCGGGGTCGGCCAGCAGGCCTTCGAGCTCGGCCAGGCGACGGCGGAAGCCGGTCAGGTCGGGGCGGAGGGGGCTGGCGGACATCGGTAAGGGGGGTTAATCGGGCTTGGACAGGAGACGTCCGTTCGTTATTCAATGGAGTGCGGCAGGCTCCCCTCCGCAAGCCCGACCTT
>CAZXSI010000184.1:0-2258 GCA_964643215.1 uncultured Klebsiella sp. | reverse complement strand
GGCTTCTCGAACGTCGGGAAGCGCGAGAACCAGGTCAGGTAGGCGTCGAAGAAGCGGCCCTTCCACGCGAGCCCGGGGCCGCCCTTGTCGCCGTCGTAGGCGAGGTGCACGCCGGTCGGGAAGCCGACCAGGATCGCCCGTACGCCCACGCCGTCGAGGAACGCGCGCTGCACGACCGGACGGTCCTTGGGCACGATCTCGAACTCGCCGTTACGGTTCTGCGGGAAACCCTCGGGCTCGCCGTTGGCGCTCTCGGCGAACTTGAAGATCGAGGCGATCTGCTTGTCGGTGTCGCCGCCGAGGATCGACGGATTGAAGGATTTGCCGCCAGGCCAGAACGACGGCATCAGCGTGCCCGGACGATAGCCCGCCGGGTTGATGAGGTAATCCCTGAGCCAGCCTTCCTGCAGGCGCGCGGCCAGGTTGCTGAGGTCAGGACCCTGGATGCCGAGCGACGGACGATCGCCCCAGCGATGGCAGGTGATGCAGCCCGCCCCGCCCTGCGTGCCGAGCAGCTTCCGTCCGGCGGTGTCGTCGCCGCCTTCGAACTTCGAGGGAACGCGCGCGTCGGCGACGCCAAGGAGCTTGCCGAGCTCGGCGGTGGCCGGCCCGTAATGCGGCATCTTGGTCTTCAGGTAGGGCCGCACGCGGTTCTCGCCGGCCAGCACCTTGGCGAGCCATTCGGGGCGCAGCTTGCCGCCGACGCCGGTGAGGGGCGGCGGATAGCGGCCGGTGTCGCCGAGGTTGTGGTCTCCCTGGAAATAGGGCTTTCGACCGGCATCGGGGCCGCCCTTGCCGTCGCGCTCATGGCAGGCGACGCAGTTGAGCGCCTGCAGCGTGAGGTCGGCGGCGAGCTGCGGCGGGGCGACTTCGTCCTTCTTCGCGAGGAAGAGCTTCAACGAAGCGCGCTGGGCTTCGGAAAGCGCATAGCGTGGTCCCTTGGCGTGATCGGCGTCCAGACAGCCGCCTTCCGTCTTATTCAGCGCCACGGGCTTGGCCGCGGCGTCCTTCGGAAGTTCGTGGCACGCGGCGCAACGGGCGGCGATGACCGCCTTGCGTCCGGCGATCGCGAGGTCCTTGTCGGCGACGACGGAGACGACGGGCTGATCCAGCCGGCCGTCGCTGCCTTGGAAGGCGAGGAGGTAGCCGGCGAGGTCGATGGCATCCTGACGCTCCATCGCGACCCTGGGCATCCGCCCGTCGGCGCGCACCTTGAGCGGATCAAGGATGTAGGCTCCGAGGCTGTCGAGGCTGTGCTTGGCCTTGAGGTCGCCGAAGCCGACGCTGCGATGCGTGAACTCGGAGGCCTTGGGCGCGCCCTCGGGCGGGACGTGGTCCTTCCCGGGCGCATGACAGGCGACGCAACCCAGCGTATGGAAGAGCTCGCCGCCGCGGCCGCCGTTGACGTGCAGGATCTTCGCGGGGGCCTTCGGCGCGGCCTTCGGCTTCAGCGAGGCGAGGTAATGTTCGATCGCGACAAGGGTCTTTTCATCCGCCTTGGCGAGGACCTGCGGCATGACCGTCCCGGGATGGACGGCCGCCGGGTCGGCGATGAACTGGCGCAACCAGTCCGAGCGGACGCGCTGAGTGGCCGTGGCGAGCACGGGACCGCGCAGGGCGGGGAGGCCGGTCGCGCCGCCATGGCAGTTCACGCAACCGAGCTCGTTGTAGAGGAGACGCCCTCCCTCGGCCGTCGGCGTCGCGGCGTGGAAACGGTCAAAGCCGGTGACGAGCGGCTCGGCGCCCAGCGCGGCGGCGCCGAGCAGGATCGCGACGCGCAGGATCATGCCGTCTCGCGGACGCACTTCTCGACGTAGGCGCGCGACTCGTTGATGAGCGCGGTGACCTCGGCGGTGGTGGGCATCACGGGGATGCCGCGGGGGGTGGGGTGCATGAAGAGCTCGACCTGGCCGTCGAAACGGATGTCGCGCAGGGCCTTCACGATCGGACGGTAGTCCAGCCTGCCGCGGCCGGCCATCTGGCGGAGCTCCTCTTCCTTCGAGGCCTTCTTGAAGATGCCCTCGGAGTGCTCCTGGAAATACATGAACGGCAGGTTCCTGGCGCCGAGGTCGCGCAGGAGCGCCGGGATCTGGTCGGCCCACTCGTGCAGGTGATGCGGCGCGAAGGCCACGCCGAGCGCGGGGGACTTGTTCAGTTCGGCGAAGGCGCGGAGCGAGTCCGGATGGTGCAGCGCCTGGTTCGAGTGGTTCTCGATCGCGATGCGCACGCCGAGCTCCTCGGCCTTGGCGGCGTGGGGC
>CAZXSI010000183.1:0-2293 GCA_964643215.1 uncultured Klebsiella sp. | reverse complement strand
GCCGGCACGAAGATCCAGTTCGTGCGCTCGGCGTCATCGAACTTGAAGGTCGCCTTGGCTTTCTGTTCGGCGTTCAAGGAACCAAGGAACGCGCTGGCGGCGGAGGAGAGCTCTTCCCCGGCGGTGTGGCCGAAGGCGGCGGGGACGGCGGCGGCCAGGAGGGCCAGCACGCTGAGGATACGGGTGAGGGGACGCATGGGGGTGTCAGGGAAGGACAGGGGTGTAAGGGAAGGGTTCCCGGAGAGCCAGAAAGGAATGGCGACGGGGCTGACGCCCCGAGGGGGCACGTGGGCACGAGTATCGAGTATAGGGGGGCACAAAGGACTCCGGAATGAGGGGAGGGGGGCTTTGGCCGCTACCTGAACCCTCCCCGATACTCGATACTCGTGCCCACTCTGCCCTGCAGAGGGAACGTTTACGTTCCCTCTGCCTCGCTCAGCTTCTGCGCGGCCTGTTCCCAGGCGGCGGTCGCGGCCTGGAGGGCGTTGATCGTATCGCGGAGCTGGGCGTTCAATTGCTGGACGTTCGCGCCGCCGGTGTAGGTCGCCGGGTCGGCGAGCTCGGCGGTTAGCTTGGTCTGCTTGGCCTCGAGTTCCGCGACCTGCTGTTCGCACTTGGCGACCTCGGACTTCAGCTTGCGGATATCGGCGGCGGACGGCTTCGCGGGCGCCTTCGGTTTCTCGACCTTCGCGGCTTCTTCCTGCTTCGGGCGGGCGTCGGTGAAGCCGGCGGTCAGCGCGGCGCGCTCGTTGCCGGACTTCGACTTCTCGAGGTAGTAGGCGTAGTCGCCGGCGTACTGCGTGAGGCGGCCGGAGTGCACGTGCAGGACCGTCTTGGCGATCTCGCGGATGAAGTGCACGTCGTGGCTCACGAAGTAGAGCGTGCCTTCGTAGGTCTTCAGGGCGGCGATGAGCGCGTCGATCGACATGATGTCGAGGTGCGTCGTCGGCTCGTCCATGAGCAGGAAGTTCGGCGGGTTGATGAGCAGCTTCACCAGCGCGAGGCGGGATTTCTCGCCGCCCGACAGGACCGAGACCTTCTTGTGCACGTCGTCCTTGCGGAAGAGGAACGTGCCGAGCATGCCGCGGGCCTGCTGTTCGGTGAGGCCGTTCTCCGTGGTGCGGAGTTCCATCACGTTCTCGAGGACGGTCAGCTTCGGGTTGAGGTTGTCGACGCGGTTCTGGGCGAAGTAGCCCGTGATGACGTTGCCGCCTTCCTCGCGCACGCCGCCGTTGATCGGGATGACGCCGGCGAGGATCTTGAGCAGGGTGGACTTGCCGGCGCCGTTGGGGCCGACGAGCACCGTGCGCTGGCCGCGTTCGCACTCGAAGTTGAGGTCCTGGTAGACGACGTGGTCGCCGTAGGCCTGCTGCACGTGCTCGAGCTTCATCACCTTCAGGCCGGAGCGCGGGGGCTGCGGGAAGCGGAACTGGATCTTCTTCAGGTCGTCCTCGGGCTCGTCGATCGCGACCTCCTCGAGGCGGGCGATCTGCTTCTCCTTGGACTTCGCGCGCGAGGCCATCGAGGCCTTGGCGCCGAAGCGGTCGACGAACGTCTGCAGGTGGGCGATCTCGCGCTGCTGGTTCTTGAACATCGCCTGCTGGCGTTCCTTGCGGGCCTCGCGCTCGACCAGGAAGTCGTCGTAGTTGCCGGTGTATTCGTGCAGGCGCTGGCCGCGCAGCTCGATCATGCCGGTGCAGAGGGCGTTGAGGAAGGCGCGGTCGTGCGAGATGACGACGAGCCCGCCCGGGTAGCGGGTCAGGTAGTCCTGGAACCAGAGCAGGGCCTCGAGGTCGAGGTGGTTGGTCGGTTCGTCGAGCAGCAGGAGCGTGGGCTCGCTGACGAGCAGGCGGGCGAGGTGCGCGCGCATGACCCAGCCGCCGGAGAAGGTCTTGGCGAGCTTGTCATGGTCGCTTTCGCGGAAGCCGAGGCCGGCGAGGATCTTCTTGGCGCGGGGTTCGAGGGTGTAGTCGATGTCCCAGTCGTCGTCGTTCTCGGGCTCGAGCTTGCCGCCGCTGGTCGCGATCTGGAGGATGGTCTCGTCGCCGACGGGCGCGCTTTCCTGCGGGAGGAAGCCGAAGTTCGCGCCGCGTTCCCATTCGATCAGCCCTTCGTCGGGCTGGTCCTTGCCCAGGATGATGTTGAAGAGGGTGGACTTGCCGGCGCCGTTGGCGCCGATCAGGCCGAGGCGATCCGAGCGGGCGATGTTCAGCGAGACCTCCGCGAACAAGGTGCGGGGTCCGTAGGACTTGGAAACATTGGCGATCGTCAGCATCGAAAAGGCGATAAAGGG
>CAZXSI010000182.1:0-2339 GCA_964643215.1 uncultured Klebsiella sp. | reverse complement strand
CAGACCTGAGCCCTGATGGCCAAGCCGAAACTCAAACCCGAGATCAAGACTGAGTCGCTGGTCTCGGCGGCGCCCAAGTGGAACGTCGTCGTGCTGAACGATCCGATCAACTACCAGGCCTACGTCGTCGTGGCCTTCGTCAGCGTGCTGCGCATCAGCGCCGGCGAAGCCAAGAAGCTCATGCGGGCCATCCACGTCGAAGGCCGCGCCACCGTCTGGACCGGCGACCGCGAACGCGCCGAGATGCTCGCGCTCGAGCTGCAGCAGTGGCACCTCAACTCCCTCCTCGAACAAGATGGCTGAGCTGCGCCTCAGCATGACGCAGGAGGCGCGCACGGTCCTCACCGACCTGCTCCGCCTGATCGCCCCCGCGGCCGCCCGCGTGTCCGTCAACCGCGCCAACGTGCCCGGCAACGACGAGGAGATCGCCGGCTTCTGGGTCGACACGCTGTCCGCGCAGGCTTCCGAGGAGGCCCGCCTGCTCGCCGCCGCGTTCGCCGGCGCCAAGGGCGAGCCGGCCGTCATCGTCCTGAAGAACGAAGGCCAGGCCCACGCCTTCCTCCGCGCCCTCTCCGCCGTCCGCCTGGCCCTCCGGGACCTCGTCTTCGCCGACATCACCGACGCCCAGCTGGAAAGCGGCGACGAGCTCGACGACGAATCCCTGCCGACCGAGAAACGCCACGCGCTCGCCTGCTACGCCTGCTTCGGCCTGCTCCAGCAGTCGCTCATCTCGCAGCTCTGCCCCGAGGCCTTCGACTGAGCGACGAAATCGGTTGAACGTCCGCCCGCGACCCGCAACAAACAGGGCGTGCGCAGCGGCCTCCTCAGTTTCTTCTCCGCCCTCGGTTCCTTCGGCCGCCAGCTCGCGGCCCGGCCTCGCCCGAAGTTCCTCCCCTTCGTGGGCGTGGCCCGCGGGCTCGACGGCCCGACCGTCAAGGCGGACCTCGTCGCCGGCCTGAACGTCGCGCTGCTCGCCTTCCCGATGTCGATGGCCTTCGCGATGAAGGCCGGCCTGCCGATCTGGTGCGGCCTGGTCGGCTGCGGCGTCGCCGCCGCGGTGGCCCCGCTCTTCAGCGGTTCCGCCAACCTCTCCGCCGGACCGACGAACGCCACCGCGGCCTTGCTGCTCGGCTCCTTCGCGACGCTCGGCGCCACCAACCCGGAACTGCGCGCGTCGGCCCTGCCGACGTTGGTGCTGATGACCGGCTTCTTCCTCCTGCTGGCCTCCTGGCTGCGCCTGAGCGGCTTCGCCGACTTCGTGCCGCGCACGGTCATCGCCGCCTACATCGCCGCCGCGGCCCTGCGCGTCATCGCCCTCCAGCTGCCCGTCGCCCTCGGGATGCCCGGCGACCACGCCGGCGAGACCCTGCCCGAGGTGCTCTGGCACGCGGCGCGCATGGGCCGCGGCCTCATCAACCCGGAGTTAGGCCTGACGTTCGTCACCGGCGTCGCGTATTTCCTGCTCCGCCCGAGATACGGCGCCGGGAAGGCGATCCTCGGCGCCGTCGCCGTCGCGACGTTCGGCGCGATCCTCGCCCAGAACGTCGCCCTGACCCAAGGCGGCCATGGCGACCTGGTGGCCTACGTCGGCCAGGCGGCCCAGGCCGGCTCCGCCCTGCACCTGCCGGACTTCTCCGGCCGCACGCTTTCGACGCTCTTCTCGCCGGCCCTCGCGCTCGCGGTGCTGATCGTCATCGAAGGGACGGCCAACGCCCGCGCGTCGGCGTTGAAGACCGGCCGCCCGTCCGACCTCCACCAGGAAGTCTTCGGCCTCGGCATGGCGAACGTCGCCTGCGCCTTCACCGGCGGCATGGCGGCCTCGGGCTCGATCAGCCGCTCCGCCCTCAACGTCGCCAGCGGCGCCCGCACGGCCCTGGCCTCGGTGCTCTGCGGCGGCTTCATCCTCGGCGCCCTCTTCCTCGCCCGCCCGGCGGTGGCGGTGGTGCCGCTCTCGACGCTGGCGATCCTCGTCATCCTCGCCGAGCTCGAGCTCGCGAACTTCTCCGCGATCAAGCTCATCCTGAAATCCGGCGCCCAGGACCGCACCGTCTTCCTCGCGACCTTCGCCACGGCGCTGCTCGCCCCGCTCGATGTCGCGATCTTCCTCGGCACGACGGTCGCGGTCGCCTTCTACCTGAAGCAGACCTCCAGCCCCGCGGTCGTGGAATACGACTTCTCCGACTCCGGCGAGATCCGCGAGCGCCCCAAAGGCCAGGGCACGACGGGCATCTCCATCCTGCACGTCGAAGGCAGCCTCCACTTCGGCGCCACGCAGGCCTTCCATGAACACCTGCGCCGCGCCTCGGCCGACCCGAACCTGAAGGTGCTCGTGCTGAAGT
>CAZXSI010000181.1:0-2345 GCA_964643215.1 uncultured Klebsiella sp. | reverse complement strand
AGCTCTACGTCGCCGGCCTCAAGGGCTGGCAGACCAACGGCGTGAAGGACGGCGCGATCCAGCGCGTCCGCTACACCGGCAAGTCCGTGACGATGCAGGAAGCCCTCCACGTCTCCAAGAAGGGCATCACGATCCGCTTCACCGGCGCCCTTGACAAGAAGTCCGCCTCCGACCCCCAGAACTGGTCCATCGAGCAGTACAACTACCTCTGGTCGAGCGCCTACGGCTCCGACACCTACAAGGTGAGCAAGCCCGAGGAAAAGGGCTCCGACCAGGTCGCGATCCAGTCGGTCAAGGTGGCCGAAGACGGCAAGTCGGTCTTCCTCGAGGTCAACGGGCTGGTCCCGGTGATGCAGATGCGCATCAAGATGAACGTGAAGGCGGTCGACGGCTCCCGCGTGCCGGACGACGTGGCCAACACGATCAACGTCGTCCCTGACAAGGAAGGCGAAGACTACCGCTCGTTCGCCAAGTAAGCTGAGGCGAAATCCTCACGTCCGAAGGCCCGGCTCACGCCGGGCCTTTCCGTTGGGGGCTTGCCTGACGCCGGGAATGCCTCCCAATAGGAGACGTCCTGCCGCCATGCCTTTCCGCCGCCTCTTCTGCCTGCTCGTCGCGACCGTCACGGCCGCCCTCTCCGCGCAGGATCTCCCCGGAATCAAGGTCACCTTCGTCGCCGCCGGCAAATCGGACGTCCGCTCCGACCGGCTGCTCGCCCTCTACGTCCCGGCCGGCCAACCGGCCACGCCGTTCCTTCCGGCGGGACCCTTCACGGCGAAATGGGAAGGCGACCTGCAGTCGCCGCTGCGCGGCACGTTCAAGCTGAGCGCCGAAACCTCGGGCAAGTTCAAGCTGAGCCTCAACGGGCAGCCGCTCCTCGATGGCCCGGGCATCAAGACCGTCCAGCTGAACAAGGGCGCCAACCGCATCGTCGCGGAGATCGCCAGCGCCGACCAAGGCGACACCTTCGTGCGCCTCAGCTGGTCGTCGAAGGACTTCCCCCTCGAACCCGTGCCGCCCTCGCTCCTCACGCACCCGGCCGACAAGGACCTCGACGTCGCCACGCAACGTCGCGAGGGGCGCCTGCTGTTCGCGCAGATGAACTGCGCCGCCTGCCACGCCGACGCCGCGCTCATCCCCGCGAAAGGCACGGGCATGCCGGAACTGGCCCAGAACGCACCGCTGCTCGCCGAGCTGGGGGCGAAGTATCGCCCGGAATTCCTCGCCGACTGGATCTTCGACCCGCATGCCGTCCGCCCGCACACGCTGATGCCGAAAGTCTTCGCCGGCGCGGGCGCCGAGCAGAAGGCCGCCGACCTCGCCGCGATGCTCACGCAAGGCGCGACGCCCAAGGCCGAGACCCTCGACCTCAAGCTGGCCCCGCAAGGCGGCGCGCTCTTCGCCAACCTCGGCTGCCTGGCCTGCCACCAGCGACCGGACGCCGAAGGCAAGGACGCGCAGGACCGCATCCCGATGGGCCATGTCCGCGACAAATGGCGCGCCGACGCGCTCGTCGAATTCCTGAAGGATCCGGCCAAGAACTACCCGAGCACGCGCATGCCGCACTTCCGCCTCGACGACGACGAAGCCGCCCAGCTCGCCGCCTACCTCGTCGCCAACGGCCGGATGGCGAAACGCAAGGCCCTCGCCGGCGACGCCGCCCGCGGCGCCACCCTGCTCGTCAGCGGCGGGTGCCTCAACTGCCATGCGGGCATGCCCGCGACGACGCAGCCGACCCTCGCCTCCGTGCTCAAGGCCGGCGACAAGGGTTGCCTCGCCCCCGATGGCCAGACCCGCGCCACCGCGCCGGACTTCGCGCTCACGGCCAAGCAGCTCGCCTCGCTCAAGGCCTTCCTCGCGACCGACCTCGCTTCGCTGAAGCAGGACACGCCCGCCGAATTCGCGGAGCGCCAGATCAGGAACCTCAACTGCGTCGCCTGCCACTCGCGCGACAACGCCGTCAGCACGTGGACCAAGGTCGACGGCGAAGCGAAGAAGCTGCGCGAGGCCCTGCCGCCGAAGGAACACGTGGAAGGCGAGCCGGTGCCGGACGCGCCCATCCCCGCCCTCACCTGGCTCGGCGAAAAACTCCGTCATGACTGGATGAGCAAGTTCATCGCCGGACAGATCGAGTATAAGCCGCGCCCCTGGCTCATCGGCCGCATGCCCGGCTTCGCCCACTACGCGGACGGACTCGCCCTCGGCCTCAACCACCAGCACGGCCTGCCGCAGAAGGAAACCGCCGACGCGGCCGCCGACACCGCGAAGATCGCCAACGGCCAGAAACTCATCGGCGCCGACGGCGGCTTCAACTGCATCACCTGCCACGCGGTCGGCGAACAGGA
>CAZXSI010000180.1:0-2352 GCA_964643215.1 uncultured Klebsiella sp. | reverse complement strand
TCGGTGAGCGCGGCGCCGACGATGTCGGCGATCTGCGCGGCGTCGAGGCCGGCGGCGCCGCCGGTGACGGCGGGCAGCGACTCACGCCAGTTGAAGCGGGGCTTGGCGCCGGACGGGGAGCGCACGGCGTTCTTGAGGGCGATGTCTTCGCGGAAGAAAGGGAGTTCGGATTTCATGTTGAAGCGAGGGGGATGGGAGGAAGGGACGAGGGTCGGGTTGCGTCGGCGGCGGCCGGCGCAGGGTTTGGGTGAGAGGAGAACGGGTAAGTGAGAACTGGAAACGTGCCAAACCGGGCGCGAAGGGGGTGACGCCTGGTTTTGCTCAGCGAGGGATCAAAGCTCGTCGTCGGAGACGGTGCCAAGGGCGCCCTGCTTCTGGTATTCGGTGACGCGGCCCTCGAAGAAGTTCTGTTCCTTCTTGAGGTCCATCATCTCGGAAAGCCAGGGGAAAGGATTGGTCGTCTCGGCGACCAGCGGGTCGAGGCCGCAGTTGCGGAGGCGGCGGTCGGCGATGAAGTCGATGTACTGCTCGAACTCCTTGGAGGAGAGGCCGAGGCCGTTGACCGGGAGACAGTCGCGGATGAAGTCCTTCTCGAGGGCGACGGCGGTGGCCATGAGCTGGCGGAGCTCCTCCTTGAAGGCGGGCGTCCAGACGTCGGGGTTCTCCTTGACCAGCTCGGCGAGCAGGTTGCGGAAGAGGTCGATGTGGTTGGACTCGTCGCGCAGCGTGTAGCGGAACATCTGGCCGATGCCGGGGAACTTGTTCTGGCGGGCGAGCGAGAGCACCATGCCGAAGAGGCCGTAGAACTGGGTGCCTTCCATGCACTGGCCGAAGAGGAAGATGTTGTGGGCGAGGGCCTGCTTGTCCTCGAGCTTGGTGAGGTCGAGCTTGCGGCGCAGCGCGCGGGAGTTGTTGACGACGAAGGCGGCCTTCTTGGCGATCGTCGGGATGTCCTCGAACATCGCCTCGCACTCGTGCGGGTTGATGCCGAGCGAGGAGATCATGTAGACGAGCGAGTCGGCGTGGATGTTCTCCTCGTGGGCATGGCGGCCCAGGACGAGCTTGAGCTCGGGCGCGGTGACGACCTCGCGGACGACGTGGATGATGTTGTCGCCGACGATGCCTTCGGCGGCCGAGAAATAGCCGATGGCCATCTTGACGATCCAGCGGTCGATCTCGGTGATCTGGCCGGTCTGGTCGCGCCACTGCTCGCAGTCCTTCTGCATCGGGATATCCTCCGGCTCCCAATGGTTGTTCTTCATCGTACGGTAGAGATCGTACGCCCACTGGTACTTCAGCGGGAGGATGTTGAAGAACATCGATTCGCGTCCGTTGATGACGCGCTTGTTGGCGAACGCTTCCTCGGCCTTGGTCTTGTCGAGGATGAAGGTTTTCTGACCTACTTTGATGGTGATGGTTTCCATGGTTGGAGAGTGGGGAAAAGGGCCTATCTAGTGGCCGGGAAGGCCGCTAAGTGATTGGTATGTCTGGCAGTAAAATACTAGATGTAGGGGCTGCAAATTTATTTCACCACTAGATGTAGGGTTTTTACGCAAGACACTGTCATTTCGGCACTTAGGACAAAAACTTTATTCACAATCGGGTTTTTTGACGAAATTTTGATGAGTCGGCACGGTTAGGGTGATTCCCCCAACAAAATCAAGGTCGGGAGCGATCCGCAAACGTCACTTGTTGGTGTTGCTCACGGTGTTCACCCGGGCGGCGGCGGGCGGGGATTGCGCCGCGCGCCGCCCTGCCCCACTTTCGACCCATGAACACGGGCCCCGCCGCCGATTCGTCGGCCGACCAACGCAGCCTCGGCGTCCTCGCCGCGAGCTGGACGCCGGAGGCGCTCGCGCAGCGCGGCTGGCGCGGCGGCCTCAAGGCCTGCTGGCGCGTGCTCGCCACCACCTGGCACGGCGTCCGCGACAACCGCCTGCCGCAGCAGTCGGCCGCGCTCACGTATTACACGCTGATGTCGCTCGGGCCGCTGCTCGCGCTCGCGCTCACCGTCTCCGGGTTCATCCTCTCCCGCGCCGGCGCGCAGGCGGACAACCCGGCCAAGCGCGCGATCGTCGCCGCCGTCGAATACGTCGCGCCGCAGGTCGTGGCGCAGGCGGGCAAGGCCGGGCAGGTCGTCACCTTGCGCGAGATCAACAAGGACCTCGACGGGCTCGTCGACGGCCTGCTGAAGAACGCCGCGAGCGGCGAGGCCGGCGTGATCGGGCTCGTGCTCATCCTCGCCTTGGCCGTGCTCATGCTGAGCCGCGTGGAGGACGCGCTGAACGGCATCTGGGGCGTGCGTTTCGGCCGCAGCTGGCGCGACCGGTTCGCGAACTACCTGCTCTTCCT
>CAZXSI010000179.1:0-2354 GCA_964643215.1 uncultured Klebsiella sp. | reverse complement strand
ATCACGATCCTCGCCGCCCCGGGCCACACCGACGGCCACGCGATCTTCCGCATCAAGTCCGACGGGCAGTCCCTCCTCCACGTCTCCGACCTCGCCCACAACCACGTGCTGATGCTCGAGGACCCGAACTGGTTCATCGACTTCGACCACGATCCGGCCGTGGCCGTCGCCACCCGCAAGAAGGTCTTCGCGGAGCTCGCGGTCACGAAGGAACGCGCCTACGGCTTCCACCTTCCCTGGCCGGGCCTCGGCGTGGTCGTCCCCAACGGCCGGAAGGGCTACCAGTGGATTCCCTCGTCCCATCGCTGGGATTTCTGACGCTCGTTGACGGCCGAGGGCAAAGGGGTTGAGATGACCCCATGCCCTCGGACTATTGTCCCTCCCGCCACCGCACGGTCCGCCGCCTCACCCGCGTCGTGAACGTGGGCGGCGTTACCGTGGGCGGGAAGAACCCGATCCGGCTGCAGTCGATGACGACGTCCGACACGGAGGACGTCGCGGCGACGGTGTCCCAGGCGATCCGCCTGGCGGAAGCGGGCTGCGAGATCATCCGCATCACGGCCCCGAACAAGGCCGCGGCGGTCGCGCTGAAGGACATACACCGGCAGTTCCGCGCGGCGGGCTTCGCCCAGCCGCTGGTCGCCGACATCCATTTCCTGCCGGTCGCCGCGATGGAGGCGGTCGAACACGTGGAGAAGGTCCGCGTCAACCCGGGCAACTACGCCGACAAGAAGAAGTTCGCGGTGCTGGAATATACCGACAAGGCCTACGCCGAGGAACTGGAGCGGCTGCACGAGGCCTTCACGCCGCTGGTGCTCCGCGCCAAGGCCCTCGGCCGCTCGCTGCGCATCGGCACCAACCACGGCTCGCTCTCGGACCGCATCATGAACCGCTTCGGCGACACGCCGAACGGGATGGTGGAGTCCGCCCTGGAATTCATCCGCATCGCGGAAGCGCACGGCTTCAAGGACATGATCCTGTCGATGAAGTCCTCGAATCCGAAGGTGATGGTCGAGGCCTACCGCCTCGCGGCCGCCCGCATGACGGAACTCGGCATGGACTACCCGCTGCACCTCGGCGTGACCGAGGCCGGCGAAGGCGAGGACGCCCGGATCAAATCCGCCCTCGGCATCGGTTCGCTCCTCGCCGACGGCCTGGGCGACACGATCCGCGTCTCGCTCACGGAAGATCCGTGGCACGAGATCCCGGTCTGCCGCGAGATCGTCAGCCGCGCGGAAGGCTTCGCCGCGCTCGGCGCGGCTTCGGCCGTCACCCTTCCCGCCGACCCGGCCGACCCGTTCTCGTTCGCGCGACGCGAGACCGAGCTCATCGAGCTTTCCCCGAAGTGCCTCGCCGGTTCAGGCGAAGTCCCCCGCGTGGTCGTGCGCAGCGTCGCTGGCCTCGCCGATTGGCAGGCCGCGGCGAAGGAGATCCTCGACGCCCATGCGGCCCAGCGCGAGGTCCGCGCCGAAGGCCTGCTGGTGCGCCTCGACGACCCCGCCCATGCGGCCGGCCTGCGTTCGCTGCGCAAAGCCCTCGGACAGGCCGTGCCAGCCCTTTTCGTCGAAACGAGCCTCGCCCCTGCCGACTTCCCCTTCGACGGCTCCGGCAGCCGCCTGGTGGTCGTGAAGGCCTTCGCCGCCGGCGATGCCGCCGCCGTCAAGGCCTGGGGCGATGCCGTGACCAAGCACGACGCGATCCTCGCCGCCGACCTCGACGGCCAGACGCTCGCCGCGCTCGCCATGGAACTCGCGGCGATTCCGGCCGGTCGGCTCATCCTGACGTCCTCGCAGCCGCAGGAAGGCCTGCACGCGACGGGCACGGTCCGCGAGCTCGTCCGTTGCGCCGCCGTCGCCCAACTCGAAGCCCCGCTGTGGCTCCGCGCCACGGTCGCCAACGCCGTTCGCCTCGATCCCGGCTTCCAGTCGCGTCTCATCGAGGCCTCGATCTTCGCCGGCGGCCTGCTCGTCGACGGTTACGGGGATTTCCTTTCCTGCGAGACGCCGAACTCGACGGCCAAGTCGCTCACGCTCGCCTACGACATCCTGCAGGGCGCGCGCATGCGCCAGACCAAGACCGAGTATGTCGCCTGCCCGAGCTGCGGCCGCACCCTCTTCGACATCCAGTCGACGACCCTGAAGATCAAGGAACGCACCGGCCACCTCAAGTCCGTCACCATCGCCGTCATGGGCTGCATCGTGAACGGCCCCGGCGAGATGGCCGACGCCGACTTCGGCTACGTCGGCGGCGCCCCCGGCAAGATCAACCTCTACGTCGGCAAGACCCCCGTGAAGTTCAACATCCCCCAGGAAGAAGCCGTCGAACGCCTCGTCGACCTCATCAAGGAAAAGGGC
>CAZXSI010000178.1:0-2366 GCA_964643215.1 uncultured Klebsiella sp. | reverse complement strand
CTCAGAACCACCGCTTGCGTTTCATCCAGAGGATGATGCCGGTCGCGAGGGCGGCCATGGAGCCGAGCGCCAGGAAGTAGCCGTATTTCTCGCCCCACGCCGTGTGGATCTCCGGCATGAAGTGGAAGTTCATGCCCCAGAGTCCGACCAGGAACGTCAGCGGGATGAAGACCGAGCTCATCACCGTCAGGACGCGGATCACCTCGTTGGTCTTCCGCTCCTGCTGGGTGTGGTGGTATTCCTGCAGGTCCTGCAGGATCATGCGGGCGTGCTCGATGCGGTCGGCCGCGCGGATGGCGTGGTCGTAGAGGTCGCGCAGGAACATGTCCAAGGACGTCGGCAGCAGGGGGTGCTCGTAGTGTTCGAGGACGCTGACCATGTCCTTGAGCGGCTGGGCGAGGCGGCTGAGGCGCACGACGATGCGCTTGAGCCGGTAGACCTCGTTGAGGTCCCAGTCGTCGGTGCCCTTGAGGATCGAGTCCTCGAGCTCGGTGGTGGCGTCCTCGATCTCCTCGGTCTGGTAGAGCAGCCGGTCGACGAGGGTGTCCAGGAGCGAGTAGACGAGGTAGCCGGCGTGCCACTTGCGGATGTTGCCCTTGTTGTCCGCGATGCGCTTCTCGACGGCTTCGAACACCTTCTCGTCGTTCTCGTGGAAGGAGATGACCCAGTTCTGGGCGGCGACGATGGAGATCTGCTGGCCGCGCGGGGTGTCTTCCTCGACGCCGATGCGGACGGCGCGGGCGATGGCCAGGAGCTTGTCGCCATGCTCCTCGAACTTCGGGCGGGAGGTGGCCGTGAGGATGTCTTCCTGGGCCAGCATCGGGATGTCGAAGAAGGCGCCGACGATGTGGACGATCTGGGGGTCGGTGATGCCGAGGACCTGGATCCAGACCATCCCGGGCTTGCCGGCGTAGCGGCCGACGGAATCCAGGTCGGAGAACTCCTCCACCTTGCAGTTGTTCTCGTCGTAGGAGAAGACCCGGAACTTGGTCGGGGCGGTCGACTCGAACGGGGAGGCGGCGGGCAGCTGCCCCGGGGCGCGGCCGATCTCGGTGTCCTCGTAGGCGGCTTCGCCCGGCAGGGGGGCGGCGTCGGCCTTGAGGCCGAGGCGCGAACGCAGGTCGTGCATGCGTCGTTCCAGGAAGGAACGGGCGCGGGCCACCTCCTGTTGACGCCTCTGCTGATGCCGGCTCATGCCGCCATCATCCGCAAGGCCCGGTCAATGTCAACGGGGACGGAGGGACCCGGCCCCGGTTTAAGCTATTTCTTGCCCTTGGCGTTGCGGCGCCCGTTCTTGCCGATGCCCAGCGGGACGAGTTTCCCCTGGTTCACCTTCTGGAACAGGTTGTTCGAATTGGTGATCCCGAGGCAGTAGAGCACGGCGGCGACGTCCCGGGACTTGTCCTTGTGCACGAGGCCGGCGTTGGCCAGCCAGGTCGCGATGGCGTGGTGGAAGTTCGGCGGGCTGATGTCCAGGTCTTCGCCGCCGAAGCGCAGCCAGAGCTCGGCGCGATCCTTCATCGTGCAGTTGCCGCGTTTCTCCTGGCGGTCATGGAGATGGGCGAGGAGTTCGGAGAAGTTGTCGGGTAGTTTCGAGGACTCGGACATCTGGGGCGGAGAGTTGGCGGTAGGGGTAAGGGGGTTCGGCGGACAACGTCCCGAAGGAAGTTCTGTACGAAGAGACTCAGGCATAATTAGGCGACAGTTTGCTGGGAACACCTAATTACAATCTGACCTCTAATATTATAAACTAATAGAAGCGACCTCCCGGCGGTCGGCCGGCGCGGAGTTCCCGGGTGGTGGTCGCGACAGGACTTGAACCTGTGACTTCAGCAATGTGAATGCTGCGCTCTAACCAACTGAGCTACGCGACCGTGACCCGGAAACGTATCTTATCCCGGCGGGGAGGGAGGCGGGCAAGCCTGTTTTCCTGCCGGGGAAGGGTCGGAGCGGCGTGGCGGCTTGTCTTCGGCCGGGTTCGTCGCAATTCTGAGCAAAGATGGACAACACCGCACCAGCCGCCGGACCGCGCGTCGCCGACGAGCGTCTGATCCGCCTGACGGCCCCGGCCGGCGCGAAGGTGCGCGCCTTGGCCGCTCGCGAGGCCCAGGGCGGCTTCCTGCGCGTGGCCATCTCCGGCGGCGGTTGCAACGGGCTCTCCTACAAGATGCGTTTCGTGGCCGAGGCCAAGCCGGCCGATATCCTGGTCCGCACGGAAGGCGTCGAGGTGCTGGTCGATCCGAAGTCGGCCTTGTACCTCCGCGGCACCCAGCTGGATTATTCCGACAAGATGATCGGCGGCGGGTTCAAGTTCTCCAATCCCAACGCCAAGGCCAGCTGCTCCTGCGGGGAGAGTTTTTCGCTTT
>CAZXSI010000177.1:0-2377 GCA_964643215.1 uncultured Klebsiella sp. | reverse complement strand
TGGTCCCACTCGCGACGGATATAGGTGAGCACGCCGGCGATCTGCTCGTCGGTCAGGAAGCCCGCGGCGGGCATGTCGTAACTGTAGCTGAGGCCCTTCACCTTGATGGGGCCGCGCAGGCCGTGCATGACGACCTTGACGATGCGCTCGGGATCGCCGAGCACCCATTCGGATTCGGCGAGCGGCGGCGCGAGGCCTTCCAGCCCCTTGCCCGTCGGCTGATGGCACGCGGCGCAGAGGCCGGCGAAGGTCTGCTTGCCGGAGTCGAACAACGCCTGCTCCTCGTTGGTGAGGGCCTTCACGGCCGGCACGACGACGCCGGGCTTGCCCGGCCAGACGACGGCGCCCTTGAACCAGGCCAGGGCCTTGACCATGGCGGCGTCCTTGCTCTTGGCGAACTTGGCCAGCGAGGCCGGCTCGGCGGCGAGCTTGATCGGGCGCTTGGCGTTGACGGTCGGATGCGCGGCGAGCGAGCCGAGCAGGGTCACCTGCTGCGAACGCAGGGGCAAGGCGGCGATGAGCGCGAGGGCCTGCTCGACGCGGGCGGGCTTGCGCTCGGCGAAGACGCAACGGAGCAGCGCGGCGGGCAAGGTCTTGGAGTAGGCGTCCGGTTGCTTGAGCACCGCGGCGAAGGCCTCGAGCTCGCGGCCCGCGAGGCCGCTGATCAAGCCGTCCTGGATGGCGATGTGCTCGGCGGCGCGCTGCGCGAGCGCGGCGGCGGCGAGGTCGACGGCGAGCTCCTTGGCCTCGCCCATGCTGAGGACGAGCTGGAGCTGGACTTCCGGGACGGCTTCGGTCGCGGCCAGCTCGGTCCAGCGGGCGATGACGTCGGCGCGCCGCGGACCGGCGACGAGGCCTTCGGAGACGCGCAGGGCGGCGGCGCGCACGCGCGGATCGGTGTCGGCGAGGCCGGCGGAGACGAGCGCCCAATCGGCGACCTTGAGGCCGTGCTGGGTCCAGAGCGCATGCACGCGGCCCATCGGGGACTTCGTCTCGCGACCGAAAGCCGTGAGCGCGGCGGCGAGGGTCTGGTCGCCGCTTTCGACCAGCAGGCGCTGGGCGGTCTCGCGGCGCCATTCGTTGCCGCTGCCGAGCTCGGCGATGAGCTCGGCCGGCTTCAGGCCGGCCAGGCCCGCGAGCTTGGTGGTCTTGTGGCCTTCGGGGACGACGCGCCAGAGGCGGCCGAGGTGGAGCGGCGCGATGAGGCCGCGGTCCTCGCCCTGCTTGCGCAGGTAGGTCGTGAGCGAGATGCGGTGCTGGATCACCCCGTGATGCATGTCGACGAGGTAGAGGGCGCCTTCGGGGCCCGTGAGGGCGTTGACCGGGCGGAAGCGCTCGTCGGTGGAGGCGACGAATTCCTGCTGGTCGTAGAACGGCGTGCCCTTCACCAGGCCTTTGTCAGGATTGAGCACCAGGCGCTTCACCAGGTTGCCCGCGGGCTCGCAGATGAACGCGTTGCCGTAGGCGTCGGCCGGGAAGAGGTCGGAACGGTAGATCCACGGGCCGCAGGCCGCGGTGCACTCCTTGAGCTTGTAGTCTTCGCGGAGCATCTCCTTGCGGTAACCGCGGTTGATGCCCGGGTTGACGCGGATCGGCCACACGAACTGCTCGACGGCGGCCTTGGTGTTGAGACCG
Source organism: uncultured Klebsiella sp. (assembly GCA_964643215.1). GTDB lineage: Bacteria > Verrucomicrobiota > Verrucomicrobiia > Opitutales > UBA953 > UBA953. The sequence goes on along the minus strand of CAZXSI010000177.1, from coordinate 742 downwards.
GTGTTACGGCCGAGGGACGGGTTGCGGAGCAGGTAGCCGGAGTTCACCACGTCGACGCGGAGGAGGTCGCTGTTGTTGTTGGAATAGAGGCGGCCGAAGTCGTCCTGCGCCAGGCCCCACTGCCCGCGGAAGGTGCTGGCGCCGCGGACCCACTTCCCGTCCTCGAACTTGAAGCGCGCCGTGTAGGCGCCGACGTAGAGCCAGCCGTCATGGCCCCAGAGCAGCGCGTTCGGGGCGCGCTCGGGATTGGCGAGCTGCGGCCGGGCCGGGTCGACGCGCACGCCGAAGTCCGTCGCGACCTCGATCTTCTCGTCGGCCTTGCCGTCGCCGTCGGTGTCGCGGCAGAACCAGAGGTGCGGCGGGGCGCCGACGAGGGCCCCGTCGCGATGCAGCGCCAAGGCGCGGGGCAGGATGATGTTGTCGAGGAAGACCGTGCGCTTGTCCATGCGGCCGTCGCCGTCGGTATCCTCGAGCACGACCACCGAGCCCTTCGGCTGGTCTTCCGTCGTGCCGTCGAAGTTCTCCATGTAACCCGTCATCTCGACGACCCAGAGGCGGCCGTCGGGCGCGAACTGGAGCACCGTCGGGTGGCGGACCAGCGGGGCCTCGGCGACGAGCTCGATGCGGTAGCCCGGGGCGACCTTGAAGCTGCGGAGCGCCTCCTCGGCGGAGAGCGGGGGCGAAGGCGGGATCAGGTGCGCCGGCACGATCGGCACCTGCGGCTCGCCGGCCTTGTCGCCGA
>CAZXSI010000176.1:0-2408 GCA_964643215.1 uncultured Klebsiella sp. | reverse complement strand
GCGTCTTCAGCACCTTCAATGGTAATGTCGCCACGATCGCCGGCTGGGGGCTCGCCACTTCGGCCGTGCGCGTGGTCGCCGGCGCTGGCAACGCCGAACGCGCCGCCAAGGCGGCCGCGGTTCGTAGGTTCGGCCTGAAGTTGGCTTGGGGTGGTTTCTTCGGCGTATTAGTGCTCGTGCTGCCGGTAGGTCAGCTGACCTTCGAGAGCCAGAAGTACGCCCTGGAGCTTTTTTTGGCAGGGTTGGCCGTGCCTTGCATCATCGCGACAACCATGTGGTCGTCATTGTTGCAGGCGGACGGACATATCAGCAGCCTCGCTCGCACGCAGATGATTTCATCGGTGGCGGGCCTGATGATCGGGCTCCCTTTCATCTATTTCTTCGGCTCGGTCGGTATCGCCCTGAGCATTCTCCTCGCCGCACTGGTCGCCGCTTATGTCACGTGGCGGACTGCGGCCAGGCTCAGCCCGCCATCTGCGGACGAGGCCGACCAGGCCGCCATGCGGGAACTTCTCCACCTTGGTCTGATTCTCCAGATCGGCAGCGTGCTCGGCGCCGTCTCGACTTATCTAGTCCGGGTTCTGATCCTGCGTAGTCACGGCGACGACTTGGCGGCCGGCCTGGCGGACGCGGGTTATTATCAGGCCGCCTTCGCCATCACGGGCAGCCTCCCCGGCGTCATCTTCGGGGTCACGAATTCGGATTTCTACCCGCGTGTCGCTGCCGCCAAAGACGAAGCCGAAGCCCGGATCATCACCGAGAAGCAGGTGCAGGCCTCGCTCCTGCTGGCGCTGCCCTTCCTGACGGCCTTGCTCGCCCTTGGGCCTTGGGCGGTCCGTTTCCTCTATGCGCAAGGCTTCGAGCCGGCCGTGCCGCTGTTGGATTGGTTCACCTGGTCGATCTTCTGCAATCTCCTTGGCTGGCCCTTGGGCTTCTGGGTCATGGCGCGACGCTCGAAGCGCGCCATCGCCTTGTTCCAAGGGTTGCTGAGCGTGGCCATGTTCCTGCTCGCGGCCTGGCTGGTACCGAGGTGGGGCGTCAAGGGGGCTGCCATCGCCTTCTTCGGCGCCGCCGTGATCTACACGCTCATCCTCTTGGCGATGGTCCGCTGGATATCCGGGGCTTGGTTCAGCGCGAAGACATCGCTCTGGGCGGCTCTCGGCGCGGGGGTGATGCTGACGGCGACCAAGGTTTCGATGACCAAATGGGGCCTGCTGCTCCTTCTGGCGGTCTCCACATGCTGCGTCTTCATCTACCTGCGCGCCATGCGGCTTTCTGCGGAGGACGAGCCATGAAAGTCATCATCCTGACTCCTGAGATGCGCATCGGCGGAACCTGTCGCGACGCGGTCGAATGGGCCAACAGGCTCACGGCGGCAGGCGATGAGGTCATCCTGGTCGCGCAGGCTCCGGCTGGCGAGGGCGCCAGTCGCCTCGTGCCAAGCGTCCGCTGCGAAGGCTTGGGCGGCGCGCGAGCCATCAGTTCCGCGCTAAGCCTGTTACGGAAGCTCCGACGGCATCCGTCGGCCGCCATCCTCGCCAATTCAGGCGCCTTGGCCGGACTGGCGGTCATCTTCCGGCACCTCGGCCTGATCAAGCACCGGATCGTCTACGTCGACCCGTTCAATCCGGCCGACACGTTCCGAAGGGGGTGGAAGACCGCGGCCATCTATCGCTGTTTGCTCTGGCGCGCGGATGCCTACGTTCATCTTTCGGAGTTCGCCGAGCGTGTCCATCTCGCGCTCGGACTACGCAGGGAAAGATCAAGCATCATCCCGAACGTCTCTTCGCCCGGAATCAAGGGGGCCGCTCCGCGCCCGGTCTCCCATCCGCTTCGTCTGGTCGCCGTCGGCCGCTTGGACGTGATCAAGGGCTTCGACCGACTGATCCGCGCGTTCGCCCGCGTCGTCGAGCGGCGACCGGGCGCGACGCTGCGGATCGTCGGGGAAGGTTACGACCGGCCCAGGCTCGAGCAGATCATCCGCGAGTCCGGCCTTGGCCCCTCCGTCGAACTCGTCGGCCGCTCCGATGATGTCGCGGCCGAACTTCGCCAAGCGGACTTGTTTGTGCTCCCCTCATTGTATGAAGGCATGCCGAACACCCTGGTCGAAGCTCTGGACGAAGGCCTACGGGTGGTCGCCACGCCTTGCAAGGGGCCGGTGCGCTCGCTGATGCGCCGGCTGGGCGCTTCCGAGATGGTCGTCTCCGAGGACGCATTCGCCGACGATTTCATTCGGGCGCTCGAAGCGGCCTTGGCTTTGTCCCCCGAGGCCTGGTCGGATATCCACGCGCGTCACAGGGCGCTCTTCGATTCGGAGCGCAATTTCCATAAGCTAAGGCAACTGCTCCTGCCGTGAGCCTCGTCGTCCTGACCAACATCCCGACCCCTTACCGCACGGCGTTCTTCGA
>CAZXSI010000175.1:0-2421 GCA_964643215.1 uncultured Klebsiella sp. | reverse complement strand
ACGCCGGCAACTGGTGGGTCCCGGGTCTCTGCCTCGGTTACGAGCACTCCTTCACCCACGAGCTCGCCGAGTTCCTCAAGAGCCTCGACGACCCGAAGGCCCCGAAGGCCTACCCGGACTTCCGCCACGCGCTGGGCACCCAGTACGTCTGCGACGCCGTCCTGGAGTCCGCCAAGACGAAGCAGTGGGTTAAGGTGAAGAAGGCCTAAAAAGCCCTCCAGCCGCCTTCCAGAGGCCTCGGATCACCCGATCCGGGGCTTCTTTGTGCCCAGCTGCTTAATGAGGTAGGGACAGCACCACGTGCTGTCCTATGCCGCCCCGCCCTTATGTCGTGACGCGGTCCCGACCCTACCTCAGACACATCGCTTGACAGCAAACTGTAACCACCTAGAACTGTCAGTAATCCACCCTATGGCCCGTAAAACTCCCCTTTCCCACATGGTTCACACCTATAAGCTGTATCTCCTCAACCGTCACCTGTTCTTGGACCTGCCCGAAGGCCGGACCCTGATCGATACGGGCGCACCGTTCAGCTCGTCCACCACGGGTCGCCTGACCTGGCAGAACGAGAACCACGGGGTGAACAAAGGCGGCTACATGGGCTTCACCTTCGACAAGCTTTCCGCCGAGATCGGCGTGCAGGTCGACGCGCTGCTGGGCATGGACCTCCTCGCCCAGACCACCCTGCTCTTCGATGTCGCCCACCGTAAGCTCACGGCCGGCGACGAGATGCCCGCGGGCTTCAGGGCGCAGGCTTACGAGCATGCTCCGATGTCCGACATCCCGCTCTTCCGCGTGACGCTCAATGGCCAGCCAGCCCGCGTCCTCTGGGACACGGGCGCGCAGTTCGGGTACGTGACGGACCATAAGTTCGTCCATGGCGCCAAACCTCTGCCTGGCTTCAAGGACTTCAGCCCGATGTTCGGCGACCTGGATATCCCGCAGTCTTACGTGCTGCCGTTCACGCTCGCCGGCCACGACCTGCTCGAGACGGTCGGCGAAGCGCCGGAAGTCGTCCGTGGCGGCGTCTCGCCGGTGGCGATGAGCAAGTTCCTGCGCGCCCTGGATATCGACGCGATCATCGGCCCCTCCTGGATGCCCCGCGTGAAGGTCTGGCTTAATCCTCAGGACCAGACGTTCGCGATCGCGGTGTAAGGCCGCCGAGCTTGCCAACGAAAAGCCCCGGCCCGCCTCGCGGCGACCGGGGCTTTCTTCTTCGAGGGACGGCTTACTTCTTCGGCGCGGCCGGAGAGTAGAAGCGGTTCATCTTGTCGAGGATCGCGTTCTCGACCGTGGCCCGGTCGATGACGCCGGTGTGGCGATAGACGATCTCGCCGCCGGGAGCCACGACGATGGTGTGCGGGATGGGGCCGGGCATCTCCTTGTCGAGCGCGGCGGCCAGGTCGTCGCCGCTGCCGGCGAAGAGATAGCTGTTCGTGGTCCGGCCTTCCTTCTTGAGGGAGTTCGCCACCTTCTTGCTGAGGCCGGCGGCCTGCTTGAAGAGGAACGCCTCGGCCTTGGCCTTGTCCTCGGGCTTGTCGAGGCTGATGGTCACGAGCTCGAAGTCGCGCATGTCGAACTTGCGGGAGATCTCGACGAGGTCGGGGAACTCCTTGACGCACGGACCGCACCAGGTGGCCCAGACGTTGATGACGCGGTACTTGTTGGACTTGTTGGCGCGGAGGTTGGCGATGCCGGCCTTGTCGATGAGCTCGACGGTGACCGGGGTCTTGGCCCACTCCTCGTGCTTGACGTCATGCAGGGCCTTCTTCTCGCGCCACTTGGTGGAGCAACCCATGGGCTTGGTCAGCTCGACCTCGACCGGCTTGCCGGCGAGGATGGCGTCCACGGCGTTCTGGCAGTCCTTGGACTTCACGGTGCTGTCGTCGTAGAACCGGGAGTCGTCGAAGCGGCCCTGGTAACGCAGCTTGAGGTTCTTGTCGAAGACGAAGACGTGCGGGGTCGCGAGGCAGCCGTAGGCGCGGGCGATGGTCTGGGTGTCGCCGTCGTAGAGGTAGTCGAAGGTCCACTTGTTCTTCTCGGCGTAGGGCTTCATCTCGGCGTAGGAGTCGCCGAACTCGCCGTAGCCGAGCTCATCCTTGCTGAGCCCGTCCGGGTGGTTGGGGTTGATCGCGACGAGCTTCACGCCCTTGGGCTTGTATTCTTCGTAGAACTTCTGGAGGCGACGCTCGATGCTGTGCGAGGTCGGACAATGGTTGGAGGTGAAGAGCACGACGAGCGCCTCGCCGCCGGTGTACTCGGCGAGCTTGTGCTTCTTGCCGTCGGTGCCGAGCAGCTCGAAGTCAGGGGCGGCGTCGCCGCTCTTGAGCGTGCGCATGTCGGGCGGGTTGCCGTTCACGAGACCGGGGGCGTCGGCGGCGCGGACGCCGACGACGGCGGCCAGGACGGCGAGGAGGGACA
>CAZXSI010000174.1:0-2446 GCA_964643215.1 uncultured Klebsiella sp. | reverse complement strand
GCCCAGAAGAGTCCGGCGAGGGCGATGAGGGCCGAGGCCGGGAAGACGACGAAGAAGCGATATTTGACCTCGTCCTTGATCCAGAAGGTCGCGGCGACGGCGAGGCCGATGACGGCGAGCTGGCCGAATTCGACGCCGAGGTTGAAGCCGAGGAGGGAGCTGGCGACGGAGCCGGCGGGAATCTGATCGTCGATGAGGCGTTGGGCGAAGCCGAGGCCGTGGATGAGTCCGAAGACGAAGACCGTCAGGAGGCGGAACTTCCCGTAGGTCGGACGGAAGATGTTTTCCAAGGCCACGACGACGATGGACGCGGCGATGATCGGCTCGACGATCCGCGGATTGACGGACACGTAGCCGAGGGCGGCCAGGGCGAGCGTGATGGTGTGCGCGACCGTGAAGGTCGTGACCTGGAGCAGGATGGGGCGCCAGGCGCGGCACAGCAGGAAGAGGCCGAGGACGAAGAGGATGTGGTCGAAGCCTTCGGGAAGGATGTGCAAGAAGCCTTGCTTCACGTAGCTGAGGAAGGTCGACCAGGCGCCGGAGTCCGTGGAGCGGGTGCCCACGCTGCCGGGGGTAGGGCCGGTCGGGGGCTGCGCGGTCAGGCCCGTCAGGTCGAAGGTGAAGCTCGTCTCGCCGGGGAACATCACCATGAAGCGGGGGTGTTCCTTGCCGTCGACGGAGTTCGTGAAGACCGTGGCGACCTTGTGGCCGGGGAGGGAGCGGACCTTCCAGCCCGTGACCCCGGCGGGGATCTTGGTCTTCCAGCGGCCGCGGGCGACTACGGCATCGGTCATCGCCATGAGCGGCTTGCCGGTCTCGGCGACGAAGTCATAGGTGAAGTCGGGCTGGATCCGGCCGATCGGTTCGAGCGTGAACTCCAGGTAGGTGGCCACGAAGGCGCGGGTCTGTTTGAGCAGTTCCTCCCGTTGGGCCGAGGTATAGGTCAGGAACTCCTTCTGTTCCAGGGAGGGGGCCAGCTTCGGGCTCTCCGTCCAGTTGCGGGGGTTGATTTCGATGGAAAGCTCCATTTCGCCTCCGCTGAGGAAGTTGGCCCGGACGGGGATGTCGGGGATGGAGTGGGCCGCCAGAGGGCCTGAAAAGAGGCATAAAAACGCCAAAAACAGCGTCTTCAAGGGGGCGGAGACAGGGGGCATGGGCTCACGATGAAAGCGGCGTCCCGGGATTCAACCCAGATTGTGGTTTACCCACTGCAACTTTGGGGGCACAAAGGGGTTTCCCCAAAGCATACCTATGAAGAACATCCTCAGCATCCTCACCGTTCTCGCTCTCGCTGCCGCCGCCCAGGCTGGTTGCGGCGCCAAGATCGCCTCCAAGGGCACCGTCAAGTCCTACGACTCCGAAAAGAAGGAGCTCGTCGTGACCGTCGCCGGCAAGGACACCTCCTTCACCCTTACCCCTGAGACCGAAGGCGCCGACAAGGCCGCCGACCTCAAGGGCAAGAACGTCGAAGTGAATGTCGACAAGCACGTGAAGACCAAGGTCCTCTCCGTCGCCGTGGCCGCCGACGCCCCGAAGGGCGACGAGCCGAAGACCGACAAGAAGAAGAAGAAGGAAAAGAAGGCCTAATCGGCTTTCCCTTCTGATACCGGGCAACCGGGATCGATCGACCCGTCACGAAAGTGGCGGGTTTTTTTGTGCCGCGCGAAGCGCGGCAGGGGTAGGGGTGGGGGTAGGGGTAGGGCGGCCATTGCTATGGCCGCCGTTGGAAGCCGCGGTCTTGGGTGGGCCGGGTCTTAGTTAAAGTCGACGGCTTTCAAGGTCCGTCCGCGAACGGACGTGATGGCAATCACGTCCCTACCTCGAGGCAGGGCGCAGAACTCAAAGGGGGCAGCATAGGGAGACCGGATAGTTAGCTGGGGGCACACATCTTCAGGTCTCAGGTCTCGGCGGTCGGGTATCGGGCACAGGTTATCGGGTTCAGGTACGGGTGCGGGCCCAGAACCTGTACCAGGTGCCGAACACCTGAACCTGGGGTCTGAAGGCTGAGACCCGGGGCCAGAGAATTGGTATCGTCCGTGTTTAATATTCTTATGACTCGGGCTCTCAGCATCAGCGGACCTGATGATAGGTTGTTTTGCCTAGTCGCAAACAAAGGGGTGCGGCAGGCGGTCTTAGGGATACATTCATCCCCATGAACTACTCATCACTGGTCCCGGTGTTGCAGATAGTAATGATCACGGTGTTGGCGCTGATCGAAGTGGCGCCAGCCCGCACCGGTGAAAAACCGGTGAGCCAGGGGCGCCTCGAGCGGCAGGAAATGAAGCTCGGCGCCAGGACGATCGATGAACGCGGCGTCGGCCGCGCGCCCAAGGTCGAGCTCCTCGTCTCGAGCCGCGATCTCGGCGAGCATGGTTATTCATCGAAGCTGCATCTGAATTCGGAATGAGCGTGCGACGAAGTCGCACGAGGGGAAACGTGGACAAGG
>CAZXSI010000173.1:0-2452 GCA_964643215.1 uncultured Klebsiella sp. | reverse complement strand
CAGGCCAAAGGCCGATTTGCACTTTTGCACTTAGGACAGCACGTGGTGCTGTCCCTACCCATGACACAACGCCGCCGCATCCACCCATTCCGCGCCGGCTTGGCGTAGCGCGAGGGCGCACGCATGCAGCGTCGCGCCGGTGGTGAGGACGTCGTCGATGAGGACGTAGCGCGTGTGCGGATCGACGGGCATGCCCTCGGCGACGACGAAGGCGCCCGCCACGTTTTTCCGGCGTTCCTGCCGGCCGAGCCGCGTCTGGGAGATCGTCTCGTGACGTTTGCGGAGGAGGAATTCCGCGCGGGCTCCGGCGACATGGCGGGCGAGGAAGGCCGCGATCCGCTCCGCCTGGTTATAGCCGCGTTCGAACCGACGGGAGGCATGCAGGGGGACCGGCACGAGCACCGAGCCGGCGAGGTGCCGCCGGAAGACCTCGTCCGCGAGCGCCGCGTGCGCGAGGTCGTCGGCGAGGAAGGGGCAGCGCCCGTATTTGATCCGATGGATGATGCGGCGGGCAGGTCCGCGGGCGCGGAAGGCGCAGACCGCCCGGGCGAAGGCCGGTCGTAGACCAAGGCAGTGGGGGCAGGCGCGGTCGCCTTCGAGGATGCCCTCGAACGGATGGCCGCAGGTCAGGCAGCGTGGGTCATGGATGCGGGCGAGCTGGTCGGCCCCGGCGGCCGACAGGTGGAGACGCGCGTCCTCATCCATCGGTTCCTGCGTCACCGCGCAGTCCCGGGGGAAGACCAGGTCGAAGACGCCGCGATCGAGGTCAGTCAGCCAGCCCATCGCGTTCGGCCTGCAGCCAGCGGGCTTTACGGGCGAGGCCCCAGGCGAAACCGCCCGGGTCGGTGGCGCCGACGACCCGGTGGCAGGGGATGAGGACCGCGAGGGGGTTGGCGCCGAGGGCCGAGCCGACCGCTTGGGCGGAGCGGCAGCCGACGGACTTGGCCAGTGCGCCGTACGTGGCGGTCCGGCCGGGGCGGATCCGTTGGCAGGCCTGCCAGACCTTGAGCTGGAAGCGGGTGCCGTGGGCGCGGATGGCGCGGACTTTCGGGAGGCGGCCGGGGACGACGACGCAGCCCCAGGACTTCAGCCGACGGCGGAACTCCGCCGAACGGGTCGGCTGGCGGAGGATCAGTTCGCCCGCCTCGGTCACCGCGACCGCGAAGCCGTCGAGGGTGCCGACGCGTACCCGGCATCCGGAGAGGTCGGCGGGCATGACACGGACGGACGGCATGCCGGCAGATTGCGTTTGCCCGTCGGCGGCTTCAATCCAAGGTTCACCTCAGACTATGGCTTTCGATTTCGACAGCTGTCCGGAACGCGCCGGGACCGACAGCACCAAGTGGCACAAGTACGCCGACAAGGACATCATCCCTTGCTGGATCGCCGACATGGATTTCAAGGCGCCTCCGGCCGTCGTCGAAGCCGTCCAAGCCCGCGCCGCCCATGGCGTCTTCGGCTACCCCGCGCAGCGCGACGCCGTCTTCGCCGCCGTCGTCAACCATGTGCGCCGGCGTCACGGCTGGGAGATCAAGCCCGAGTGGATCACGTTCATGTGCTCGCTCGTCCCCGGCATCCACGCCGCCATCCGTTGCGCCAGCAAGCCCGGCGAGTCGGTCGTCACCACCGTGCCCGTCTACCCGCCCTTCATGACCGCGCCGGTCCTGTCCGAGCGCAATCCGATCAAGCTCGAGATGGTGTTCGAGGGCGGGCGCTGGACGTTCGACTGGGCCAGGCTCGAGGCCGCCTGCGCGCAGCCGCACGCCAAGGTGCTCCTGCTCTGCAACCCGTACAACCCGCTCGCCCGCGTCTTCGACCGCGGCGAACTGGACCGTCTCGCCGCGCTCGTGCGCAAGCATGAGCTCACCGTCTGCTCGGACGAGATCCATTGCGACCTCGTGCTCGATCCCGCCGCCCGGCACGTCGTCTTCGCCACGCTCGGCGAGGACCTCGCCGCCCGCACCGTCACCCTGATGGCCGCGAGCAAGACCTTCAACATCGCCGGCCTCACCTGCGGCTTCGCCATCATCCCCGACGCCGGCCTGCGCGCGCGCTTCCGGCGCGTCCTCCAAGGCCTCTCGCTCGACCAGAACATGTTCGGCCTCGCCGCCACGCAGGCCGCCTTCGACCATGGCGAGCCGTGGCGCCTCGCGTGCGTGGAGTATCTCCGCGGCAACCTCGACCTCATCGAGCAGGAGCTCAAGTCCATGCCCGGCGTCGTGCTGCGCCAGCGTCCGCAGGCCAGCTTCCTCGTGTGGTTCGACATCACCGCCCTCGGCTTCGAGGACGCGCACGCCGAGTTTGAGAAGGGCGGCATCGGTTTCAGCAACGGCGCCGACTTCGGCGGCCCCGGCCACGTGCGGCTCAATTTCGGCTGCCCGCGCGAACGCTTGCGCGAGATTTTGCGGAGGATGAAGAAGGTAGTGGAGAGGGCGCCGGGAAGGTGAAGTAA
>CAZXSI010000172.1:0-2467 GCA_964643215.1 uncultured Klebsiella sp. | reverse complement strand
CCAGCGTCACCCGATCACCCAGAAGTTCCTCCACATCGACATCATGGAGATCGACCCGAACTCCCCGATGACCGCCGCCATCCCGGTCCGCGCGATCGGCGAGGCCCACGGCGTCAAGACCGACGGCGGCACGCTCGCCATCGTCTCCCAGACCATCAACGTCCGCTGTCTCCCGAAGGATCTCCCTGAGTTCATCGAGATCGACGTCACCGAGCTCAAGGTCAACGAGTCCATCCACGTCGGCGAAGTCAAGGCCCCCAAGGGCATCACCTTCCCGGGCGACCCCAAGCGCGTCGTCGTCGTCTGCTCCGAGATGGCCGAGGAAGAAGCCGCGCCCGAGCCGACCGCCGTCGCCGGTGCCGCCGCCGCCCCTGGCGCCGAAGGCGCCGCCCCTGCCGCCGGCGCCGCCGGTGCCGCCGCTCCTGCCGCCGGTGCCGCCCCCGCGGCCGCCGCCGCGCCTGCCGCCAAGAAGTAATTTCCGCGCCGGGCGTCCCCGGCACCTGTTCTTTGAAGTCAAATGCCATTCTCGGTCATCGCCGCCCTCGGCAATCCGGGCCGAGAATATTCCGCCACCCGCCACAACGCGGGTTGGATCGTCATCGACGCGCTTGCCGCCCAGGCCGGCGCGGTGTGGAAGGAAGAGAGCCGTTTTTCGGCCTCGGTCGCGAAGATCACGTTCGGAGGTTCCTCCGTGCACCTGATCAAGCCGCTCACCTTCATGAACGACAGCGGGTCGCCCCTGGCGGCCTTCCTCCGGTTTCACCGGATCGAGCTCTCCGAGCTCGTCGTCCTCCACGATGACATCGCGTTCGAACCCGGGCAGCTCCGCCTCTCCCTGGGAGGTTCCGCCGCCGGGCACAACGGGGTCGCCAGCTGCATCCGCCACCTCGGCGAAGCCTTCGTCCGCGCCCGCCTCGGCATCGGACCGAAGCAGCACCCCGGCCAGGACCTCGCCGACCACGTCCTCGGCCGCTTCCCTGACGCCGACCTCGCGACCCTGACCCAGCGCATCCCCGACTTCACCAAGAACCTCGCAACCCTCTTTTCCCAAGGCCTCCCGGCCGCCCAAAACCTCACCAACAGAAAATCACCATCACCATGACCACCGCCACGATCCGCCGCGACTATCGCGCCAGCCTCATCCTCGACCTCCGCGGCTCGACGGACGCGCCTGAGACCGTCATCGACAAGCTCAAGGACGTCCTGAAGTCCATCGACTGCAAGGTCAACGAGGTCGAGAACCTCGGCCAGAAGGAGTTCTCGCGCGTCGTCGACCGCAAGTTCCCCTCCGGCCTCTACGTCCAGTTCCACTTCGAGGGCCCGGTCACCGCGCCCACCGCCTTCCGCGAGAAGCTGCGCCTCGACCGCACCATCAACCGCCTGCTCGTGCAGGCGACCAAGTAATCCCCGACCCCGCCTCGCCGTGGCTTCCTCCTTCAATCGCGTGATCCTCGCGGGCAACATGACCCGCGACCCCGAGGCCCGCGCCCTCCCGTCCGGCCAGGCCCTCACGAAGTTCTCCCTCGCCGTCAACCGCGCCTACACCACCAAGGAAGGCGAGAAGCGCGAGGAAGTCACCTACGTCGACATCGAGAGCTACGGCAAGCAGGCCGAGATCATCGCCAAGTACTGCGGCAAGGGCTCCGGCATCCTCGTCGAAGGCCGTCTCAAGCTCGACCAGTGGGAAGACAAGAAGACCGGCGAGAAGCGTTCGCGCCTCGGCGTCGTCCTCGAGAACTTCACCTTCATCGGCGGCAAGTCGCAGGGCGGCGAGGAGGGCGGTTCCGCCCCCCGTTCCCGCGGCGGCAACGACACCCCGGCTCCGTCCGGCGACCAGGGCGGCGACGACGTCCCGTTCTAATCCTTTCCCTCCCAACCTTATAACCCAAGCAAGACCATGGCATTCACCGAAGTTCTCCTCATCAAGCCCGTCGACGGCCTAGGCGCCGAAGGCGAGCAGGTCCGCGTCCGCGCGGGCTTCGCGCGCAACTACCTGCTCCCGCAGGGCATCGCGCTCCCCGTCAACCGCTCCAACACGAAGTACGTCGAGGCCCTCAAGAAGGCCCGCGAAGTCCGTGAGGCGCGCGACCTCGAGGTCGCCAACGCCACCGCCGCCAAGCTGGCCGCCATCAAGCTCGTCTTCGCCGTCAAGACCGGCGAAGGAGGCAAGATGTTCGGCGCGATCAGCACCGCGGAGATCGCCGCCAAGCTCGCCGAGCACGGCCTCGAGATCGAGCGCAAGCGCATCCACCTCGGCCAGGGCCCGGTGAAGCTCCTCGGCAAGCACACCACGAGCATCCGCCTCCATGGCTCCGTCATGGTCGAGCAGGAGTTCGAGGTGGTCTCCGAGAACCCCATCGAAGTCGCCGCCGAAGAGGCCCCCGAGGCCGAAGAACGCGAGTACCGCGACGACAAGGGCAAGAAGGCCCGCAAGCCCCGCAAGGAAAAGGCCGCCAAGTCCGAGTAA
>CAZXSI010000171.1:0-2471 GCA_964643215.1 uncultured Klebsiella sp. | reverse complement strand
CTCGCCGGCGGCGACCAAGGCCTATTGGGACGTGGATTGCCGTGGGCCGGTGGCGCTGCTGCTCGGTTCCGAGAAGGACGGCCTTTCGGATTTCTGGCTCAAGGGAGCCGACGAGAGGATCTCGATCCCGCAGGCCGGGCTGTCGGATTCGCTCAATGTCTCCAACGCGGCGGCGATCTGCCTGTTCGAGGCCGTCCGCCAGCGTCGTAAATAGGCGCCGATGAGAAGTGTGATCTTCCACTGGGCCTCGATGGCGTCTTTCGGCTCCGGTTCCCTTTGTTTCTGGCTTCATCGCGAGATCGGCAGCCATGTGGATGCGAAAGGGTTCCTTCATGAGCCCTTCTGGCTTCTGCCCATGGGCTGGTTCTTCTTTTTGAGCGGATTGTCGTTCCTCGTCGCCTCCCTTTTCCGGCCCAAACAGTGACATGCATCGTCCGCTGCTTATCGCCTCGTTGGCCAGCTTCGCTTCAGCCCTGGCCTGTTGGGGGCTCTATCGTTGGAACGGCTCCTACGTCGATCAGGACGGGGTGCTGCGCGAGCAGTTCGGCTTCATCCCGCTGGGGTTACTTTCTTTCGCGCTGGGGTTCGTCTTGCTTGTGCTCGCTTGGTTTTTGCGACCAAAAAACAAGGCCGGGCTTGGGGCCCGGCCTTGCTTGAGGGACTGACGGCGCTCTTAGCCGATGGCCTTGGCGACCAGGTCGTCGAGCTTCTTGCCGTCGACGGCGAAGGCGCGGATACCTTCGGCGGTCTTCTCGGTGGCCATGGCGTCCTCGTTGTGGTGCCAGCGGAATTCCTTCTCGCCCCAAGCCTTGGCGGCTTCGCCTTCGGCCTTGGCGGCGGTCTCGTCGAGGACCTTCGGCACGGCGGCCGCGTCCTTGGAGAGTTCGTCGAGGAGGTTCGGGGCGATGGTCAGGAGGTCGCAACCGCAGAGGGCCTTGATCTGGCCGACGTTACGGAAGGAGGCGCCCATGACTTCGGTCTTGATGCCGTTGCGCTTGTAGTAGGCGAAGATGCGGCGGACGGACTGCACGCCCGGATCGTTGGCGCCGGAGGAGGCGGCTTCGTTCCAGTTGGCGCCCTGGGCCTTCTTGTGCCAGTCGTAGATGCGGCCGACGAACGGCGAGATCAGCTGGACCTTGGCGTCGGCGCAGGCGACGGCCTGGGCGAAGGAGAAGAGGAGGGTCAGGTTGCAGCGGATGCCTTCCTTCTCGAGCTCGGCGGCGGCCTGGATGCCTTCCCAGGTGGAGGCCATCTTCACGAGGATGCGCTCCTTGGGGATGCCGGCGGCCTTATAGAGGGCGATGAGTTCGCGGGCCTTGGCGACGGTGGCGGCCTTGTCGAAGGACAGGCGGGCGTCGACTTCGGTGGAGACGCGGCCCGGGACGATCTTGAGGATCTCGGTGCCGAAGGAGATGAGGAGCGCGTCGACGGCGGCCTGGACGCCCTTGCTCTTGTTGTCCTGGGCGGCCTTCTGGAGGAGCGCCTGGTATTCGGGCATCTGGACCGCTTTCAGGATAAGGCTCGGGTTGGTCGTGGCGTCCAGAGGCTTGAAGGCCTTCATGGCGGCGAAGTCGCCGGTGTCGGCGACGACCTTGGTGTGTTGGCGAAGCTGTTCGAGTGCGTTCATGAGTGAAGGGTTCGGAGCGTGTTAAAGGGGGCGGGCTTGTCCAGCCCGACCCGAAAAAACGGGCGTCCGCCGGCCGGCCGGGCATCTCTCGCTTGTTTCGGAGGGCAGGGTGGTGCAGATTGCCGCATGCGAATCAAGGTCAAGCAGGCGCTCGCCGCCGAGCAGCCGCTCCAGGGTGTCACGGTCTCGGGCTGGGTCCGCACCCGCCGTGACGCCAAGGACTTCTCCTTCGTCGAGCTCAACGACGGCTCCTGCTTCAAGAACCTCCAGGTGGTCGTGGACGCCGGGGCTCCGGGCGCCGAACACCTTAAAGAGGCGCTGACGGGCTCTTCGGTCAGCGTGGACGGCGAGCTGGTGCCGTCGCCGGCCAAGGGCCAGAAGTGGGAGCTCAAGGCCTCGGCCTTCCGCCTGCTCGGCCGGGCCGACGAGACTTTCCCGCTCCAGAAGAAAGGGCACACGGTGGAGTTCCTGCGGACCATCCCGCATCTGCGCGCCCGCACCAACCGCCTCGGATCGATGATGCGCGTCCGCAGCCGCATGGCCATGGCCGTCCACGAGTTCTTTCAGCAGCGTGGTTTCGCCTACGTGCACACGCCCATCGTGACGGCCAGCGACTGCGAAGGCGCCGGCGAGCTCTTCCGCGTGACGACGCTCGATCCGGTCGCGCCGCCGAAGACCCCCGAGGGCAAGGTCGACTGGACCGCGGATTTCTTCGCCAAACAGGCCTATCTGACGGTCTCGGGCCAGCTCGAGGGCGAGACCCTCGCCTGCGCCCTCGGCGACGTCTATACGTTCGGGCCGACCTTCCGCGCCGAGAACTCCCACACGAGCCGGCACGCCAGCG
>CAZXSI010000170.1:0-2475 GCA_964643215.1 uncultured Klebsiella sp. | reverse complement strand
GGTCGACCTCCTCGCGGGAGAAGTCGTGGACGGTGATGACGTTGATCAGCTTGTCGAGGGCCTTGACGCAGCGGTCGAGGGCGGCGTCGTCGGCGACGACGGTCGCGGTGATGCGCGAGTAGGCCGGGTCGTGGGTCGGGCCGACGTTGAGGGTCTCGATGTTGAAGCCGCGGCCGGAAAGCATGCCGGCGACGCGGGCCAGGACGCCGAACTTGTTTTCGACGAGGGCGGAGAGCGTGTGCTTCTTCTTGGGGGGCGTCATGGCGACTGGAGAGTGTGGTGGAAGGGGTGGACGGAGAGGGACTCGAACCCACGACATTCTGCGTGTAAAGCAGACGCTCTAACCAACTGAGCTATCCATCCAGAGGAAGGGTTGGTATAGGGATGCCCCCCGCCTTTTGTCCACTATGAAAACCGCCCCGCGGGCTTGCTCCGGGCCCGTTCGGCCCGCAATCTGCGGGCAAATGGACCCTGTCCGCCGTCAACGCATCCTGGAAGCGCTCCAGGCCCTCGCCCAGCCGGGCCTCGCCAAGGACGGGCTTTTGGCCTGTATGCAGGTGCTCGATGCGGAAGTGGCCGCCCCGGATTCGGGCCTGCCGGGCGACCTCGACCATTACCTGCGCCGCCGCTCCTACGAGAAGGCGCTGGTCTATCTCCAGGGTGGTACGCCGGGTGCGGGGACCTGCGGACGCGGCGCATGAGCGGCAATCCTTTCGATAAGCTGGACGGCCAGGCCCTGCCGCCCGGCCCGCCCCCGAAACCGGTCGTGCCCGCCGCCAAGGCGAAGCCGAAGCTGGGCAAGGTGATCCTGCAGTACGAACGCGCCGGCCGCGGCGGCAAGGAGGTCACGATCCTGAAGGGCCTTTGGATCGAGTCGCAGGAGATGCGCCTGCGCGAGGCGCTGCTCAAGGAGCTCAAGCGCGCCCTCGGCACGGGCGGCGCCCTCGAGGGCCGTGAGATCGTCCTGCAAGGCGACCGCCGCGACACGGCGAAGGCCTGGCTGCTGAAGGAAGGTTTCACGACCAACCTCTGAGCCGCAAAACCACTCGCCTCCGGCCCATGCGTCGGTAGGGTGGTGACGTGCCCGACCTGCAGCCCAGTCTCATCCGCCTCGACGGCGACTTCGCGCCCGTGCGGCGCGTCGTCGAACTGCTGCGCGACGCGGGGGGTCGTCCGCTGCTCGTCGGCGGTTGCGTGCGCGACGCGCTGATGCAGGTGCCGGTCCTCGACGTCGACATCGAGGTCTACGGCCTTGGCACGCGCCAGGTCGAAGCCGCCCTGCGCAAGGAATTCGGCATCATCACGGTCGGCGCGGCCTTCGGCGTGACGAAGCTCAAGGACTTCCCGGTCGATGTCTCGGTGCCCCGCCGCGAGAACCGCACGGGCGCCAAGCATACGGATTTCGACGTGCAGGCGGACCCGACGATGACGCCGAAAGACGCCGCGGAACGCCGCGACTTCACGCTCAACGCGATCATGTGGGACCCGTTCACGGGCGAGATCCTCGACCCGTGGGGCGGCGTCGCCGACCTGCAGGCGAAGCGCCTCCGCCACGTGTCGGCCAAGTTCGCCGAAGACCCGCTCCGCGTGCTCCGCGCGATGCAGTTCGCCGCGCGCTTCGAATTCTCGGTCGCTCCGGAGACCGTCGCGCTCTGCGCCACGCTCACCCAGGCCGACCTGCCTCCGGAACGCCTGATGGAAGAGTGGACGAAGCTCCTGCTCCGTGGTCGCAAGCCTTCCGTGGGCCTCGCCTTCCTGAAGGACTGCGGTTGGACGAAGTTCTACCCTGAACTCCACGCCATCATCGGCGTCCCGCAGGATCCGGAATGGCATCCCGAAGGCGACGTCTGGAGCCACACCTTGCACTGTCTCGACGCCTTTGCCCGGGGGCGTGTCGGCGACCGCGACGAAGACCTCATCGTGGGGCTGGCGGTGTTGCTCCATGATCTCGGCAAGGCCACGCGCACGAAGGTCGAACCGCACGACGGGCGAATCCACTCCTACGGCCATGAGGAAGCCGGCGTGCCGCTCGCCGAGAAATTCCTCGCTCAGGTGACCCGCGAGACGAAGCTGCTCGAGTCGGTGCTGCCCTTGGTCCGCTGGCACGCTCAGCCGCACGAGCTTTTTCGCGCCAAGGCCGGGGATGCCGCCGTGCGCCGCCTCGCCACCAAGGTCCTTCGCATCGATCGGCTGATCCGCGTCGACCTCGCCGACCGGCAGGGGCGTCCGCCGCTCTGGCCCGGCGAAGCTTCGCCCCAGGGACTCTGGCTGGCGGAAAGGGCCGCGGCCTTGAAGGTCGCGGCTTCCGCCCCCAAGCGCATCGTCCTCGGCCGCCACCTCATCGCCATGGGCCACAAGCCCGCCGGCTGGTTCTCCCAGGTCCTCGACGAGGCCTTCGAAGCCCAGCTGGACGGCGCCTTCGGCGACGAAGCCGGCGGCCTCGCCTGGCTCACGGAACGCATGGCCAAGGGCGTT
>CAZXSI010000169.1:0-2496 GCA_964643215.1 uncultured Klebsiella sp. | reverse complement strand
GGGGCGTCGGCGGCGCGGACGCCGACGACGGCGGCCAGGACGGCGAGGAGGGACAGTAGGCGCTTCATGGGGATAAGGGGTTACGGGTTAGAGTCCCGAATTCCCGCGGTGTTCCAATCCGAAAATGGTCAGACCGCCCGGAAGTCCCGTCCCAGGTCCTCGATCGAGCCGTCCTCGCAATCCACCAACGCCAACCGCCCTGCCCTGACGAAAAAGATGGCCAGCTGGCGGTAGCGGCGCCCGTACTCCACCGCCCCGGGCAGCCCGATGGGCACGCCCCACCCCGGCTCCTGATGCGCGCCGTCGGCCGAGCCTCCGGCGATCCGATGTGACCGATAACCCGCCGCCCGAAGGTCAGCCTCCAACGCGACGTCGGCCGCATGGTTGCGCTCCGGCGCCGTCTCGACGCCGTCCGGGTCACACGCGGTGATGATCGCGAAGTCCGCCGGCCAGTCCGTCGGCAAAGGCGCCAGCCGGAAGACGGCCTGCTTGAACTGCTCGCGCTGGGCCGGGCTCACTTCTGCGCCACAAGCTGCAGCTCCTGGATGGCCCACGGCTGGTTCTTGGTCGCGTCGGTCAAGGTGACCTTCACGAACCTGGCCTCCTTGGCGCCGAAGTAGGCTTCGGACAGCGCATAGAGGCCATGATTGGTCCCGAGCGGGAACCACTTCTTGCCGTCGACGGAACCCTCGACCTTGAAGTTCTTGGGATAGGCGCTCGGCCGGCCGGACGCATCGAGGCGAACGCCGGCGATCTTCTGGGCCGCAGGCAGCTCGACCTGATACCACATGCCCTTCTTCTGGTTGTCCTTGGTCTCCCAGCGGGTCTTGCCGTCCGCGTCGCAACCGTTCTGCGCGGTGTCCGCGGCATCGCTGGCCGAGACCTTCCAGTCCTTCGCCGCCTTGACGATCGGCGGCAGCGATGCCTGCAGGGTCTCCTGCGTCCAGGGGACGGTGACGCCCTTCGTCTCCTCGCGGATGCGCGCCACGTCCTTCGGGAAGATGAGCGCGCCTTTGTTGCCGAAGGAATTGCGGACATAGGAAGTCACGGCGGCGATCCACTCGTCGTCGTTCATGGCCATGGGCACCATCTGCGCGTCGTAGGTCTTGCCGCCGATCGGACCAGCCATGCCGTTGAGGAGCACGCGGACGATGCCGTCGCGATGGCCTCTGACGGTGGCGGCGTTGCCCAGCGGCGGGGCGATGGTCATGCCGGGCTTCGGACCGTCGACGGCCATGCCCTTGCCGTCATAACCGTGGCAGGCGAAACAGAGTTCGCGGTAGATGGCCTGCCCTTTGACGAGCAGCTTGTTCTCTTCGCCGGTGTACTCGCGGCCGCCGACCTGGTCGGTGCCGGTGAGGACCATGGCGCCGAGCTCCTTCACTCCCCTGGAAGTCGTCGCCAGGAGGGTCTTCTGCTGGAACTTGGCATGGTCCGGCCAGGCTTTGACCTCGTTCGAGCCGAGGACCTTGGCCGTCATGATGGCCTGAAGGACGACGTTGGGGTCCTGGTCGGAGCCGAGCTTGGCGAAGTCTTCGATCAGGGATTTGTCACCGGCGCGGACGAGCGATTCGCCGGCGCGCAGGCCTTGGCGGCGGAGATCAGGATTCTTATCGGCGAGGAAAGCACGCACGGTCTTGGCGTCGAGCGCGCCAAGGCCTTCGAGCGTCCAGAGCGCATGGATGCGGCCAAGCGACTCCTTGCCGCCAAGCGCGAGCTCGGTGAGCGCGGGCACGACGGACTTGTCGCCCTTGAGGACGAGGAGCTTCTGCGCGGTGTCGCGCCACCAGCCGTTGGGGTGCGAAAGATGGGCGACCAGCTGCGCCGGGGTCTCTTCGAGCATGCGCGGCTGGGGGCCGGGCTTGAAGTCCTTGTGGACCAGGCGCCAGACGCGGCCGTAGCCGTAGATCTTGTCGAGGCCGTACTGCTGGACGACCTTGCGGAGGTAGCTGCCTTCCTTGACCCAGTTGCCCTCCTGGATGATGCCGCGGTACATGTCCACGAGGTAGAGGCAGCCGTCCGGGCCGTTCACCATGTTGACGATGCGGAAGTTGGGATCGCTGGAGCGGATGAACTCCGACTGGCCGTGCGGGTTGGTGATGCGGGTGATGCCGTCGTCGTTCGTGACCTTGGCGCGACGGACGAGCCGGCCGACGGGCTCGGAGATGAGGACGTCGCCGCGGAGATCAGCCGGCAGGCGATCGCCCCGGACGACTTCCTGGCCGCACGAGGCGGTGAAGTGGTTCAGGGTCTTGTCGAGACGCGTCCGACCCGCGCCGCCCTGGTGGTCGGCGAGGCCGATCTTGGGCCAGACCTGCATGAAGTCCTCGGGGAACTGCGTCTTGATGTCGTAGGCACCGTAGAGGATCGGGGTCTGGAAATGCCACAGGCCTTTCTCGCCGCCCGCGTTGGACCACCAGATCTTGCCTTGGTCATCCTGGGCGAGGCCCCACTGGCCGCCGCCGTTCGGGATGGCTTCCTTGAGCGGCTCCTTGG
>CAZXSI010000168.1:0-2511 GCA_964643215.1 uncultured Klebsiella sp. | reverse complement strand
TGCGTCAGCCTCTACACCTTCCCGCAGGCCAACATCAACACCGCCTCGGACGCCGTCCTGCTCTCGCAGGGCCTGGACGAGAAGCAGGTGGCCCTGATCCGCGAGCGCCAGTCCGAGATCGGCCAGCGCATCGTCGGCACCCCGCCCTACTTCCGGGTGACCAGCGAGGTGCGCCAGCTCGTGGGCGGCGGGGTCAACATGGCCAAGTTCGACGACGAGATCATCCTCATGTGGCTGCGCGTGACCGTGAAGGAAGGCCGGGCCCAGTGCCGGGTGAGCGCCTTGGTGGCCATCCGGGAGGACGTCGCCTACCCCTCGGCCGCGGCGAACCCCGACACCGACCCCAGCATCGGCCTGAGCCGGGGCGGCACGACCACCGCGTCGATTCCGCGCACAACGGGAACCTCGACAGCCGTTCCGCGGTCGACTACGAAAGCCACCCCCTACCTCACCCCCGGGATCGAGGCGCCGGCCACCTTCGGCAAATCGACCATGAGCGGCCGCGTCGCCAGCCAGACGATCGCGTACCCGTTCCAGATCCTCGCCTGGGAGGAAGACAACGGCGCCCCGCCCGCCCCCAAGCCCTCTTCCGACTCCACCGACCCCGCGGCCCCGCCGACCCTCACCAAATGACCTCCCCTCTCACGCGCGCCTTCACCGGGCCCAAGCCGCAGGAAGCCGCGATGCTTCCTGGCAACCGCTTCTTCGTGCGGCGCCTCGCCGTCGAGGGCGAGGACGTCCCCGGCCAGGTGAACCTGGCGCTCGAGGCCATCTCGCCCTTCCCGCTCGAGCAGATGCTCGTCGGCTTCGTCACCTCGACCGACGGCAAGCAGGTGCTCGCCTACGCCGCGCACCGGCGCCGCTTCACCGCCGAGGAAAGCTTCGCGTGGCCGGAAGACTGCCAGGTCGTCCCTGAATTCCTGGCGCTGTGCGGCCATCGCCCCGCGGCCGACGGCATCGTCGTGCATCGCGGCGACGAACGCCTCACCGCGCTCGCCTGGAAGGCGGGCGAGGAACTGCCGGCCGCGATCGTCGTCGCGGAGCTGGCCGACGCGGACGAAGCCGGCCTGGCGCGCGAAGCCGCGGCCCGCGCGGACCTGCCCGCGGACCTCCCGGTCGAGAACCTGGCCGGCGCGCTCACGGGCGGGCTCGTCGAGGGCGACCTCGTCCTGAAGGCCGAGGCCGAAGGCACGTTCACCATCCCCAAGAAGGGCCTGGACGATTCGGACATCCGCGACAGCGACTTCCTCGCCGAGCGCCGCAAGAAGGAGCGCCTGAACCTCATCCTCTGGAACGCCGCGCGCGCCGCCGCCGCCGTCCTCGTCATCTCCCTCCTGCTCGACATCGCCGGCTTCGTGGTCGGCATGCGCTCGCACGCCCTCGAGGTCGCGAACGAGACGCGTCAGCCGCTCGTCGAGGACATCGAGGAATCGCAGAAGATCACCGACCGCATCCTGGAGCTGGGCGTGAAGCGCCTGCTGCCGATGGAGATGCTCGCGCTCGTGAACGAGAAGCGCCCGGCCACCGTCGAGTTCACGAACATCCACTGCGAGGTCAAGAAGCTCAAGGACAGCGTCCTCACCAAGCCGATGATGACCGTGGACGCCCGCACGCCCAACGCCGGCGACATCTCCGACTTCCTCAAGGCCGTGCAGGCCATGCCCGAGGTCGAGTCCGTGACGAACAGCGAGCCGCGCGTGCGCGAGACCTCCACGACGTTCCGCCTCGAGATCACCTTCAAGCAGGCCCTCCTCCTCAAGGCCGCCGAAGCCCCCAAACAATGAAACACTTCTTCTTCAGCCTGAAACCGCGCGAACGCCTCATGGCGCTCGCCGCGCTGCTCGTCGCCGCGCTCCTGTGGTCGACCGGCGCCTGGGCCCGCGTCCAAGGCGGCTGGGACGCCTGGCGCCAGCTCGAGGCCGACGCCCTCGCGCAGAAGGCCACGCTGGCCAAGGAGCGCGAAGTCCGCAACGCCACCGCGCTGGCCGTGCAGGGGCTCGACTCCGGCCACGGCTACGACCAGGCCAAGCTCGTCGCGGAGGCGGTGAACGCCGCCAAGGAAGCCGGCCTGAGCGCCAACACCGAATCGCCCAAGACGACCAAGGCCGGCAAGTTCGCCGTCCATTCGCTGCAGATGAGCTGCCGCAAGGCGGACATCGCGAGCGTCCTCCGCTTCTACGAAAGCGTGAAGTCGCGGGCGCCGTACCTCGCGATCGGCAACCTCACCATGACCACCGACCGCGGCACCGCGGGCACCGTCACCTTCAAGGCCACCATCACCGCGCTGGAGCTGATCGGCGCCGTGCCGGCGGGCGTGAAGGAAGCCGGCGCGGAAGAAGCGGGGAAGTGAGCGCGGCCCGACAGGGCCCGCGCGGGGGACGCGTGGGCACGCGGGCAAGGGGCGCAAGGGAAGACGACGTTGCCGTGCAAAGGTGCAACTGCGGCGGAGCCGCGGGCGGACGAAGGTAGGGGCGCGACGGCGTCGCGACCGGAATAAGGGCAAAGGGCGGA
>CAZXSI010000167.1:0-2558 GCA_964643215.1 uncultured Klebsiella sp. | reverse complement strand
TGGGACACCGCCCGCCTGCGCGCGGCGATGGGCCCGGGCTGGTATCGCCGCCTGGTGCTCCCGAACCTGCTCACGAACTACTTCGTCTGGTTCCCCGGCACGCTCATCTTCTACAGCATGCCCACCGACCTCCAGCTGGTCGTGGCCAACTGCATCGGCTGCTTCTGGGCCCTCATGTGCGCCCGGATCGCGGCCCACTCGGGCGTCCCGACCACGGACGTCCACGCCTGAGGCTCAGGCGCTTCCGGTCGGCAACCCTCGCTTGAATCCCCGCTTCGCTTAGGCGAATCTCCCCCCTGTGCCCGATCTCTTCGGAGAAATCGAACCCGGCGTCGCCGAGGTGGTCCCGTTTGACGGCGGGGCCCGGGCCTACTCGTACTCGGTCCCGGCGGGGCTGAAGGACACCTTGCAGGTCGGCCAGCTGGTCCGCGTGCCGCTCGGCGGCCGCACGAGCATCGGCGTGGTCTGGAAATATCCGGCCGAGCCGCCGCCCGCCGCCCGCCTGCGGAGCATCGTGACGCTCGAGCATGAGCAGCCGGTGATGACGCCGGACTGCTGCAAGCTCGCCGAGTGGATGGCGAGCTACTATGGCTGCGGCCTGAATTCGGTGCTCGAGACCGTCCTCCCCGCCGCCGTGCGAAAAGGGGTCCGGCCGGTCCTGCGCCGCTTGCTCACGCTGCTCGCCCCGCCCGAGGCGGAGGCTCTCGCGAAGCTGCGCAAGAAGGCCCCTCGTCAGGCGCAGGTCATCGATTTCCTGGCCGCTCAGACCGAGCCAGCCGACCGCGCGAAGATGGTCGAAGGCCTTGGCGTCTCCCAGCAGGCCGTCGACGCCCTGATCAAGGCCGGCACGGTCAAGGAAGACGCCAGCGTGCTCTGGCGCGTCGCCTACAATGACCCTTACGCCGAAGGAGAGACCATCGCCTCGGCCGGACATGCCCTGAATCCCGAACAGGTCGCCGCGGTGGATTCGGTCACGAAGACGCTCGATTCCAAGGCGTTCCGGGCGCACCTGCTGCACGGCGTCACGGGTTCGGGCAAGACCGAGGTCTACGTGGCCCTGATCCGCAAGGTCGTGGCCGAAGGCGGTTCCGCCATCTTCCTCGTCCCCGAGGTCGCGCTGACCCCGCAGACGGTCGGACGGCTCCGCTCCCGCCTCGCCGACCTCGGCGCCAAGGTCGTCGTCTGGCATAGCCACCTTTCCGCCGGCGAGCGTTTCGACGCGTGGATGGCGATGTCGCTCGGGCAGGCGAGGGTGGTGGTCGGCGCGCGATCGGCGGTGTTCGCCCCGCTCCCGAACCTCCGCCTGATCGTCGTCGACGAGGAGCACGAGCCTTCCTTCAAGCAGGGGGAGACCCCGATGTACCACGGGCGCGACGTCGCCGTGATGCGGGCCTCGGTCCTGGGCGCGGCTTGCGTGCTGGGTTCGGCCACGCCTTCGCTCGAGACCTGGAAGAACGCCACGGCCGGCCGCTACGCCTTGGACGTGATGGCGAAGCGCGTCGACGACCGGCCGATGCCGGCCTTTCGCATCGTGGACATGCGCCGCGAGGTGCTGCATTCCAAGGGCCAGCATATCCTGTCGCGCGAGCTCACCGACGGCATCCGCGCCCGCCTCGAGCGCCGCGAGCAGTCGATCCTCTTCCTGAACCGGCGCGGGCATTCGCGCTCGCTGGTCTGTCCCGACTGCGGCGAGGCCGTGCAGTGCAAGCGGTGCAGCGTCTCGCTGACCCTGCACCGCACCGACGACACCGCCCGCTGCCACCTCTGCAACCACCAGGAGCGGGCCCCGGTGCTCTGCCCGAGCTGCCGTTCCCCGAAGGTCCGCTGGAAGGGCTACGGCACCCAGAAGGTCGAGGAGACCATCGCGCAGCTCTTCCCGCGCGCCCGGGTGGCCCGCATCGACGCCGACACGATGGGCAAGAAGGACCTCTTCCGGAAGGTCCTCTCGGATTTCCGGGCCGGCAAGTACGACATGCTGCTCGGCACGCAGATGATCGCCAAGGGCCTCGACTTCCCCCGGGTGACGCTGGTCGGCATCATCGACGCCGATCTTTCGCTCCAGCTCCCCGACTTCCGCGCCGCCGAACGCACGTTCCAGCTGCTCACGCAGGTCGCGGGCCGCGCGGGCCGCGGCGACCTCGAGGGCGTGGTCGTCGTGCAGAGCTTCCAGCCGGCCTCCGACCCGATCCAGTTCGCCAAGCGGCTCGACTTCCATGGGTTCGCCGCCGCCGAGCTGGAGAAGCGCGCCGAGTTCGGCTATCCGCCGGACCGGCATCTCATCCGCCACGTCTTCCGCGGCCGCAACGCCGAGAAGGTGAACTTCGTCGCCGAAGCCTGGGTCAAGGAGCTCGAGCGCCTGCATCCCGGGCTCTGCGAGATCCGCGGTCCGGCCCCGTGCCCGTTCGAGAAGGTCCAGGACCAGCACCGCGTGCACATCTGGTATCTCGTCAACGGCGTGAAGTCGCTCCTCGCGGCGATCCTCCCTTTGCGCGCGAAGATCCTCGGCGACGACGAGGTCATCGACGTCCTCGACGTCGACGCGCAGGATTGCGCGTGAG
>CAZXSI010000166.1:0-2589 GCA_964643215.1 uncultured Klebsiella sp. | reverse complement strand
TTCAGTTCCTGAGCCTGTACCCGAACCTGAACACCTGAACCTGGCTCCCGACGGCTGAGACCCGAGACCTGAAGATGTATGTCCTCTGGCCAACTGATCAACGAATCAACTTCTTCTGCCCCCTGTCCCCTTGCCCCTGAACTAAAAATGTCCTCCGTCACCCTCTGCATCCCCGCCCGCATCGCCTCCACGCGCCTGCCGCGCAAGGTCCTGCTCGACCTCGGCGGCAAGCCGGTCGTCCAGCATGTCTGGGAGCGCGCCAAGCAGGTCCGCCAGGCGGGCCGCGTCGTGCTGCTCACGGATTCCGAGGAAGTCGCGGCCGTCGCGCGCGGCTTCGGCGCCGAGGTGCTGATGACCGATCCGGCCTGTCCCTCCGGCACGGCCCGCATGGCCAGCGTCATCGACCGCCTGCCGGGCGAATTCTTCCTCAACGTCCAGGGCGACGAGCCGTTCATCCAGCCCGACCTGCTCGATGGTCTCATCACGCGTTGGAAGGAGACGAAGTGCCCCTTGGTCACGGCGGTCTCGAAGATCCACGCCACGGAACGCCTGCTCGCCACGAGCGTGGTCAAGGTCGTCCGCGCCGAGAACGGCGAGGCGATCTACTTCTCCCGCAGCCCGATCCCGCATCTCCGCGGCGTGGACCCGTCCGAGTGGGTCAAGCGTCGCGACTACTGGGTCCACATCGGCGTCTATGGCTACGACCGCGCGACCCTCGCCGGTTACGCGCAGCTGAAGCCGACCGAGCTCGAAGCCGTCGAATCGCTCGAGCAGCTCCGCTTCCTCGCCCACGGCCTCACCTTCCAGACCGTCGTCACCGATTATCATCCCGTCGCCATCGATACCCCTGAGGATCTCGAGGCCGCGCGGCGCCTCTTGGCGTAAAGAGGCGACGTGAGTTGATCCGTTGACCAGTTGGCCGGTTGGCCAAAAAAAAGACAATCTCGGGTCCCAGGTCTCGGCCCTCGGGTCTCTGGTGCGGGTTATCAGGCACAGGCTCGGGTGCGGGCAAAATTCAAATCCCGAACCTGTACCGGAACCCGAACACCTGAACCTGGCTCCCGACGGCTGAGACCCGAGACCTGAAAGTGTTTTCCTACCCCAACCCCTATCCCGACCCCTGCCCCTAATATAACCTTTGCACTTTTGCACAGGAGCTCCGCTCCGATTTGCACCTTTGCGCTGCCTCGGGCCTTTTTCCCCTCCGGCCCTCAGGTCCTCGTGCCCTCCTTTCCTATACTCCATACTCTAAACTCGATACTCCCGTCACCATGCCCACTCCCCTCGACTCCGCCCGCGCCCTCCTGCAGGCCGAAGCCACCGCGCTCGCCGAACTCGCCACTCGCCTCGGCGGCTCCTTCACGAAGGCCGTCGACCTGATCGCCGCCCACCAGGGCAAGGTCGTCCTCTGCGGCGTCGGCAAATCCGGCCTCATCGGCCAGAAGATCGCCGCGACGCTCTGCAGCACGGGTACGCCCGCCATCTTCCTCCATGCCGCGGACGCCATGCACGGCGATCTCGGCATCCTCCAGCCGGGCGACCCGGTCGTGCTCATCTCGCGCTCCGGCACGACGGCCGAGCTGGTGCGGCTCATCCCGGTCCTCCGTTCCTTCAAGTCCCCGATCGTCGCGATCGTGGGCAACACCCAGTCGCCTCTCGCGACCCAGTCCGACGTCGTCCTCGATATCGGCGCCCGCCCCGAAGCCGACCCGCTCGGGCTCGTCCCGACGACGAGCGCGCTGCTCACGCTCGCGCTCGGCGACGCCCTCGCCGCCGGCCTGATGACCAAGCGCGGCTTCGGCCCCTCCGACTTCGCCCGTTTCCATCCGGCCGGCCAGCTCGGTCGCAACCTCTCGCTCACGGTGGGCGAGGCGCTCCAGCCGCTCGACCGCTGCGCCTGCGCCCAGCCGGGCGACTCCTTGCGCGACACGGTCATCGCGATGACCCGCCACCCGCACGGCGCGGCCTGCGTCCTCGCCGCCGACGGCACGCTCGCCGGGCTCATCACCGACGGCGACCTCCGCCGCGCGCTCGGCCGCGGCGTCGACATCAACACCGCCCGCGCGTCCGACATCATGACGGTCAACCCCGTCCGCGCCCACGCGCCGATGTCGCTCGGCGAAGCCGCCCGCATCATGGAAGACCGCCCTTCGCAGATCTCCGTCCTCCCGGTCACCGACGCCGCGACCAACCGTTGCCTCGGCCTCATCCGCATCCACGATATCTATCAGGCGGGGATTGTTTGAATCGAGGGCAACAGGGTGGGACAGCACCACGTGCTGTCCTAAGTGCAAAGGTGCAACCGGCCTGCGGCCTGTGCAAAGGTGCAAACGTCAGCGACACTTTCGGGTCTCAGGTCTCGGCCCTCAGGTCTCTGGTGCGGGTAATCAGGTACAGGTGCGGGTGCGGGAAAATTCACGTCCTGAACCTGCACCCGAACCCGAATACCTGAACCTGGCTCCCGACGGCCGAGACCCGAAACCTGAAAGGTTTTCCTACCCCAACCCCTGTCCCGACCCCTCCCCCTAACGATTCACCTTTGCACTTTTGCACAGGAGCTCCGCTCCGATTTGCACCTTTGCACTGTCT
>CAZXSI010000165.1:0-2636 GCA_964643215.1 uncultured Klebsiella sp. | reverse complement strand
TGTTTGATCAGCTGGCCGACGGTGATCTCCTTGAACGACACGGTCACAATGCGATCGCCGAGCGCGCCGTTCGGGAGGTCGTGGAGTTCGATGTCGATCAGGTTGCCCTGGTTGTAGGCCTTGGCGCGGATGACGCCGAGGACGTTGACCAGCTTGGCGTCCTTGAGTTCGAACTGGGAGAACTTCACCAAGGCCGCATCGGCGGCGGGCCAAGGGTGAGGCAGGCCGGGCATGACCGGGGCCGGCAGCTTGCCCGGCGCGTCCTTGGCTTCCAGGAGCTGTTTCATCGCTTCGATGAGCACCGGCTCGACCTGCGGGGCGACGTTGGAAGACGTCGGGCCGACTTCATAGCCGCCTTGGTCGTAGGCGCAGGTGCTGCCGATGTAGCCGGGGCCGTAGTCGCCATAGGCCGCGACGGCGACCTGCAGGTCGGGTCGCATCGCCTTCGCGGCGAGCTGGTATTCCACGAACAGCTCGCCCGGGAGGTGCAGCATCCGGGAGGAGCCTACGCGCAGGCACGTGATGTCGATCGCATGGCCTGATTCGTGGCGTTTCAGCCAGGCCAGCTGGTCGCCGTAGGAAATGTAGCCCTTGGGGGTCGTCGCCTTCAGCTTGGCGATCAGTTCGTCGGCCTTGAGGTGGGTCGAGAGCGGCAGCTTGACGGGCGTGCTGGACCAGCCGACGTCCGCCGCCGTCAGCGGCGACTTCACGGTCTTGTCGAGGGCTTCCTTCATCCCGTCGGCCAGGCGGTTGGCGAGGACCATGCGATTCTCCCAGGCGCCGTCGTTATATTTCCCGGCCGTGACGTTGCCGCCGGCGCCGTTGAAGTGGACGTGCAGCGTATGCGGCCAGGACTGGCTGCGGATGAAGCGCGCGATGCCGGGGAAGTCCGGGCTCGGGTAGCCCAGGCGGTAGTAGCTCTGCGGGTGGCAGGCGTAGCTGGTGAGCACCGCGATCGGGCCGGCCTTGTCCCAGAAGCTGAGCGACGTCACCACCGGGTCGATCACGCCTTCCGGTTCGGCGCGCATCTCGGCGTTCTTGGTCGAGGAGGTGCGCGTGAACTTCACCTTGCCGTCGGGACCGAGCAGGCGGCGCTGGCTGGCGACTTCCTTGACGACGGCCTGGCCCCAGCCCCAGTGGGTGGCTTCGCGGGCGGACGGCAGGGCCCGGGTGATCGCCTCGGCGGCCCGGGCGATGACCACGCGGTGGAAGTCGCCCTCGAAGCGCGAGTAACCCTTCACGCCCAGGTCCTTGATGAGCTTTTCGGCCGTGAAATCGCAGCCCGGGGCGTCGTGCTGATGCAACGCATGGACCGCGACGCGGGCGGGGGAGGTGCCGGCGGCTTGGGCGAGGGCGGCGCGGAAGGCGTCATGGCCCTCGTTGGCGATGCCGATCCAATCGACGGCGCAGAGCACGATCGGATCGCCGGAGCCCGTGATCACCACGCCGCGGCAACGGAGGGTCAGGTCATCGAGGCGTTTGACGGGATCGTAGGCCATCGCCGACCCCAGCGGCGGGGTGGCGTCGACGTCGAAGGTCGCGACCTTGACCGGTTCGGCGAAGCCGACGGCGGCGAGGGAGAGCAGGGCGGTCAGTAGGCGGGTGGGGTTCATCGGCGTAAAGGGGTGACGCCTCCGGGCAGGGCGTGCAGGCGGGCGATCTCCTCGGCGGACAGGGCGCGGTTCCAGACGGCGAGGTCGTCCATGGAACCGACGTAGGCGGCGCCGAGGACGAGGCGGATCGCGGCGGGATCCCAGCCGAAGGTAAGGTCATGGCCTTGGATGACGCCGATCGGTTTTCCGTCGACATGGAGGCGGGCGCGCGGCGGGGCGGCGTGGTCGTTGATATGGTCGAGCACGAAGGCCACGTGCGTCCAGCGGTCGCGGCGGAAAGGGGCCTGTTCCATCTTCACCATCGGGCGGCGCTCGTCGGGGATCTGTTCCCAGCCGACCGCGTCGGGGTTCCAGAGGTGGTAGAGCGGGCGCACCGCGAAACGGAAATGGCGGGGCGAATGGTCCTTGGACCACTCGAGGAAGATGAAGCCTTTCTTCACGTCGTCGCCGACGATCTGAACCGGGTCGCAATAGCCGGGCGCGAGATCCTTGTCGGGGTCGAGGCGCAGCCAGACCGAGACCGTGGCCGACCAATCGGTCGTGCCGTAGGCGAGGGATTTGGAGGCGGCGTATTCGGGGCGTACCGCGCCCTTCTTCGGAAAGACGAGGCCGCCGCCGAACTTGCCTTCGGTCGCCAGGCCGACATCGGGTCCCGGCGTCGGCGGCACCAGCTTGCCGCCCAAGCGGATCCGGCAGGCAGGGTCGTCGGCGGATAACGCGGCGTCGAAGCCGCCGTCGAAGGGGGCGTGGAAGGTCAGGCCGCGGCGCAGGCCATCGTCCGCCAGGCAGGCCGTGGCAGCGAAGAAGCAAAGCGCGAGCTTGAAGGCGGCCATGTCAGAGAGACTTCACGAACAGGTTGCGCCAGCGGATCTCGCCGCCGTGGGTCTGCAGCATGAGCGGACCTTTGGAAGGCAGCGGCTTGGCGCGGTCCCAGTAGTTTTCCATCTTGGCGTGGTCGACGACCAGCTTGCCGTTGAGCCAGACCGTGGTGACGTCGCCCTGCTGGACGATGCGGAACGTGTT
>CAZXSI010000164.1:0-2636 GCA_964643215.1 uncultured Klebsiella sp. | reverse complement strand
AGGATGTGCTCCTTGTAGTAGAGGATCCAGTCGGTCGTGCCGGCGCCCATGTCGACCACCAGCACGCCCTGCTTGTCGGCGTCGCTGGCGGTGGCGCAGGCGGCGGCGTGCGCGGCCAGGATGAAGTCCCGGACCTTGATGCTCATGCCGTTCACCATCCCCACGCGCATGCGCATGTTGCCTTCCTCCATCGTGACGCGCCAGAAGTTCACCTCGAGGCGCTTGCCCGCCATGCCCACCGGGTTGCCCACCGGATGGCCGTCCAGGATCGTCGGCTGGCGCATGTAGAGGATCGTCGCGCGGCCGGCCGGCGGCTCCAGGCGCTTGGCGGACCTGATCGCGTCGTCGACGTCCTTGGCGGTGACCTTGCCGTCGTGCGCGGGCACGGCGACGAACCCCTTCACCCGCTCGCCCTCGGCGGCGGGACCGGACAGCGACAGGTAGACCTGCTCCACCGCGCGGCCGGAACCGCGCTCGATGTCGTTGACGACCTCATGGACGCACTGCGTGAGCTTCTCGAGGTCGGTGACGGTGCCCTTCACGACGCCGTCGGTGCGCCGTTCGCTGAAGCTGAGCATGCGGGCCTTGCCGTCGATGATCTGGCCGAGGAGGCTGGCGGTCTTGTGCGTGCCGATGTCGATGACGGCGATGAGGGAAGGAAGGGGCTTGGGAGTCATCGGAGAGGAGGGTTGGCGACGGGGACGAGGCGGGGTTCGGGGACCGGCGACGAGGCGTTGGTGCGGTTCTGGATCGACATCTTGAGCACGTAGGCCGGCGAGGTCGTGCCGGGGCGGCGCAGCAGTTCGTCGACGTTGATGCGCCCGAGGAGCGCGAGCTCGTTGCGCCAGTTCGCGGTGGAGAAGACGATCTCGACGAGCGCCGGACGGTCCATCGGCTGCGTGCCGGGACGCACGGTGACGCGGAGGTTGGAGCCGGGCGAATCCTCCTGGGCGCCGAAGCAGTCGCGCAACGAGACGGCCGACCACTGCTTGTACAGCTCGGGGTGGTTCGTGCGCACGGCGAGCAGGAACGGCGCGGCGATCTCGATGCCTTCGATGAGCAGCTTGTCGTCCGCGCCGGTGGCGCGGTAGTCCTGGATCTCGGGCAGGTTGCGGACGGCCTGCTCCGGGTAGCCCGCGCCGGCGAAGGTCTGTCCGTCCGACGCCACGAGGCGCACCTGCATCGGCGAGCCCTTGCCCGGGAGCGCGACGATCTTGGCGACGGCGAGGCGCTCCCGCAGCGCGACCTCGAGCGTGCCGTCCGCCCGGCGACGCACGTCGGCGGCGAGCACCTGGTTGTCCGCCTCGAGGTCGGCCTTGATGGCGCGCACGTCGCGGCCGTACCCTTCCGCGCCGCTGGCGACGACCTTCTTCACGAAGCCGTCGGACAGGAAACCGTCCGTCTTGTAACGCAGCGAGCCGGCGGCGGGCGCCGCGGCGACGGATTCGTCCACGGCCCACCAGAGGAGGCCGGCGAGCAGGAGGAAGAAGCCCGTCGCCAGGAACGCGGGCAGCTTGGAGCGCACGGCGCGCTTGCGGCCGATCTCGCCTTGCGGGACGCGGTTGACGTCCTGCGGCACGAGCGCGCGCCAGTCACGGTCCGCCTGGCCCATGAAGGCGTCGCGACGTTTGCGGAAGAGTTGGTCGAAGAGTCCCATGTTCAGCGGGCGAAGGCGGCGGCGCGCGCGAGGGCCGGAGCGGCCATGCGGCGGACGAGGGCGGGGAAGTCGAGGCCGACGCAGGAAGCGCTCTTGGGCATCAGGCTGGTTTCGGTCATGCCGGGCATCGTGTTGATCTCGAGGAAATAGAAGCGCCCGTCGGGCTCAAGGAAGACATCCGCGCGGGCGAAGTCCCGGCAGCCGCAGGCGGCGAAGAGCCGGGCGGCCGCGTCGCCGATGGCGGCGGCGAGTTCCGGGGCGACGGGCGCGGGGAAGCGGTACTCCGAGGCGCCCTTGGTGTACTTGGTCTTGTAATCATAGACGCCGGCGAGGGCGACGATCTCGACGAGCCCCATGGGCCGGCCGTCCAGCAGGCCGATCGACAGCTCCCGGCCGCGCAGGCGGCGCTCGGCCATCCACCGCCCGCCGGCGGGGATCTCGGCGAGGGCCTTGGCCACGGCGCCCTCCCCTTCCAGCACGTACAGGCCGACGCTGCTGCCTTGGTCGGAAGGCTTGATGACGAGGTGTTCGCCCAAGGCGGCGACGAGGGCGGCGGCCGTGGGCTTGGCCGCGCCGGCGAAGGCGACCTCCGGGATGGCCGGGACGCCGGCGGCCCGCATGGCGGCCTTGGTGGCGACCTTGTCCATGCAGAGCCGGTTGGCGGCCGACGAGCAGCCGGCGAAGGCGATCCCCCGCGACTCCATCTCCGCCTGGACGCGACCATCCTCGCCCCAGCCGCCGTGCAGGACGGGGAGGACGACGTGCTTGGCGCCGTCAAGCCACGCGGGCAAGGCGTCCGTCGCGAGCTCGACGAGGCGGGAGCCCGGCAGCGCCGACGACACGGCGCGGCCGGAGCGCAACGAGACCTCGCGTTCGGAGGAGAGCCCTCCGCAGAGGACGACGATCTCGGGGACGAAGGTCATAGGAGTTCCTTCCATTCGCGGCCGAGCGCGACGATCTCCGGCTGGAGCTCGACGCC
>CAZXSI010000163.1:0-2692 GCA_964643215.1 uncultured Klebsiella sp. | reverse complement strand
GACCCGAGACCTGAAAAATTTTCCTGCCCTAACCCCTGACTTCACCTTTGCACTGCCTTTAGTCCGGCCAACTGGCCGACCAATCAACTGATCAACCCAGCTTCTCCCCTTGTCCACGTGCCCACGTGCCAGCTCGCCCCCTGAATCAGTTGCGCCTCCTCTACTTCCATCAGCACTTCGCGACCCCTCGGGGCGCGACCGGCACGCGCTCGTATGAGTTCGCGCGGGCGCTGCGCGCGCGCGGGCATCAGGTGACGGTCATCTGCGGGGCGCACCGGCTCAGCGGGGTCGACCTGCCTTACGACGCCGCCCGCGGCTGGCACCGTGGCGACGTCGACGGCATCGACGTCATCTCGCTGCCGCTGGCCTATTCGAACCGCGATTCGCTGTTCCGCCGGGGCCTCGCTTACGTGCGCTTCGCCCTGCGGTCCGTCCGCCTCGCGCTCACGCTGGACTGCGACCTGGTCTTCGCGACCTCGACGCCGATCACGGCGGCGCTCCCCGGCCTCGCCGCCAAATGGCTGCGCGGCAAGCCGTTCGTCTTCGAGGTGCGCGACCTCTGGCCCGAGCTGCCGCGCGCGCTCGGGCTGCGCAACCCCTTCGTCCTCGGCGGCATGTCCCTGCTGGAGTTCCTCGCTTACCGTTCGGCCGACGCCTGCGTCGGCCTCTCCCCCGGCATCGTCGAAGGCATCCGCGCCCGGGCGGACGAGCGCCTGCCGGTCGCGATGATCCCCAACGGCTGCGACCTCGAGGTCTTCCATCCGGCCAAGCGCGTCCCGCTCGCGTTGCCGGGCGTCAGCCCGGGCGATTTCGTCGCCGGTTTCACCGGGGCGCATGGCGTCGCCAACGGGCTCGACGCGCTGCTCGACGTCGCCCAGGAGCTGAAGCGTCGCGGCGAGCACCGCGTGAAGCTGGCCTTCATCGGCGACGGCAAGGAGAAGGAGCGCCTCGCGGCGAAGGCGGCCGAGCTCGGCCTGGGCAACTGCCTCTTTTTCCCGCCGGTCGCCAAGGCCGACCTTGGCGCGATCACCGCCTCGCTCGATTGCGGGCTGATGGTCCTGAAGGACGTCCCCGCGTTCTATCGCGGCACCTCGCCGAACAAGTTCTTCGACTACCTCGCCGCCGGCATTCCGGTCATCAACAACTATCCCGGGTGGCTCGCCGGCCTCATCCGCGACCATGAGTGCGGGATCGTCGTCCCGCCCGGCAACACGGGCGCCTTCGCCGACGCCCTCCAGCGGCTCGCCGCCGATCCGGCCGCGGTCCGCGCCATGGGCGCGGCCGCCCGCGCCCTCGCCGAGAAGGAATTCGCCCGCCCGCTGCTCGCCGGTCGTTTCGTCGCCGTCCTCGAGGCCCACGCCGCCTGAACCCGCTTGCCTTGCTCCCTTCCAGTCGAAGCCGAAGCCCGCGTCATCACGGATCCCGCGGAGTGGAAAGCCTTGCTCGCCGGTCCGTTCGAGCAGTGCGCCGACGTATACCATCACCCGGATTACGTCGCCAAGGAAGCGCGGCGGATCGGAGCCGTCCCGGCGATGGTCTGCGCGGAGGCCGCCGGGCAGATGGTCGGGCTACCTTTGCTTTTTCGGCCGATCGCCGGCCATCCCGACCTCTGCGACGCCGTCTCCGTCTATGGCTATAACGGGCTCCTGTTCTCGGGTCTCCCCGGCCAGCTCGCCCCGGTCGGGCTGATCGCGGCGATCGAACGGGCCTTATACCAAAGAGGGTGCGTGAGCCTCTTCAACCGCGGCCACCCGTTGCGACCGGCGCAGCTGCCCGGTCGTTGCCTCGTCGGCGAGACGCTGGTCCTGGACCTGCGCGCCGGAGCGGCCGCCTACGAGGCCGGGCTTTCGGCCGGACATGCCTACGATCTGCGCCGGATGCGCGCCGCCGGTCTCCGCGCGGAGGCCGATCCGGACGGTCGTCACCTCGAGGCCTTCCATCGGATGTATCTGGCGACGATGGACCGCCTGGGCGCCTCGGCCGGCTACCGGTTCCCCCTGGAGGACGTGCGCGACCATTTCGCCCTGCCTGCCAACGACGCGCAGCTCTGGCTGGCCTGGGCCGACGACCGGCTCGCCGCCGCCGCGCTCTTCTTCCGGGGCCGGCATTGCGCGCATTATCATCTCTCCGCCTCCGATCGCCAGGCCACGAAGCACCCCGCGACCAAGCTGATCCTCGACGCGTTCATCCGCGCCGAAATCGCCCTCGGCCGCCGCGACCATCTGCATCTCGGCGGCGGGGTCGGCGGCGCCGTCGATTCCCTGCACCGGTTCAAGCGCGGCTTCGGCGCGCGGCCGGTGCCGTTCCTGCTGACCCGTTGGATCGTCCGGCCGGCCGACTACGACCTGCTTTGCGAAGGCCATCCGGTCGGCGAATTTTTCCCGGCTTACCGGCGTCCCCTCTGACCCATGCTTACCCGCGAACAAGCCCTCGCCCTCGTCCTGCGCCGTCTCGCGGCGCTCGGTCGTGAGCTCGGCAAGCCCGAGTTGGAAAAGGCCGGCGCCCAGACCCGCCTCTTCGGCGAAGCCGCCGCGCTCGACAGCATCGGGCTCGTCACGCTCATCGCCGACCTCGAGGAAGACATCCGCGTGGCCACCGGCAAGACCGTCACCTTGGCCGACGAGAAAGCCATGAGCCGGCTCACTTCGCCCTTCCGGCGCGTCGACCTGCTCGCTGAGCACGTGGCGGAGGT
>CAZXSI010000162.1:0-2706 GCA_964643215.1 uncultured Klebsiella sp. | reverse complement strand
CCTCGTCCATGAATGTCTTCTCCGCCGACGTCGCGCTGGCCATCACCCGTCTCGGGTTGCTGATCCTGCTCGGCTGGTTCATGGCCCGCCAGGGCTGGGTCGGCGCGCACGCCCGTCAGCCGCTCATGCGGATGATCATCTGGGTCTTCTTCCCGGCGATGATCTTCTCGCGCGTGAGCGGCAACCCGCTGATCGCCTCGGGCTCGCAGGCGTTGCTCTACCTCGGCGCGGGCTTCCTGATGATCGTCACGGGCTACGCCGTCGCGACCTCGATCGGTTCGCTCTGCAAGGTCCCGGCCGGCACGGCCCGCCGCACGTTCGCCTTCTCGGCGGGCGTGAATAATTTCGGCTACCTGGGCATCCCGGTCACCGCCGCCTTGTTCGACAAGGACGTGGTCGGCGTCCTGCTGGTGCACAACGTCGGCGTCGAGGCCGCGGTCTGGACGGTCGGGGTGGCGATCCTTTCCGGCGAGTCCCTGCGCCGCGGCCTGAAGAAGCTCCTCCAGCCGATGACCGTCGCGTTGTTCGTGGCGCTGGCCATCAACTTCGCCGGTTTCGGCAAGAGCGCGCCGATCGTCTTCGCCGGCGACCTGTGCCATGCGATCGGCGAATGCGCCATCCCCATCGGCACGCTCCTCACGGGCATCTACCTGTACGAGATCATCCAGGACTTCCGTCTCGCCGCCGACGCCCCGGTCTCCTTCGGGGTGATGGCGGTCCGCTGGCTGGTCATGCCGGCGCTCGTGCTGTCCGCCGCCGCCTGGCTGATCCAGGACGCCTCGCTTCGGAAGGTGATGCTGGTCCAGGCCGCGATGCCTTGCGGGATCTTCACCTTCCTGATCGTCGAGATGTTCAAAGGCGAGGTCCTGGTCTCGTTGCGTTGCTCGGTGATCACCATGCTCTGCTGCCCGCTCGTCACGCCGCTGTGGCTTTACCTGGGCGCCCGCTGGCTGCAACTGGCCTGACCGTCCTTTACTTGTGGTCAAGGCGGGCTAGTCTGAGGGGGCTTTCCCGTGCGTCCGTTCCTCCCCATCCTGTTGCTCTGCCTGGTCGGCTGCGCGACCTATGTCGACCGCGGTCCAAGGGTGCGGGTGGCCGTCGAAGAGGGGGATTATGAGACCGCCGCGACCGTCGCGCAGAACTTCGCGGCGGACGAGTCCAAGGACGCATTGGTGTGGAATCTCGAGGCCGCGGCCGCGCTCCGGGCCCAGGGCAAACTCAAGGAAAGCGCCAAGGTCTTCGAACAGGTCGAAGCCGCCTTCCGTGAGGAGGAGGAGCGGCCGGGCTTCTCCGTGACCGGGTCCGCCCTGGCCGCCTTTTCCAACGGTTACGCCGAGGCCTATCGTCCCCGGCCGGCCGACCGCATCTACGCCTCCACCTACCAGGCCCTCAACCGGATGGAACTGGGGGACGTCAATGGCGCCCGCGTCGCCATGACCCGTCTGCGCTTCGTCCAGCAGGCCTTCGGGTCGGGTCAACTCTACGTGCAGCCCAAGGGCAAGGCGGACAACTATGACGTCGCCAAGGCCTCGCAGGACGAAAGGACGAAGGAAGGCCTCGGCATGATCGAGGAGAACCTCGCGAGCCTGACCGCCGAAGGGGCCTACGACGATGCTTTCAGCCACTGGCTGCAGGGCATGTTCTTCCTCCGCCTCGGCCAGGATCCTTCCGAC
This sequence comes from uncultured Klebsiella sp., assembly GCA_964643215.1. Lineage (GTDB taxonomy): Bacteria > Verrucomicrobiota > Verrucomicrobiia > Opitutales > UBA953 > UBA953. Next base: position 1,033 of record CAZXSI010000162.1, on the reverse strand, counting down.
CGCGAGAAGGCGCGCAAGGAGCTGCTCGCGGCGACCCAGCTCAACGGGGCGAACGAAGCCTTCCGTCGCGACTTGAAGGACGCCGAGGGTCCGCCCTCCGCGGGGCAGGGTACGATCGTCTATGTCATCGCGGAGACCGGCATGTGCCCGGAGTGGTATCAGCAACGCGTCGACATCCCGCTCTTCGTCGTCTCCTCGCGCGTCCCGTACGTCAGCATCGCCTTGCCGGCTATCCGGCCCTCGGGTTTGGATTATAAACTGAAGCTTAAATTGGACGCGCAAGAGGTCGCCGTGCCCTTGGCCAGCCGTCCGGACGCCCTGATCGCGAAGCACTTCGAGGCGGCCTTGCCGGGCATCAAGGCGCAGGCCTTCACGTCCGCGGCGGTCAAGGCGACCGCCAGCTACCTCATCAACAAATCCAGCGAAGAGGCGGCTAACCGCCAGAATGCGGGTTCCGGGGCCGTGCTGTGGTCCATCGCGACCAAGGTGGGTACGGCAATCTACACGGTGGGAACCACCAAGGCGGACCTCCGGAACTGGTCGAGCCTGCCGGCCCGGTTCTCGGTGGCGCGGCTGGAGGCCAAGCCGGGCCAGAAACTCGCCGTCATCGGGCACCCCGCGGCGAGCCTGACGCTGCCGGCGGGCAAGGTTCTGCTTGTAAGCCTCAAGTCGACGCAGGAAAATCAATCCGTCGTCCTGCGCTGCACCCCCCTAGTCCCATGAATAAAATCCTGCCTCTCCTCGCGCTCGGTCTCCTGGCCGGTTGCACCACGATTCTCGAGACGGGCGATCGTCTCGAACGAGGTCTGACGCCTCCCGACGCCGTCAACTACGCCACCACCCGGCCCGAGGGCGGTTTCTCGACCCAGCTGAACGACAACCGCATCGGCAACAAGATCGAGCTGCTCGCAGCCCGTAAGTCCAAGACCGACGGCGGTTACACCCGCGTCCAGTTCGACCTGCGCAACGGCGCCTACCTCCGCCAGACCATCAACGTCAGCTTCGAATGGCTCGCCGCCGACGGCACCGTGAC
>CAZXSI010000161.1:0-2757 GCA_964643215.1 uncultured Klebsiella sp. | reverse complement strand
GCCAAGGAACTGCACGAGCGCCTGATCGCCTGGCGCAAGGAGACCGGCGCGCCGATGCCGACGCCCAACAAGAAGGCCGAAGGCGGCGAGACCGCCCCCAAGAAAAAGGGCAAGGGCAAGAAAGCGGCGGGCGCCTGATTTCAGGCTTCGGGCGGCCCGGGTCTGGGTTATGGTAAACGCATGCCTACGAGACGCGCCGCCCTCCTCGTCGCCCTCGGCGCCGGCGTCCTCGTCGCCATCGCCTTGGTCATCAACCGCGCGCCGAGCGACCGCGCTCCGCGCCCCCCGAACGTGCTGTTCATCATGGCCGACGACCTCCGGGTCGAGGCCGGCATGGGCGGACTGAGAGCCCACGCTCCCAACCTGGTCCGGCTCAATACGCACGCGACTCGCTTCTACGCCGCCTATTGCCAGCAGGCGGTCTGCAACCCCTCGCGCTCCTCGCTCCTGACAGGCCTGAGGCCGGATACCATCGGGCTTTGGAGCAACTCGGTGCACTTCCGCCAGCTGCGGCCCGACGTGGTCACGTTGCCGCAGCGGTTCAAGCTCGCGGGCTACGAGACGCGCGGCGTAGGCAAGATCTTCCACAACTGGCACACGACGGAGAAAGGCGATGCGCGCGCCTGGAGCGCGCCGGAGTTCCTGCATTACGCCAACCATGGCGATGACGCGCCCATCGTCACCGGCACGCTTCCGCCCAACCAAGCGACCGGCGTCCCCGGCCTGAGGAAATACGGCCAGGTGCCGATGACGGAATGCCGCGACGTGCCGGACGAGGCTTACTACGACGGGCGCGTCGCCGCGGAGGCCGTGCGCACGCTGGCCGAGGTGAAGGACCGGCCGTTCTTCCTCGCGGTCGGCTTCTGGAAGCCGCATGCGCCCTTCAACGCCCCGGCGAAATACTGGTCGCTCTACCGACGCGAACAATTCGCGGACTACAACGGAAGCCGACCGGCAGGCGCGCCCGCGCAGGCGTTCCACGAAAGCTCGGAGATCCTGGGCAAGGGCCGGCCGCCGACCCCGGCGGAGGCGGCCGAGATGCGGCACGGTTATTTCGCCAACATCGCCTACCTCGACGCCCAGGTCGGCAAGCTGCTTGACGCGCTCGACCGCTCCGGCGTCGCCGACCGCACGGTCGTCGTGTTCGTCTCCGACCACGGCTACCATCTCGGCGAACACTCCTTATGGGGAAAGACCTCCGACTTCGAGTTCGACGCCCGCGTGCCGATGCTGATCTCGCTTCCCGGCCAGACCCGCGGCGCGATGACCGCCTCCTTCGCCGAACTGATCGATCTTTACCCCACCCTGCTTGAGATCTGCGGTCTCCCGCGTCAGGACCCGCTGGACGGGACGAGCCTTCTGCCGGTGCTCCGGGATCCGGCGGCCACGGTCAAGGACGCGGCCTTCACGCAGCACCCGCGGCCGGCCTATTTTGACCGCACCAAGGACGGTCGCCCGACGACCATGGGTTACTCCGTGCGCACCAAGGCGGGCCGCTACACCGAATGGCGCGATTGGAAGACAGGTCAGCCCGTCGCCCGTGAATTCTACGCCGCCGTGGACGAGCCGGCCGAGACCGTCAACCGTATCGACGATCCAGCCCTTGCCGACGCCGTGGCCGCCGCGGAAAAGACCCTCCAGGCCGCCCACCCCCGCGCAGGCCACTGACGATGCCCGGCCCGCTTGAAGCGCAGGCCAAGTGTACCGCCGAAGACGCTAAGTAGTCTCGCCCTCGCCGCACCTACGGATAAGGTGAAGCAAACCTCATGCGCTCCCTCCTGCTGCTCGCCCTGACCTGCGTCGCCGCCGTCGCCGAAGATGTCCCCACGCAGATGACGATCCGCGGCAAGGAACTCTACAAGGAGGACTTCGCACAGCCGCTCGCCAAGCACACCGGCAAGCCAAACGGCTACGCCAGCGGCTTCGAGGGCTGGCTGATCCATGGCACCGGCCCGGAATCGCGCGGCGGGCAGTGGAAGCAGGTCGACGGACGTTTCCAAGGCTCCGAGAACCCGCAGGTGAAGCACCCGGCCACGGCTTCCTACGGCATCCAATACCAGAACATCATCCTGCAGTGCCAGGCGCGGCTCGAGGACGTCGAGCTCGACAAGGATCCGGCGCACGGCCGCAAGTTCCGCTACCTCCAGCTCCGCGCGACCAACGAGAAATCCTACCTCTGCAGCCTGAACCTCCATGCCGGCGGCTTCCAGATCAACAAGGACGACAACGACCGCGACGGGCCGGACAAGTTGCAGGTCCTCGCCACCCATAAGAAGGCGCTCGCCGTCGGCCAGTGGCACACCGTGCTCATCGAGATCATGGGGGACGAATACGTCGCCACCGTCGACGGACACATCATCACCGGCCAACATCCCGCCATCGCGCAACTCAAGCACAGCTTCATGGTCGTCACGGGCCCCGAAGGCTCGATCCGCGACCTGCATCTCTGGGAAGCCAAGCCGAACCCCGACTGGCCCAGGAACCGCGCCGTCCTCGCGGCGGCGAACAAGCCCGTCGCGCCGGAGAAGAAGTAGGGGCGCGAGGTGATAGCGGTTAGCGGTCGGCGGCTAGGAACGCATCGAGGCGGGCGGGCATGACGTAGTCCTGCCCCTGCCCTGCTTCGCAGCATGCCTGCCTGCCAGCAATTCCCCCGCGCGGCCTTCGGCCGCGCTTACTTCTTCAGCAGTTCCGGTTCCGTCCAAGCGTCGGTCCGGCCCTTGGTCTCGGCGCGGATCTTCTTCACGAGGTCGAGGGGCA
>CAZXSI010000160.1:0-2760 GCA_964643215.1 uncultured Klebsiella sp. | reverse complement strand
AACTATACCGCCGTCACCCGCAGCACCGACGAAGGCCGGACGTGGTCCCCGCTCGCGACGTTCGACGTCGGCTTCCCGCGCGAAGGACAGACCATCGGCCAGGGGCCGACCGAAGTCCTCGTCCGCGAGGGCCGCGCGACGCTCTTCTTCGCCACGCATTCGAAGCATTGGGCCAACGATTTTCGTTCCTGGTATCTGACGAGCGACGACTCCTTCAAGACCTGGAGCAAGCCGGCCCCATTGCCCGGTCGCCTGAAGGAACGCACCTTCATCCGTCCTTCCATCGTCACCAAGGACGGACGCATCCTGATGCCGTTCCAACACTATGTCGGCCCGGACGCCGAGAAAGCCAAGGCCCCGCTTGACCGCGCTTTCACCAATCCCCGTAACGGCGTGCTGATGAGCGCGGACGGCGGCAAGACCTGGAGCGAGCACGGCGACGTACGACTCACGCCCGACGACAAGTATTTCGGCTGGGCCGAGCCGACCATCCATGAACGCGCCGACGGCTCGATCCTGATGTATATCCGCGCCGACCGGCTCGGCGGCGTGCTCTACCAGGCCGTGTCCACGGACGGCGGCCGCACGTGGCCGGAGTTCGCCGCGAAGACGGACATCCCCAATCCCGGCAGCAAGGCCACCCTCTTCCCGCTCGGCGGCAAGGCGGTCGCGCTCCTACACAACAACAACTCCAAGCGTCGGGCTCCTCTTTCCCTCTGGATCAGCTTCGACGACGGCCAGACCTGGCCCTACCAGCGCGTGCTCGTGGCCGAGGCCGGACCCGACCCGAAGTATCCCGGCAAGCTGATGAAGGGTTCGCTCAACTATCCGGACGGGTTCGTCAGCGCCGACAAGCAATGGCTGCACTTCGCCTACGACGACGCCCGCCACCGGGCCGTGCACTATAGCGCCAAGCTGCCGCCCCTGCCGGCCAAGTAATCGGCCGCCCAAGGCAGAATGAGTTGGCAAAACGGGACCGAGGGCTAAGTTGCCCTCTTCCCCGCCCATGCGCCTTCTCCTCGCCCTCGGGCTGCTGCTCGCCCGCCCCGCCTTGGCCGCGGAAGCCGACGTCATCGTCTACGGCGCCACCCCCGGAGGTTTCTGCGCGGCGATCGCCGCCGCCCGCGAAGGCGCCAAGGTCGTGCTCCTCGAACCCACCGCCCATGTCGGCGGCGTCAACACCGGCGGCCTGAGCTTCAGCGACTCCAACCAGACGGTCCGCTCCACCCTGCTGGGCCTCTTCGAGGAATGGCACCAGCGCGTCGCCGCCGATTACGCGGCCCGCGGGGTGAAGCTGCCTTACGACGTCGCCGTGAAGGATAATTCCGTCTGGACCTACGAGCCGCACGTCGCCGCCCGCGTGACGGACACGATGCTCAAGGAAGCCGGCGTGAGCGTGCTGACGAAGCAGACCCTGGAAGGCGTCGAGAAAGAAGGCGCCAGGATCGTCGGACTTCGCACCTCCGGCGGCATGCACGCCGCGAAAGTCTTCGTCGACGCCACCTACGAGGGCGACCTGATGGCCCGCGCCGGCGTCGTCTGGCATATCGGCCGCGAGAGCCGCGACGAATACGGCGAGTCTTTCGCCGGCCGCCAATACCCGAAGGAGAAGATGGCCATCAACGGCTTCGACGCCAACGGGCTGCCGCTGCCGCTCATCACGACCCTCCGCCCCGGCGACGACCAGGCCGGCGAGGAGACCGTGATGGTGTACAGTTTCCGTCTCTGCCTGACGAAGAACCCCGCGAACCGCGTGCCCTTCCCGGAACCGAAGGCCTACGACCCGGGCCGCTTCGAACTCGTCCGCCGCTATTTCCAGAAATACCCGAACGCGCCGCTGCCATGGGATCTCTACCCGCTGCCGGGCGACAAGTTCGACGCCAACAACGGGATCGGGAAGATGTTCTCGATGGGCCTCGTCGGCGAAGCCAACGGCTGGTGCGCTTCCGATCCCGCCGGCCGCGCCAGGCTCTGGGACAAGCACAAGGAGTACACCCTCGAGTTCTACAAGTTCCTGACGACCGACCCGGCCGTCCCCGCGAAGACCCGCGAGACCATGGCGGAACTCGGCCTCTGCCGCGACGAATTCCCCGAGACGGAGCACTGGTCGCCGCAGCTCTATGTGCGCGAAGGACGCCGCATGGACGGACGCTTCACCCTGACGCAGAAGGACGTGCTTGAAGATCCGAAGAAAGACGACGCCATCGCGATCTCCTCCTTCCCCATCGATTCGCACGACTGCCGCCGCATCGCCCTGCCCGACGGCGTCATCAACGAAGGGACCATCTTCCCCGTCCGCATGCCCGGACGTCGCCACGGCTACGCCTATCATGTTCCGTATCGCGCCATCACGCCTTCGGCGACCGAATGCTCGAATCTGCTCGTCCCCGTCGCGCTCTCGGCCACGCACGTCGCGTATTCGTCCGTCCGCGTCGAGCCGACCTGGATGGCCATCGGGCAGTCCGCCGGCGTCGCGGCCGCCCTCGTCGCCAAGGCGGGCGTCACCGTCCAAGCCCTCGACTACCCCACGCTCCGTACCCGCTTGCTCGCCCAGAAGGTCGTGCTCGAACTCCCGACGCTACCCCCGGTCGCCAAGCCCGGACGCTCCGCCGGACCGGTCTCCCTGGACCCCAAGTCGCTGCCTGGACTCGTCCTGGACGACGCTCAGGCCGAGCTCTCCGGCGAGTGGGAACGCTCCACGAACTTCAAGCCGCACGTCGGCTCGGGCTACCTGCACGACGAACAACGCTCCGACGGCAA
>CAZXSI010000159.1:0-2761 GCA_964643215.1 uncultured Klebsiella sp. | reverse complement strand
AACCCCTCGAGGTGGAAAGCGATCGCCGCCGCCATGAAGGCGAGGCCGGCGAGCCAAGGCTGGAAGACGCGGCGCGCCCAGCTCTTCTGCGTCTCGCTGAACCAGACCACGAGGAAGCCGAGCGCCATCGGCACCAGGAAGATGAAGCTCAGGCTCATGATGGCCCAGAGCCCCTCGTTCAAACCCTCCGAAGGATTGCCCTTCGAGTTGAACAGGAGCCGGCAGACCAGCCCGTAGACGACGCCTACCGCCAGGCCGAGGAGGGCCTGCCTAGGGAGCGAAAGTCGCGGGGAGCTCATGTGGGCGAGTCTGGCCCGGCCGTGCCGACGGGCAAGCCCCCGCTGTGCATAAGTCCGCGGATAACCCGCCGGATTATGCCCTTTCCCTGCCCTCCGCCCCCTCCCTAGTATCGCGCTCCCGCATGGCCGACCCGGAATCCATCAGTCGCGACTTCGTGCACCTGCACGTGCACACCGACTACAGCATGCTCGACGGCTGCAGCCGCATCGACCGCCTGATGCAGCGCGCATGCGACATGACGATGCGGGCGGTGGCGATCACCGACCACGGCAACCTCTTCGGCCTGTTCGACTTCTGGAGCGAGGCGAAGGCCCGCTCGAAGGGCGAGGTGAAGCTCAAGCCGCTGCTGGGTTGCGAGCTCTACCTGGTCTGGGACCATGCGCTCACCGACAAGCCGGACCGCCGCGAGCACAAGTACTACCACATGGGCGTGCTGGCCCGGAGCTTCAAGGGCTACCAGAACCTGACCAAGCTCGTCTCCGACGCGCATGTCCGCGGCCTCCACTACAAGCCGCGCACCGACCTGGAGCAGCTGACCAAGCACGCGGAAGGCCTCATCGGCTTCTCCGGCTGCCTGCAGGGCGTCATCCCCCAGGCGCTCCTGCGCGGGGACTACGAGGCCGCCCGCAAGGCCTGCGGTCGCTTCGTCGACATCTTCGGCCGCGAGAACTTCGTCATCGAGCTCATGGACCACGGGCTCGAGGAGCAGAAGCGGATCATCCCCGACCTCCTGAAGCTAGCCGGCGAGTTCCGGCTGCGCGTGGTCGCGACCAACGACGTCCACTACGTCGACGCGGGCGACAACGTCGCGCACGACGCGATGCTCTGCATCCAGACGGGCGCCCGCCTGGCCGATGAGCGCCGGATGCGTTACGACGCCAAGGAGTTCTACCTGAAGAGCCAGGCCGAGATGCTCCGGGTCTTCGGCGAGGTGCCGGAGGCGATCACCAACACGGTCGCGGTCGCCGAGATGTGCGACGTCCAGCTGCCGGTGGGCCAGAACAACTACCCGGTCTACGTCTTCAGCGAGGGCGTGAAGCCCAAGGCGGGCAAGAAGATCGACGCCATCCTCGACGGCTATGAGCAGCTGAAGAACGGCCTCGCGGTGGCCGCCGGCAAGAAGGGCGACTTCGCCATCGCCGAGGACAAGCGGGCGCCGATGCGCCCCAACGGCACCTACCTGCTGGAGCAGGTCAAGGCGGGCCTCAAGGAGCGCTACGGCGTCGACTACGACGACCCGAAGGCCTGGGCGGACGAGCAGGTCCCCGGTCCCGGCCGGACGAGCCCGGCCGAGCTCTGCCGCCGCGTGGACTACGAGATGGGGGTCATCGCGGGCACGGGCTTCGTCGACTACTTCCTCATCGTCTGGGACTTCATCGACTGGGCGCGCAGGCATGACATCCCCGTCGGCCCGGGCCGCGGCTCGGGCGCCGGCTCGATCGTGGCGTATTGCCTCAAGATCACCGACATCGACCCGATCCGCTTCGGCCTGCTCTTCGAACGCTTCCTGAACCCCGAGCGCGTGTCCGCGCCCGACTTCGACATCGACTTCTGCATGCGCCGCCGCGACCAGGTCGTCGGCTACGTCCGCAAGAAGTACGGCGAGGACCGCGTCGCCAACATCATCACCTTCGGCACGTTCGGCGCGAAGATGGTCGTCCGCGACCTCGCCCGCATCCGCGACCTGCCGTTCATCGAGACCAACCGTCTCGCCAAGCTCGTCCCCGACGACATCAACATCTCGCTCGAGGACGCGCTCAAGAAGTCCAACGAGCTCCGCGAGGAGGTCGCCATCAACCCGCAGGCCGCCAGCATCATCGAGACCGGCCGCGTCATCGAAGGCATGGTGCGCAACTCCGGCAAGCACGCGTGCGGCATGATCATCGCCGACCGCCCGCTCACCGACATCATCCCGGTGACGATGCAGGAAGGCGACCTGACGACCCAATACGCCAAGGACCCCGTCGAGAAGCTCGGCCTCCTGAAGATGGACTTCCTGGGCCTCAAGACGCTCACGATCATCGACGACGCCCAGAACCTCGTCCGCAAGCACCGCAAGCAGCCCGACTTCGACATCGAGAAGGTCGGCTTCGAGGACCCGAAGACCTTCGCGCTCCTCAACGAGGCGAAGACCATCGGCGTGTTCCAGCTCGAATCCGGCGGCATGCAGTCGCTCTGCCGCAAGTTCCACATCACGCAGATCGACGAGATCGTCGCGCTCATCGCGCTTTACCGTCCGGGTCCGATGCAGTTCATCGGCGACTATATCAAGGGCAAGGACGACCCCAGCTTCGTCAAGTACGCGCACCCGCTCCTCGAGAAGGTCGCCAAGGAGACCTACGGCATCCTGGTCTACCAGGAACAGGTGATGGAGGCCGCCCGCGTGATCGCCGGCTACACCCTCGGCGGCGCCGACATGCTCCGCCGCGCGATGGGCAAGAAGATCCGCGAGGAGATGGAG
>CAZXSI010000158.1:0-2775 GCA_964643215.1 uncultured Klebsiella sp. | reverse complement strand
TAAAAGACACCATTCGAGCGTAAAAAGACACCCGATTGGGTTTCCTTCTTTTCGGCGTGCGAGCATCCTTACGCTCACCCCAAGACGCGACCCCATGAGCACCAAGAAATACAACGTCGGCATCATCGGCTACGGCTGGGCCGCCACGGCCCACATCGACGCCATCAACGCGACCAGCCAGGCGCAGGTCACGGCCATCTACTCCTCCCGTCCGCTCGATTCCGCGGCGCTCAGCGCCAAGCACGGCGGCAAGATCAAGGCCTACCAGTCGGTCGAAGCGTTGCTCGCCGATCCGGATATCCACGTCGTCGACATCACCAGCTACCCGAGCCAGCACTGCGCCCAGGCCGTCGCCGCCGCCAAGGCCAAGAAGCACCTCATCCTCGAGAAGCCGATGGCGAACACGATGGCCGAGGTCATGCAGATCTTCGAAGCCGCCGAAAAGAACGGCGTGAAAGGCTGCGTCTGCTTCGAGTGCCGCTTCTCCAGCCAGATGGAAGCCACCAAGGCCGTCATCGACCAAGGACTCCTCGGCGAACTCCACTACGGCGAAGTCGACTATTACCACGGCATCGGCCCTTGGTACGGCCAGTACCGCTGGAACATCGGCAAGAAGGACGGCGGCAGCGCCCTGCTCACCGCCGGGTGCCATGCCCTCGACGCGCTCCTGATGTGCATGCCGGGCGAAGTCGACTCGGTCACGAGCTTCAGCACGAAGTCGAAGAGCGAGTACTTCACGCCCTACGAATACGACACCTCCGCGGTCACGATCCTGAAGTTCAAGAACGGCGCCGTCGGCAAGTGCGCCGCGATCGTCGACTGCCTCCAGCCCTACTACTTCCACACCCACCTCGTGGGCAGCCACGGCAGCGTCCTCGACAACAAGTTCCACTCCGCCAAGCTGAAGACCAACAAGGCCCAGTGGAGCGGGCTCTCGATGAAGATGCTCGATTCGGGCGACGTCAGCGACCACCCCTACCAAGCCCAGTTCCAGGCCTTCTTCGACGCGCTCGACAAGGGCCAGGACATGCCGCTCACGAGCTTCCGCGACGCCCTCCGCACGTTCAAGGTGATCTTCGCGGCGGACCAAAGCGCGGCCAACGGCGGGCAACCGGTCAAGGTCGCCTGAACCGATGCCCTCCTGCCTCGCCATCTTCGCGCACCCCGACGACGTCGAATACTTCGCCGCGGGGACCATGCTCCAGCTCGCGAAGCGCGGCTGGGACTTGCACTACTTCGACCTCTGCGCCGGCAACGGCGGTTCGGTCCAGATGGACGGCCCGACGACCGCCACCGTGCGGCTCGCCGAAGCCCAGGAGGCCGCGCGCATCCTCGGGGCGAAGTTCTATCCGCCCGTCGTGAACGACATGACGCTGACCTTCGACATCGAGGTCATGCGCAAGGTGGCCTCGGTCATCCGCCAGAGCCGGGCCGACATCGTGCTCACGCACGCGCTGTCGGACTACATGGAAGACCACATGGCCTGCGCCCGCCTGGCGACGTCGGCCGCCTTCACCCACGGGATGCCCAACTTCGACACGGTCCCGCCGGCCCCGACCTACGCGCATGACGTGACGATCTACCATGCGATGCCGCACGGCCTGCGCACGCCGCTGCGTCAGAAGGTCCGCGCCGGCCTCTACGTCGACGTCGCCCCGGTCCAGGACCAGGCCCGCAAGGCGCTCGCCGCCCACGCCTCGCAGAAGGACTGGCTGGACAAGAGCCAGGGCATGGACTCCTACCTCCTCACGTTGGACAAGATGTCCGCCGCCGTCGGCGCGCTCTCCGGCAAATATGCCTTGGCCCAAGGCTGGTGCCGCCACCTCCACCTCGGGTACAGCGCGTCGGACATCGACCCGCTCCGCTCCGCCCTCGGCTCCGACTGCGTCGTCGACGCCGTCTACGAAGCCGCCCTCGAGAAACCCTTCCCATGAACGCTTCGCTCTCGCGCCGTCGCTTCTTCCGGCTCGCCGGACTCGCCACCCTCGCGCTCCCGCTCCGCGGGCTCGCCGCGCTCGACACCACCGGCGGCGACGAGGTGGTCATCCTCAACGACATCCACCTCACCGGCATCCCGGAAGAAAAGATCCCGGCGAACGCCAAGGACGACGACGACCACCTGCGCCTAGCGGTGACGCAGATCCTCGCGCTGCCGAAGAAGCCCGCCGCGGTCATCATCAACGGCGACCTCGCCCTTTCCGTCGGCACCGCCGCCGACTACGCCGTGGTCCGCGCACTCATCGCCCCGCTCCGCGACGCCGGCATCCCCGTCCACCTCACGCTCGGCAACCACGACGTCCGCGACGTCTTCCGGACCGCCTTCCCGGAGATGCAGAGCGCCTCCGCGCTCCAGGACCATCGTCACAACGGGCTCATCGACCTCCCCTCCACCCGCCTCATCCTGCTCGACACCCTCGACCAGACGCCCGGCCCGGCCGGCAAGCTCGGTGCGGAGCAGATCGCCTGGATGCTCGCCAGGATCGACGAGGTCCCGACCAAGCAGGTCGTGCTCGTCGGCCACCACAACCCGCAGGTCGGCGGCGATACCAGCCATTACAAAGGCGGCATCGCCGACACCGCGGACTTCTGGCCCGAGCTCGCCAAGCGCCCGCAGGTGAAGGCCTACATCCACGGCCACACCCATGAGTGGACGCAGGCCAAGGAGAACGACATCCACATCATCAGCACCATCGCCTGCGCCTACGTGTTCAACAAGAACACCAACGCCACCGGCTGGACCTCCGCCCGCTTCAACGCCCACGGCTTCCAGCTGAA
>CAZXSI010000157.1:0-2821 GCA_964643215.1 uncultured Klebsiella sp. | reverse complement strand
GCGCCGAGGTCGAGCTGACGCTGAGCACCCGCGAGAGCCGCAAGTTCCGCGACCATGCCTGCCGCGTGGGCGTGACGGCGATGAGCGCGGGCTCGCACACCAACCCGGGCGGCTACGCCGAAGGCCGCGCGGCCTCGCTGGAGCAGTTCGCGATCGAGGACGACCGCTCGCCCGACGAGGTCGCCGCGATGCTCCGCGCCCACGGCTACGAACCGGTCTGGAAAGACTGGGATCCTTCCTACGACCGCCCGGTCGCCCTCGCCTGATGAGCCCTCTCCGCGTCTGGATCGACCACGAACAAGCGCCGGCCTGCAAGCCCGGCGCCCACGTGAAGCTCTCGGCCGACGAGTCCGCCCACGTGGTCCGCAGCCTCCGCGCCCGCCGCGGCGACGCGGTCGTCCTCCTCGACGGCGAAGGCCTGGTGGTCGAAGGCAGGCTGGCCTCCGCCGACGGCGACGGCGCGATGGTCGAAGTCGTCCGCGCCCGCGTGGCCGATCCGCTCACGCCGGCGATCTATGTCGCCCAAGGCATGCCGAAAGGCGGCACGATGGACGACCTGGTCCGCTCCTGCTGCGAAGCCGGCGCCGCCGGCATCATCCCGCTCGAGACCGCCCGGTGCGAGGTGAAGCTCGACGCCGATCGCGCCCGCGCCCGCCGCGAACGCTGGCAGCAGCAGGCCGTCGAGGCGTGCAAGCAGTCCGGCCATCCGTGGCGCGCCGACATCGCCGCGCCCGTCCGCTTCCGCGAATGGCTCGAACGCCTGCCCGCCCCGGCCGACGGCGAACTGCGCCTCACGGGCTCGCTCGAATTCGACGCCGAACCGGTGGCGCACCTCGATTTCACGAAAGCCGCGAAGGTGACCTGGCTCATCGGCCCCGAAGGCGACCTGACGTCCGAGGAATACGCCGCCGCCCGCGCCGCGGGCTTCCGTCCGGTGGTCCTCGGCCCCACGGTCCTCCGCGCCGAGAACGCCGCGCTCGCCTGCGTGGCGATCACGCAGGCGCTGGCCAAGCGCTGAGTCAGGCCTGCTTCCGGCGTCCGGGCTTCCTGGGCTCGGGCAAGGCGTCGTCGATCGCCCACGCGGGCCAGGTCTCGCGCACATACTGCTGCAACGCGAGGATGGTGTCGCGCAGGAGCGGCGACATCTCCCCGGTCCAGCGCAGGCCGACCTCCATCGGCGCGAAGCCGTCGAGCGGCAACGCCCGCACGCCCGGGTCGGCGATGGCGTCCGCGATGGCGAGGTTGACGCCGAGGCCTTCGCCGGTGGCGACGTAGCTGGTGACCATCTCCATGGAGGCGGCCTCCTTGGTCTGCGACCAGGCGACCCCGAGCTTGCGCAGGTCGCGGAAGAAGCTGCGCGTGACGCTCGAGTCCGGCGGCAAGGCGATGAGCGGAAGGGCGAGCTTCTTCTGCTTCCACAGGTCGGCCGCGCGCTTCCAGGGGGATTTCCTCGGGACGAGCAGGACGAGCGGCACCCGCACGAGCCGCAGCTGGCTCTGCCGGCCCTGGGCCTTGGCCTCGATCGGCACGATGGCGAGGTCGATGACGCCTTCGCGCAGCCAGGTCTCGAACTGGATCTGGTAACCGGGCGTGAGGCTGAGCTGGAGCTTCGGATACCGCGAACGCAGGCGCTGCGTGACGGCCGGGATGTGCAGTCGCAGGACGAGCTCCGAGGCGCCGAGGCGCAGCTCCGGACGGTCGGCGTCGCGCAGCTGGGCCTCGAGCCCGTCGAGCCCCGCGAAGAACGGCTCGATCTGCGCGAAGAGCTTGCGGCCCGGGGCGGTGAGCCGGAACGGGGTGCGCTCGAACAGCCGGACGCCGAGGTTCGCCTCGAGCGCGAGCATCTGGCCGCTGACCGCGGGCTGCTGGATGCCGTACGGGATGTGCCGCACGGCGGCGCTGATCCCTTGGTGCTTGGCCACGTAATAGAACAGCTCGAGGTGGTGGACGTTCATGACCGGGGCGGCTTCCATGGTCGCCGAACCGAGGGCCAAGGCAACCCCCGACCCCGCCGGGCCGATACCCCCTATCAGGTTTATCGATTAACGCCCCGGCCCCGAGAGGGAGTATCATATTGGCCTTATGAACGTGCTCTCCTTCCTCGCCCAGGCCCTCGGCGTCGTGATCCTCGCCGATTTCGCCGCCGGCGTCGTCCACTGGCTCGAGGACGCCTATGGCAGCGAGGACACCCCGGTCGTCGGGCCCCTGCTCATCCGCCCGAACATCGTCCACCACCACTGCCCCCGGTATTTCACCCGCCTGACCTGGTGGCAGAGCTCCTGGGACCTCCTGCTCCTCGGCGCGGGCATCCTCGGGGTCGCGGCCTGGGCCGACCTCCTCACCTGGCATGTCGGGCTCTTCGTCCTGCTGAGCGTCAACGCCAACCAGATCCACAAGTGGTCGCACATGTCGCGCGCCGAGGTCGGTCCGGTCGTCGCCTGGCTGCAGGACCGGAAGATCCTCCTGACGCCTCGTCAGCACGCCGTGCACCACACCGACCCGAAGAACACCTATTACTGCCCGATCACCAACCTGGTGAACCCGGTCCTCGAGGCCGTCCGCTTCTGGGACTGCCTCGAATCGGTCGTCGAGACCCTGACCGGCGCGACCCATCGCCCGGACACCTCCAATCGCGGCCAAGGCCCGGCGCCCGATTGGATCGCCGATTTCCGCCGACCCGCCCGCGCCGTCGTCCGGACGGACGACCTCGACGCGGAACCAGGCACGGCCGGCTGACGCGACCCTCTCCCACCCACACCCCCATGATCACCACCGTCCTCGCCACCCTCGTCGTCGTCCCCGAGCCGATCTACAACCTCGG
>CAZXSI010000156.1:0-2856 GCA_964643215.1 uncultured Klebsiella sp. | reverse complement strand
AAGGCCGAGATCCCCGTGCCGCCGAACCGCAAGGAGCCCGTGCCCTACCTCAGCGGCGTCGACCAGCTCAAGCACCTCTCCACGCCCGAGGGCGTCAAGGTCGAGTTCATCGCCGACGAGACGACCATCCCCGAGCTCATCAACCCGGTGCAGATG
This sequence comes from uncultured Klebsiella sp., assembly GCA_964643215.1. Classification (GTDB taxonomy): domain Bacteria; phylum Verrucomicrobiota; class Verrucomicrobiia; order Opitutales; family UBA953; genus UBA953. The sequence goes on along the minus strand of CAZXSI010000156.1, from coordinate 2,700 downwards.
AACTTCGACACCAAAGGCCGCCTCTGGATCGCCTGCTGGCCGAACTACCCCGAGACCTCCCCGACGACCAAGGTCTTCGACAAGCTCATCGTCCTGGACCTCGACCCGCAGACCGGCAAGGTCCTCAAGTCCACGACCTTCCTCGACGGCCTGAACTGCCCGACCGGCTTCCAGTTCTACAAGGACGGCGTGATCCTGATCCAGTCGCCCGACATCTGGTACGTCCGTGACACCGACGGCGACGGCAAGGCCGACTGGAAGGAACGCCTGCTGACCGGCATGGACGCCGCCGACTCGCACCACGAGACGAACTCCATCTGCTACGAACCGGGAGGCGCCATCTATCTCTCCGACGGCGTGTTCCACCGCACGCAGGTCGAGACGTTCAACGGCGTGCTGCGCAACACCAACGGCGCCATCTACCGCTTCGAACCCCAGACCAACAAGCTGACCCGCCACGTGCCCTACGGCTTCGCCAACCCGCACGGCCGCGTCTTCGACTACTGGGGCAACGACATCATCACCGACGCCACCGGCAACGCCAACTACTTCGGCCCCGGCTTCTCCAGCCACCTCGACACCGGCGCCCACTCCAACTTCAAGCAGTTCTGGAACCGCCCCTCGCGCCCCTGCCCGGGCACCGCGATCCTCAGCAGCCGCCACTTCCCCGACGACTGGCAGGGCGTGTTCCTGAACACCAACGTGATCACCGTCCAGGGCATCTTCCGCGCGAAGATCACCGAGGACGGCGCCGGCATCAAGGGCGAGACCATCCTGCCCAACCTCATCGAGACCGACAAGGAGAAGGCCGGCAACTTCCGCCCCTCCGGCGTCGCCGTCGCCCCCGATGGCTCGCTCTACGTGATGGACTGGTCCCAGATGCTCATCGGCCACCTGCAGCACCACCTGCGCGACCCGAATCGCGACCACCAGCACGGACGCCTCTACCGCCTGACCTACCCGAGCCGTCCGCTGCTCACGCCGAAGAAGATCGACGGCGAACCGATCGAGAACCTCGTCGCGCTGCTGACCGAACACGAGGACAACGTCCGCCTGCGCGCGAAGATCGAACTGCACAAGCATGACAGCGCCAAGGTGATCGCCGCCGTCCAGAAATGGGCCGGGCAGTTCGACCCGAACAAGGTCGAGGACGCCCACCACCTGCTGGAAGCCCTCTGGGTCCACCAGTGGCACAACGTCGTGAACCCCGAGCTCCTCGGCCTCCTCCTCAAGTCGCCCGAGCCGCGCGCCCGCGCCCAGGCCGTCCGCGTCGCCATCTACCAGCGCGACCGCCTGCCGAACGCCCTCGAGATCATGGAGAACGCGGTCAAGGACGCCAACCTCCGCGTGCAGCTCGAAGGGGTCCGTGGCCTCAGCTTCTTCCGCGGCAAGGACACCGAGCGGGCCATCGCCGCCGGCGCGACCCTCAAGGGCTCCAAGGACTACTACATCGCCTACTGCCTCCGCCAGACGATGAAGCAGCTCGAGTCCCTCCCCGAGGGCAAGGGCAAGGTCAACCTGCGCGATTACGCCGACCAGAAGGAAACCTCCTACGGCCCGACCGACAGGAACCTCTCGAAGGACGACAAGAAACTCTACGACAAGGGCAAGGAAGTCTACTTCCGCGAAGCCCTCTGCTCGACCTGCCACCAGGCCGACGGACGTGGCGCTGAGATGCCCAAGGAAGCCGGCAAGCCGCTCCGCGGCGCCTACCCGCCCCTCGGTCGCACCCCCGGCTATCCGTCCAACGGCTGGCTCGAAGGCGACGCCGAACGCTCCATCAAGCTCGTGCTCAACGGCCTGATGGGCAAGATGATCGTCGATGGCAAGGAGTACGGCGACTACACCACCGGCCAGCCGGTGATGACCCCGCTCGGCCAGATGCTGAACGACGAGGAAGTCGCCGCCGTGCTGACGTATGTCCGTCAGTCCTTCGGCAACAACCTCCCGCCCGTGAAGGCCGCCCAGGTCAAGAAGGTCCGCGCCGAGACGGCCGGCCGCACCACGCCTTACACGCCGGAAGAACTGCTCAAGCTCCACCCGCTCGGCGCGCCCGCCAAGGCCGAGCCTGCGAAGGCCGTGCCGGCGAAGAAAAAGAAGTAAGCCGCCGCCTCGCCTGCCTGCGAAGGGCGTGCCGCCAGGCACGCCCTTTTTCGTGCCTGTCAATAAGTCGACCGCCGTCGGCCTCCGGTCCGCTTGCCTCCGACCCGCCGGTCGCAAGAGTCAGGGCATGAGACCCGCCCTCTGGAAGGCCGTCGCCGCCCACCTCAAGAAACTCGGCCAGCCCTATCGCCTGACCGTCCGCGACGACTTCAACGCGCGCGTGCAATTCAAAGGTTCCACCGCCCTCATCCGCGCCTTCTACCAGCCCCGCGAGGGCGACGTCCCCGGCGAAGCCACGATCAGCCTCACGCTTGACGGCCAGTCCGAGATCGGCGCCATCGCGGCCTTCCTCGCCAACCAGAAACGCTACGCCAAGAAACTGCCGGCGACGCTCTACTTCTCGCAGGAACTCTCGCACCGCCGGCCCGGCGGCCTCGGCGAAGCCCGCCTGACCTTCAAGGCCAACGTGGTCTCCTGGCACGACGCGAAGCTCATCGAGCGCCTCTCGCTCTTCTACGCCGACAACGCCCACGCGCTCTGCCAGCTCCACCGCGACCTCATGACCACGGGGGAGTGAACGGCCGCGAAGCGGCCGGA
>CAZXSI010000155.1:0-2894 GCA_964643215.1 uncultured Klebsiella sp. | reverse complement strand
TGAGCGGCATGCAGCAGTGGTGGCCGGTGCGGATGGCGATGCCGTCCGCGTCGAGGAGCGTGCCGACGTCGTGCGGGTGCCCGCCCTCGAGGTTGAACGAGAGGACGGCGACCTTCTCGGGCGCTTCGCCCACGATGGTCAGGCCCTTGATGGCCTTGAGCCGCTCGGTCGCGGCGGCGAGCAAGGCCTGCTCATGCGCATGCGCGGCCGCCTGGATGGGCATGACGTACTCCAGCGCGACGCCGAGGGCGATGGCGCCGGAGATGTCCGGCGTGCCGGCCTCGAAGCGCTCGGGGGCTTCGCGGAAAGTGGTGCCGGCGAAGTCGACCTTGCGGATCATGTCGCCGCCGAACTGGTAGGGCGGCATGGCGTCGAGCAGCTCGGGGCGGCCCCAGAGCACGCCGATGCCCGTCGGGCCGAAGGTCTTGTGGCCGGAGAACGCGAAGAAGTCGCAGCCGAGCGCGGGGAGATCGAGCTTGAAGTGCGCGGCCGACTGGCAGCCGTCGACGAGCACCACGGCGCCGGCGGCCTTGGCGAGACGCGTCATCTCGGCGGCGGGGTTGACCGTGCCGAGGGCGTTGGAGACGTGCGCGAAGGCGACGAGCCTGGTGCGGGCGGAAAGCAGTCCCTTGAAGGCGACGAGGTCGACCTCGCCGCGGGGCGTGACGGGCGTCACGACGACCTTCGCCCCGGTGCGCTCGGCGATCGCCTGCCAGGGCACGATGTTCGCATGGTGCTCGAGGTGCGTGAGCAGGATCTCGTCCCCGGCTTTCAGGTTCGTCCGGCCCCAGCACTCCGCGACCAGGTTGATGCCCTCGGTGGCGCCGCGCACGAAGACGCAGCCGCGGGCGTCCTTCAGCCCGAGGAACTTAGCGACCGACGCGCGGGCGGCCTCGTAGGCCGTCGTGGCCTCCTCGCTGAGGAGGTGCACGCCACGATGGACGTTGGCGTTCTGGTCGGAATAGTACCGTTCGAGGGCCCGGATGACGGCCAGCGGCTTCTGGGAAGTCGCGGCGTTGTCGAGGTAGGCCAGCGGCCGGCCGCGCACGGAACGACCCAGGATCGGGAAGTCCTTGCGGCAGGCGGCGACGTCGAACACGGGCATGGGGCCGAACGTAGGCGGACCCGGGCGGGGCGCAACCGGGAAGCGAACTTCAGGGCGCGGGCGGCAGGCGCACGGCCTTGCGGATGTAGGCCGGCACGTCCACGTCCTGGCCGTCGATGAAGGTCATCGGCGTGCCGCCGAACAGGCCGCGGCGCATCGACTCCTCCGTCGCGAACTCGAAGATCGGCTGGGCGGGATCGTCGCCCTTGGCGCCCTTCTTCGTCTTGGCGGGGGGCTTGGGCGCCGGCAGCGAGGCGCCGAGCACCGAGACCTCGATGCGGTCGCCCAGCGCCGGCTCGATGCGCGCGCAGAGGACCGTGGAGGTCTCGCCGCCGAAACGCGCGCGGACCGCGCCGACCGCCTCGAAGGCCTCCGTCGAGGTCATGGCGGGACCGCCGGCGACCGTGACGAAGAGCGAGGCGACCTTGGCCACCGCGCCGGGCGCGTGCGCGAGGGGGCAGTCGCCGGCGGCGCGGGCCGCCTTCATCGCCGCGCCTTCGCCCTGGCCGACGCCGTAGGCGAAGAGCGTGGGCGAGCCCGGCGTGGCCAGGAGCGACCGCAACGCGGCCGGGTCGACCGCGATGAGCGCGCCCGGCGCGAAGGCCGAGGCCAGCCCGCGCAGCGCGCCGCCGACCCAGTTGTCCGCCGCGGCGAACGATTCGGACAGCGGCGCGTCGGGCGAGACCTGCTGGAGCAGGAGGTCGTTGTGGACCACGACGAGCCCGTGGCACTTCTGCCCGAGCTTCACCGTGGCGTCGTTGGCCTGACGCATGCGCCGCTCGCCTTCGTGCGAGAACGGCATCGTCGCGAACGCGAGCACCGTCGCGCCGCACTCGGCCGCGAGTCCCGCGACCACGGAGGCGGCGCCGCTGCCCGTGCCGCCGCCGAGGCCGGTGACGAGCACGACGACCGGGACGCCGGCGAACAGACGACGGAGCGCGGCTTCCTCGGATTCGGCGGAAGCGAGGCCGAGCGAGGCCTCGCCGCCGGTGCCCATGCCGCGCGTCTGCGCCCGCCCGAGCTGCAGCGTGACGGCCGGCCCGGCCGGCAGGGAGCGCGCGTCGGTGTCGAGCAACGCGACGGCGATGCCGGCGGGGAGCTGCGCCGACAGGCGCGTGACCATCGCGCACCCCGCTCCGCCGAGGCCGACCAGGAGGATGGAAGCGGGCGGCGACATCTTAGAGGCGGAAGAGCTCCTTCAGCTGGGCGAGGAAGCCGCGCGGCCGGCGCGCCGGCGGCGGCGCGTCGGTGATCGCCGCGGTCATGAGACCCACCACGCCCGCGTACTCGGGCTTGCGCAGGGATTCGTTCTCGAAGTTGGGCACGCCCACGCGGGCGGTGAGGCCGGTCACGAGCTGCACGGCCTCGGCGGCGTCGGCCAGGCTGGCGGAGCCGCCGGTCAGGATCACGCCGGACGGGATCATGTTCTGGTCGAGCTTCACGGCGTGGCCGGGGAAGATCGCCTCGAGGCGGCGGAGCACGTCCTTGCGCACGAACTCGATCGTCTCCTGGTAGCGGAGCGAGAGCACCTGGGTGATCGTGCCGCGGTTGAACTGCTGGTCGCCCACGCCCTTGTCGCCGTCCTTCCAGATGGTCTGGTTGACGTCGTTCTCGCGGTGCATCGCGGAACCGAAGCGGAGCTTCAGGTCCTCGGCCGTCTCGCGGCTGATGCGGAGCGCCACGCTGAGGTCGTTGGTCAGGTGCTCGCCGCCCACGGGGATCGAGCCGGCGCAGAGGATGTGCTCCTTGTAGTAGAGGATCCAGTCGGTCGTGCCGGCGCCCATGTCGA
>CAZXSI010000154.1:0-2914 GCA_964643215.1 uncultured Klebsiella sp. | reverse complement strand
TCTTCGATACCATCTGCGGCGCCACCAAGGACCGCCAGGCGGACATCCTCGAACTGCAGAGGCAGGGTTGCCAGGCGATCGTCGTCATCGGCGGCCGCCACTCGGCCAACACCGTCAAGCTCGCCAAGCTCGTCGAGATCCAAGGGCTGCCTTGTTTCCACGTCGAGACCGCCGCCGAGCTGGACTTCGCCGCGCTCGCCCGTTTCGGCACCGTGGGCGTGACCGCCGGCGCCTCGACCCCGGCTTTCCTGATCGACGAAGTCTGCGCCCGCCTGGAAAAGGCCGCCTAAGGCCCGCCGGGCGGGGCAGGGCGTTCCAATTGACGCGCAAAATTATCAAAAGACCTCCCCCTGCCGACTTGCAGGCCCGGGTCCGTCGGGTAATTTAAATACCAATATGCTACCTGCGATTCTCATCATCCTCCTCGTCATCGTCGGTGCCTTGGTCATCGCCGCCATCTGGTGCGTGGGCATCTACAACAGCCTCGTCGCGCTGCGTAACGCCTGCAAGAACGCCTTCGCCCAGGTCGACGTGCAGCTCAAGCGCCGCTACGACCTGATCCCGAACCTCGTCGAGACCGCCAAGGGCTACATGGCCCATGAGAGCGGCACGCTCACGGCCGTCATCGAAGCCCGCGCCAAGGCCACCCAGGCCAACGTCCGCTTCGCGGGCAACCCGAACGACCCCGCCGCCATGCGCGACCTCAGCCAGGCCGAAGCCGGCCTCAGCGGCGCCCTCGGCCGCCTCATGGTCGTCGCCGAGCAGTATCCCCAGCTCAAGGCCGACGCCACCATGCGCACCCTCATGGAAGAGCTCGCCTCGACCGAGAACCGCATCGCCTTCGCCCGCCAGGCCTTCAACGACGCCGTGCTGTTCTACAACAACGGGCGCGAGGTCTTCCCCCAGGTCTTCATCGCCAACGCCTTCGGCTTCCAGGCCGGCGAGTTCTTCAAGATCGAGGACGCCGCCGAGAAGGCCGCCCCCAAGGTCTCCTTCTGAGGCGCTGACCGCGGCCCATGGCCGGCACGATGAATTTCTTCCGGGCCCAGGATGAGGCCCGCGGACGCACGACCAAGCTGGTCGTGCTCCTCGCGTTGGCGATCCTCGTGCTGACCGGCTCGCTCTACGTGATCGCCGTGCTGCTGAGCGACTTCCGTTCGGTGCCGACGGGCTACCGCGGGCGCTCGGCGCTGGTCTTCGATGCGTCTCTCCGCGACTGGTTCCAGCCCAAGCTGTTCTGCCTGACGACCGGCCTGGCCCTCACCGTCATCCTCGGGGGCAGCCTTGTCCGCATCGCCGAACTGGCGAAGGGCGGCGGCGCCATCGCGCTCCGGCTCGGCGGACGTCTGGTCAGCGGCGTCACCAAGGACCCCGCCGAGCGCCGCTACCTCAACGTCGTGCAGGAGATGGCCCTCGCGTCCGGGCTGCCGGTGCCGCTGTGCTTCGTCCTCGACGCCGACGATTCCATCAACGCCTTCGCCGCCGGCAACTCGCCGCAGGACGCCGCCGTCGGCATCACGCGCGGCGCCCTCCTGCACCTCACCCGCGACGAGCTGCAGGGCGTGATCGCCCACGAGTTCAGCCACATCGGCAACGGCGACATGAAGCTCAACCTGCGCATCATCGGCGCCATCGCGGGCCTGACCGCGCTGGCCCAGCTGGGCTACCTCGCCATCCGCATGAGCGGCTCCGTGCGCGGCAAGAACTCGGCCCCGGCCGCCCTGGTCCTGATCCTGACCGGCGTGGTGGTGCTGCTCATCGGCTCCGGCGGCATCTTCTTCGCGAAGGTCATCCAGGCGGCGGTCTCCCGCGAGCGCGAGTATCTCGCCGACGCCTCGGCGGTCCAGTTCACGCGCAATCCGCTCGGGCTTGGTTCGGCGCTGAAGAAGATCGCCGGTTTCGCCGGCGCCCGGCGCGCCGCCTCCGAGGCCGAGCTCGAATCGCAGCACCTGTTCTTCGCCTCTTCGGGCGGCTTCCTCGAGTCGCTCTTCTCCACGCACCCGCCCATCAACGAGCGTATCCGGCGCATCGACCCCGCCTTCGACGGCATCATCCCGGACGTCGTGCCGCCGGCTTCCGCCGACGACGAGGTCGCGCCGGTGTCGCGGGCCTCGGCGGCCGCCACGCCTCCGCCCTTGCCGGTGCCGGCGCCTCGCGCCGCGCCGTCCGACCACCGGATCCAGGACTCCGTCGGTTTCCGCGGGGTGATCCCTCCCGAACTCCGTGCCGCTTCCGCCGATCCGGTCAGCGCGATGGGGCTCGTCCTCGGGCTCTTGCTCCGCCGCGACCCCGCCGCCCGCGCGGCCCAGCTGGCCAAGGCCCGCGGCCTCGCCGGCGGCGAAGTCGTCCGGGAAGCCGAACGCCATGAGGCGCTGCTGCGGACGCTCCCGGCGGGCTCGCGCGTGCCCTTGCTGGACCTTTCGATGCCGGCGCTGAGGCAGCTTTCCGCGGAGCAGGAGGCGCTGTTCCGCCTGGCGATCGAGAAGGTCGGCTACGACGCCGAGGACGGCCTCATCGTGCTGCTCATCCAGGCCTCGATGCGCCGTTACCTTTCGCGGGTGAAGGCTCCGTCGAGCCGCCCGGGCGACCTGGCGGGCGCCTGCGCGCTCGTGCTCACGGCCGTGGTCCGGACTTCCGACGAGTCGGCGGACGCGCAGGCGCGGGCCTACCGGCTGGGGGCCGACGTGCTCGGTCTTCCCGGCCTGAGCGCCACGTTGCTGCCGGCCGAACAGATCGACCTTCAGAAAGTCGACGAGGCCTTGGCGGTCATCGCCGGCCAGAGCGTCTATGATCGCCGGAAGTTCGTGCGCGCCTGCGGCGCCGCGATGCTCAACGACGACCGCGCCGAGCCCGCCGAGATCGAGATCGTCCGCGCCGTCGCCGATTCGCTGGGCATCAGTTTCGCGACGGGACT
>CAZXSI010000153.1:0-2932 GCA_964643215.1 uncultured Klebsiella sp. | reverse complement strand
ACTTCGGGTTCAGGACGGCCTTGGTCTCCTGGTAGAGGTAGCACTTGTTGGCCGAGCCGCCGCCTTTGGCGACGAAGAGGAACTCGAACTTCATGCCCTTGGTGGCGGCGATGTCGATCTGCGCGGGCAGGTTGGTGCCGGTGTTCTTCTCGGCGTAGAGGTCGAGCGGCGCGAGCTGCGAGTAGCGGAGGTTGTTCTGCGCGTAGGCCTGGTAGACGCCCAACGAGAGCGCCTCGGCGTCGTCGCCGCCGGTCCAGACCTGCTGGCCCTTCTTGGCGGTCACCTGCGCGGTGCCGGTGTCCTGGCAGAACGGCAGCACGCCCTTCGCGGCGACCTCGGCGTTGCGCAGCATGGCGAGCGCGACGGCGCGGTCGTTGTCGCTGGCCTCCTTGTCCGCGAGGATCGCGGCCACCTGCTCGAGGTGTTCGGTGCGGAGATAGAAATTGATGTCGTGCAACGCCTGGTTGGCGAGGAGCGTGAGGGCCGCCGGGTCGACCTTGAGGACCGGCTGGCCGTCGAACTCGGCGACGGCGACGTGCTCCTTGGTGAGCAGCCGGTACTTCGTGGTATCGGCGCCCAGCGGGAAAGGATCCTGATAATGGAAGGGAGAAGCCATCGCCCTCATCATAGGGGACGCCGCCCTGCCCGCAAACGGAAACAGGTCAGCGCGCGGGCATCCGCGCCGGCGCGCCGAGGCGGATCGCACCGAGCGACGAGCCTTCGGCGAGGTCGACCGACACCAGGGCCAGGCCGACGTCGCCGGCCGCCGAACGCACCGTGCCGACGAGCTTTCCTTCCGGAGTCCTCAACTCCTGCCCGACGGACACCGGCCCGGCCACGCGACGGAGGACGCGGCGCAGCGAGCCCATGGACTGGATGCGGGCCATGACCTCCTGGCCGAGGTAGCAGCCCTTGGCGTAGCTGACCCAGGCGTCGAGGCCGCACTCCTGGGGGAACTCGTTGGCGCCGCAATCGGCGGGGACGGCGGGCACGCCCGCGGCGATGCGCGACGCGTCGAGGTCGGCGAGCGAAGCTGTTTCGCCGGGGAAGGCGGCGGCGGGCGGCGTGAGCACATCCCAGGCCGGGACGCCGTAACGCCTCGTCGCGAAAGACTTCGCGCCGGCGATCGCCGGCTCCGCGCCCCAGGCGACCCACTTCGACCAGCGGGCCGATTCGTCGGTCGCGACGACGTCGTCGGCGATGACGTTCGCCGTCACGACGGCGATGAGCTCGGCGGCGGGCAGATGCGGGCAGAGCAGCAGGAACGCTCCGTCGGCTTCTTGCGCGACGACCGTGTGCGCGAGCACCCGGCCCTTGCGGCTGAGCCAGAGCGCGTCCGTCAGGGCGACATTCCGGAGGTCCGCCGTGCACTGCCCTTGCAGGAAGGCCGCCGCGTCCTCGCCCGTCACCCGGACGACCGCGGTGTCAGCTGGAGCGACGCGCCTGGACATCAGAGTGCGGCCCAAAGCCAGGCGATGCCATGCAACGCCAAGTTGGCGTAGATCGCCGCCATCACATCGTCCAGGACGATGCCGAAACCGCCGGGCAGCTTCTCGAGCGCCTTGATCCCGAAGGGCTTCGTGATGTCGAAGAGACGGAAGAGCAGGAACCCGAGCAGGATGAACAAGAGCGAGGACTTTCCGCCGTAGACGTAAGGATTGAAAAGAAACACCAGCGGCATCGCCGCGAACTCGTCGAGGATGACCTCGGAAGGATCCTTCTTGCCAAGGAAGGCCGCGGCGACGCCGCAGAGCAGGATCGCCGCCAGGACGACGAGCGCGTCGAAGATGAACTCGTGCGGGCCGCCTTTGGCGTGCGCCAGCCGCACGACCAACGCCCACCAGAGCAGGCCCGCCGCGGAACCCCACGTGCCCGGCGCCTTGAGGCGCCCGAGCGGACCGAGCGTCGCGAGCTGGACGATCATGAGGACAGGCCCGGCAGGTGCCGGCGGTGCCGGATCAGGTAACTCGCGCCCGAGACGACGGTGAGCGCGACCGACAGCCAGAACAGCGACATGATGATGACCTCCCAGCGCTGGTGCCATTCGGCCGAGAGGCGCCAGTGGGTCTCATAGGCGCGGAGGCCGATGAGGTGGCCGATGGCCAGGATCTGCAGGAAGGTCTTGATCTTGCCGAGGCCCTCGGCCTCGAGGACCTGGCCCGAAGCGGCGGCCACGAGGCGCAGGCCGGTGATCAGGAATTCGCGGATGATGATGAGCATCACGCCGAAGGAGGTGTAGAGCACCACCGCGCCGTCGGGAGCGAGACGCTGGCCGGCGTCGTCCCAGCGCGTGACGGGGAGGCAGTCGATGGCGGCGAGGCCGATGAGCAGGCCGAGGATGAAGATCTTGTCGACCAAGGCGTCCATCAGGCGGCCGAAATCGGTCACCGCGTTCAGCTTGCGGGCGATCCAGCCGTCGAAGATGTCGGTCAGGGCGGCCAGGATGAACAGGGCCAAGGCCGTGCTCGCCCAGACGCCGCCCCAATAGGTCAGGATCGTGATCAGGAAGATGGCCGGCAGGCGGGCGGCCGTCAGCAGATTGGGGAGATGCCTAAGAAAACGCATGTGGGCTTGCCGAAAGGATGTTCCCGGCCGAGAGTACGCCGCAACAGGAAAACGATGTCCCGCTCCCAACGCACCGCCGTCTACCCCGGCACCTTCGACCCGATCACGTTGGGGCATCTGGATGTCCTCCGCCGCGCCTCGCGGCTGTTCGACCGGGTCATCGTCGCCGTCGCGGCGAGCGACACCAAGCACCCGTGGTTCTCCGTCGAGGAGCGCCTCGGCATGGCCCGCCAGGCCTGCAAGGGCATCCGCAACGTCAAGGTCCTCGAGCTCGAAGGCCTGACCGTCGAGTTCGCCCGCAGGCATAAGGCGGCCGCCATCATCCGCGGCCTCCGCAAATTCAGCGATTTCGAGTTCGAATTCGACC
>CAZXSI010000152.1:0-2959 GCA_964643215.1 uncultured Klebsiella sp. | reverse complement strand
GCATGGAGGGGTTAAGATAAAGGGGTCAGACCCCGTTGATGGGGTCTGACCCCTTTATGGGGAATGGCGGAGGTCTACTTCTGGGTGAACACGAAGACGCCGTGCTTGTTGCCGATGACGATGTCGGGCTTGCCGTCCTGGTTCACCTTGCCGGTGAAGAACTGCGTGCCGACGCCGCTGTCGGCATCGATGAGGTGCTTGACGTAGCTCGCGCCGCCCTGGCCGTCGCGGCGGAGCTCGAACCAGCAGAGGACCGGATCGGCCATGGGCTCGTCGTCCTTGGCCGGACCGTGGGCCCAGCGACGCTTGCCGGTGACGATGTCAAGGAGCCCGTCGCCGTTGATGTCGGCGAGCTGGACGGCGTGGATCTGGCTGAAGCCGGCGCCGGCGGCGTTCTCTTCCTTGGTCTTGCCGAGGATGACGTGCTCGGCGAAGGAGCCGTCCTTGTTCTGTTCGAACCACGAAAGACCGTAGCCGTGGGCCTTGATGCTCGTGATGACGTCGTTACGACCGTCCTTGTTGACGTCGTAGACGTACATCTGCGCGCCGCCCAGGCCGAAGGCCGCGGGGTGGAACTTCCAGTCGGAGTCCTTGGACGTGTCGGCCGGCTGCTCGTACCAGCCGTCCTTCTCGAGGATATCCACGCGACCGTCGCCGTTGACGTCGCCGGCGCCGTAGCCATGCGTGTACTTGAAGATCTTCTGGTCGTTCGCCGGCGTCTTGGGCGTGATCGGGCGGAAGCGGCCTTTCGCGAAGGGGTTCTTCCAGTCGATCTCCACGTAGCCGAACTGGCCGCCGGATTTGCCGCCCTTGGCTTTGGCCGGTTTCACGAGGTCGCTGGTGTGGCAGAGCAGCTCGGGTTTGCCGTCGCCGTTGATGTCGACCAGGTCCGGCGATTCGCCGTCGGCGACATCGAAGATGTTGTGCCGGGTCCAGTCGCCGGGCTTACCTTGGGGGTTCTCGAAGACATAGGCGGGGTCGCCGGGCAGGCCGTAGACGAGGATGTCCTGCCAGCCGTCGCCGTTGAAGTCGTAGGCGAACTGGATGAAGTAGTCGGAGTAGCCGGTGTCCGGCGTGTAAGGCGTCTTGTTCGGACCTGAGGGGTTGTTTCGTTCCGGGGTGTAGGCCACCTTCTGCTTGAAGTCGGGTCCGAGCCAGAGGTAGCGACCCGCGGCGACATCAGGGGTGCCGTCATGGTTGAAGTCGGCGACGGCGCAGCCTTCCGCGACGAAGTCCTTGGTGATCGTCTGCTTGTCGAAGGAGACGGGCGCGGCGGCGACCGACGCGGCGAGGAGGAGGGGGGCGAGGGATCGCATGGGGGTGCTATTAATACACCCTTCGCCCCGAATGGTTGCGAGGAGTTTTTGGCAAGAAGGCCCTATTTGAGGCCTTATGATTACTCCAGGCGTCCGAACATGATGCGTTCCTTCCGGCTGGGGTCCGCGTCGCCTTGGGTCACGCACAGCCAGATCGTGCCGTTGGCCGCGACGAAGGTGGGATACTGGAAGGACTTCGTGGTCTCGAAGCGGTATTTGCGTTCCCAGTGCGTACCGTCCGCCGAGACGTCGAGGTTGAAGACGCTCCGGCCGACCTTGGCGATCTGGGTGCTTTCCTGCCAGCCGAGGTAGTACACCCCGTTGAACTTATCGAAGGTCGGCTTGGAGGCGGCGCCTTTCTTGACGAACTCCTTCTCGCCGCCGGTGGTCCACGTCCGGCCGTCCTTGCTTGCGGAGAACCAGTAGTTGCGGTCGCCGTTCTCCTTGCGGGAGATCGCGAGCCAGCTGCCGTCGGGGAGGCGGTTGACGGCCGGTTCGGTCAGGGCGGGTTCGCCGGGTCCGTTGAAGTGTCCGACGATCGTCAGCGTGTCGGCGGCGTCGTTCAGCGTGCAGAGCGCCTGCTGGGCGCCGAGGTAGTTGTTGATGGCGACGTAGGTGCGGCCGTCGAATTCCTTGAAGGCGTCGAAGAGGTACAGCCCGGCGTCGACGGCCTTGCGCTGGAAGCCCTGCCGGGCGGCGTCGGCATGCAGATGGCGCGGCTGCAGGTCGAACGTGCCGGTGCTCGTCGCCAGCTTCATGCGGTGGATCTCGCGCTCGAAGGTCAGCGTACCGAGGTCGAAGTCGCGGTAGTAGGTCTGCGACTGACGTTTCCCGGGCTGTTCGCTCGCGAACCAGCAGCGGAGCGTGCGCGGTCCGATCTGCTTCACGCGGGGCACGAAGCAGGCCCCGACGGGCAACGTCTCGTTGGCGAAGGCCTGTTCGGAGCGCGCGACGGTCATCACGTCGAGCAGGCGTTCGTTGCGGAGATCGACGATCGAGAGCGTGACGTAGATGAAAGGCCAGCTCGCGGCTTCGCCGGCCTGGCGGTCATTGACCTCGGCCACGACGTAGGCGCGCTCTCCGACGACGGCCAGGTGGGAGTCATGCGCGCCTTTGACCTCGGGCGCGGTCACCTTGAACAGTCCGGCCATGACCTTGTCGCCGGCGGCCTTGGCGTCCCAGCCGGGCGGAAGGAGCGAGGCCTTCGGTTTGGTTTCTTCCTTGGGGGTGGAACAGCCGGCGAGGAGGGCGGCCAGGCAGAGCAGCAGGCGGGTCTTCATGGGGTCATTTTGCCGGAGCGGCGACCGGCAGCAACTGGAAGGCGTCGACGATCACGAAGCCGCGGGTGTCGTGGTTGGTCACGGTGAGCGTGTATTCGACCCCCGTGCGCAGGCGGAGGCGACCGATCTCACGGAAGGCCTGTCCGGCGGGGAGCGCCATGGTCTGGTCGACGGTGAAGCGCTGTTCGGCGCCATCGCCGACGATCGTCAACGGCAGGCGGGTCGTACGTGTCTCGTGGGCGGAGTACGACATGCGCAGCGCGAACTCGCCGTCGGCCGGTCCCTTGAAGCGGAAGACCGCGCGTGATTTGCCGTCGGAGCGTTGTTCGTCGTGCAGGTAGCCCGAGCCGACGTGCGGCTTGA
>CAZXSI010000151.1:0-2965 GCA_964643215.1 uncultured Klebsiella sp. | reverse complement strand
AGGGCGTCGTCGACGCGGTCCTTCTTCTCCTTGAGCTCGGTCTCGGTCGCGGCACCCACGTGGATGACGGCGACGCCGCCGGCCAGCTTGGCGAGGCGTTCCTGGAGCTTTTCCTTATCGTAGTCGGAGGTGGTCTCTTCGATCTGGCGACGGATGAGCTTCACGCGGCCCTGGATGTCGGCGGACTTGCCGGCGCCCTGGATGACGGTGGTGTTCTCCTTGTCGACGACGATGCGCTTGGCGCGACCGAGGTCGGCCACCTTGACGGACTCGAGCTTGATGCCGAGGTCTTCGGTGACGAAGCGGCCACCGGTGAGGACGGCGATGTCTTCCATCATGGCCTTGCGGCGGTCGCCGAAGCCCGGGGCCTTGACGGCGCAGACGTTGATCGTGCCGCGGAGGCGGTTGACGACGAGGGTGGCGAGGGCTTCGCCTTCGATCTCCTCGGCGATGATCAGGAGCGGCTTGCCGGTCTTGGCGACTTCCTGGAGGAGAGGCAGCAGGTCCTTCATGGCGCTGACCTTCTTCTCGTAGAGGAGGATGTAGGTGTCTTCGAGGATGGCCTCGAGCGTCTCGGCGTTGGTCGCGAAGTACGGGGAGAGGTAGCCCTTGTCGAACTGCATGCCTTCGACGACGTCGAGGGTGGTCTCGATGGTCTTGGCTTCCTCGACGGTGATCGTGCCGTCCTTGCCGACGCGATCCATGGCTTCGGCGATGATGTCGCCGATGGACTCGTCCCAGTTGGCGGAGACGGTGGCGACCTGCTTGATCTCCTTGCGGTCCTTGACCTTCTTGGAGATCACGGCGAGTTCCTTGACGATGGCTTCGGCGGCCTTGTCGACGCCACGCTTGACGAAGATCGGGTTGGCGCCGGCGGCGACGAAGCGGAGGCCTTCCTTGTAGATGGCTTCGGCCAGGACGGTCGCGGTGGTCGTGCCGTCACCCGCCTTGTCGGCGGTCTTGGAGGCGACTTCGCGCACCATCTGGGCGCCCATGTTCTCGTAGGGATCGTCGAGTTCGATCTCCTTGGCGACGGTGACGCCGTCCTTGGTGACCTTCGGGGCGCCGAATTTCTTGTCGATCATCACGTTGCGGCCCTTGGGACCGAGGGTGACCTTGACGGCGCGGGCGAGGATGGAGACGCCGTTGAGCACCTTGCGGCGGCCGGCTTCGTCGAACAGGATCTGTTTCTTGGACATAGTGGTGTGGTTTGAGAGTGAGAGGTGGGATTATTCGATGACGGCGAGGATCTCTTCTTCGCGGAGGAGGAGGTAGATCTCTTCGTTGAGTTTCACTTCCGTGCCGGCGTACTTGCCGACGAGGACCTTGTCGCCGACCTTGACGTTGAAGGCGACCTTCTTGCCGTCCTTGTCGAGGGCGCCGGTGCCGAGGGCGATGACCTTGGCTTCCTGCGGCTTCTCCTTGGCGGAGTCGGGGATGATGATGCCTCCCTTGATTTCTTCAGCCTCTTCGATGCGCTGGAGGAGGACGCGATCGCCGAGGGGCTTGACGCTGGGTTTGGTGTTTTTGGCCATGGTGGGTGTTTGGGTAGAGGTTAGTCCTAACGGACGGGAGTGAGGTTGCAGAACAGATGCCAAAGCCGTTTCACCGAGGTTTAGCAAATGATTTAGGGCTTTTTCTGGGGTTAGACCCCCCTCCCGACCCCGCAAACGGGTCATTGTTCCCTGTTTTACCCGAGACACCGTGTCACAAGGTGAGACAACGCAAACCTAAGGGGTAGGGATAGGGGTAGGGGTCGGGGTAGTTTGAGAGCCAGAAAAACAAAGGGCGGCGCTTCCCCTACCCCTATCCCTATCCCTCTGACTCAAAGCTCCCCCGGCTGCTTACCTTCGGGCTCCTTGAGCTGATCGCCCCAGCCGAGGATGCGTGCCTGGGCGCCATGATGCTCGGCCTTGGTCTTGTCGCCCCGCTCCATCCAGATGCGGGACATCGAGGTGTGCACATGGATGTCCTTCGGCCGCAGCGCGAGGGCCTGCTCGCCGGCGGCGAGGGCTGCGTCGTATTGGCCGGCGGCGAAGTGCACCTCGGCCTTGGCCAGCCAGGCTTCGAAGCAGGCCGGATCGGCCGCGACCGCTGCCGCCAGCTTAGCGAGGGCGCCCGCTTCGTCGCCCATGGCGAAGTCGAAGGACGCCTCTTCCGCCAAGGCCAGGGCGCGCGCTGAGGGCGAGGAATCGGACATGCGGACACCGTGCGAGGAGCCCGCGGCATCGCAAGCGCTCCTTTCACGCTTGGAAAGGGCCCGAGGGGGTCGCAACTTACCCGCATCATGGATCCTCGCTACGGAAAGCTCGCCGACGTGCTCTGCGGTTTCTCGACCCGTCTCAAGAAGGGGGAGAACGTCCTCATCGACGCCCACGACGTCCCCGAGGACTTCGTCATCGCCCTCATCCGGGCGGCCCGCGAGCGCGGCGCCACCCCGATGGTCAACCTCCACAAAGCCCGCGTCGGCCGCGAGATGGTCAAGGGCGGCACCAAGGAGCAGTTCAAGCTGGCCGCCGACCACGAGCTCGCCCGCATGAAGAAGATGCAGGCCTACATCGCCGTGCGCGGTTCCGACAACATCTTCGAAGGCAGCGACATCCCGGCCGCCCAGGCCAAGCTCAACGGCGAGCTGATGCGCCCGGTCCTCGACCACCGCGTCAACAAGACCAAGTGGGTCGTCCTCCGCTGGCCGACCTCCTCCATGGCCCAGCAGGCCAAGATGAGCACCGAAGGGTTCGCCGACTTCTACTTCCGCGTCTGCACGCTCGACTACTCCCGCATGATCCCGGGCATGGAAGCCCTCAAGCAGGCGATGATGAAGACCGACGAGGTCCACATCGTCGGCCCGGGCACCGACCTGAAGTTCAACATCAAGGGCATGAACGCCATCCCCTGCGGCGGCGAATACAACATCCCCGACGGCGAGGTCTTCACCGCGCCGATCAAGGATTCCGTCAACGGC
>CAZXSI010000150.1:0-2986 GCA_964643215.1 uncultured Klebsiella sp. | reverse complement strand
GCGCAAGAGCTACTTCGACCGCCTGCCCGCGGAGGCCGACGGCAAGGTGACGCCCGCCGTCTGGACCCTCAGCCGCGACAGCGCGGGCCAGATGTTCCGCTTCCGCACCGACGCGACGACGATCTACGCGCACTACAAGGTGACGAAAGACCTGCTCGCGATGCCGCACATGCCCGCCACCGGCGTCAGCGGCCTCGACCTCTACGCCCGCGACCAGGACGGCAGGTGGCGCTGGGTCCAGGTCGTCCGTCCGACCACGAAGGAGATGAAGGTGCGCGTGGCGGAGAATCTCGACGCCGGCGAACGCGAGTACGCCTTGTACCTGCCGCTCTACAACGGCGTGGAATTCCTCCACGTCGGCGTGCCGGAAGGCAAGCGGTTCGCCGGCCTGAAGCCGCGCGCGAAGCCCGTCGTCTTCTACGGCACCTCGATCACCCACGGCGCCTGCGCGAGCCGTCCGGGCATGGTGCACACGGGCATCCTCGGCCGGCGCTTCGACGTGCCGGTGGTCAACCTCGGCTTCTCCGGCAACGGCCGCATGGACCAGGCCGTCGGCGACTTCCTCGTGCGCATCGACGCCGCCGCCTACGTGATCGACTGCCTCCCGAACATGAGCGGCAAGGAGGTCGCGGAGAAATGCGTGCCGCTCGTGAAGCAGCTCCGCGCCGCCCGCCCCGCGACCCCGATCGTCCTCGTCGAGGACCGCCGCAATACCGACTCCTGGATCATCGCCGGCCGCCGCAAGCACCACGACGACAACCACGCCGCGCTCAAGGCCGCCTACGAACGGCTCGTGAAGGAGGGCGTCCAAGGCCTGTCCTACGTGCCCGGCGACCACCTCTACGGCGACGACGGCGACGGCGCCACGGACGGCTCGCACGCGAGCGACCTGGGCTTCCACCGCCAGGCCGACGTCTTCGAGCCCTTCCTGAAGGCCGCCCTCGGCCGCTGATTTCCCGCCGACCCGCTCGCGTCCGGCGACTTTCTCCGCAGACTTCACCGCGATGCCCCGCACGTTCCGCTACTACGACCTGATCCTCGGCGCGTTCGTCGCGGTGCTGCTCTGCTCGAACCTCATCGGCCCGGCGAAGATCGTCCAGCTCGACCTGCCGTTCCTCGGGAAGACCGACTTCGGCGCGGGCATCCTGTTCTTCCCGCTCTCCTACATCTTCGGGGACATCCTCACCGAGGTCTACGGCTACGCGCTCGCGCGCCGCGTGATCTGGTCCGGCTTCGCGGCGATGCTCTTCGCGACGGTCATGACGTGGGTCGTCCTCGCGATGCCGGCCAGCCCGGACGCGGCGTTCAACGCGCAGCTGCAGCCGGCGCTCGAGACCTGCTTCGGCGGCGGCTGGCGCATCGCGCTCGGCTCGATCGTCGCCTTCTGCATCGGCGACTTCCTCAACTCCTACGTGCTCGCGAAGATGAAGGTCGGCATGGGCGGCCGGCACCCCTGGGCCCGCTTCATCGGCTCGACCGTCGTCGGCCAGGGCGTCGACAGCCTGGTCTTCTACCCGATCGCGTTCCTGGGGATCTGGACCTTGGACAAGGTCCTCGCGGTGATGCTCGCGAACTGGCTCCTCAAGGTGCTGGTCGAGGCGGTCATGACGCCGGTGACGACGGTCGTCTGCGCGAAGCTGAAACAGGCCGAAGGCGTCGACACGTTCGATACCGACACGGATTTCACGCCCTTCAGCCTCAAGCGCTGATCGGCCGACACCCCGCTTGGAAGGTCTTTATCGGCCTCCAATCGGCTTTTCCGTCATAATCTCGAGGTTTCCCGAGGAATCCATTGACAACACCCCCCGGGGTGAGCACAACGACCTCAGTCAATTTCACTCAGGTAAGAGCCTCCCTTATAAAGGACGCATCAGTCGCGAGGGCGACTAACGGAATCAGGATTCAAACTCTCCGTACCCGACCCCAGAGTCCCGTAGCTAGGACTCTGGACTTATTTGTCCCGGAAACGGGCAAGCAGGCCGCACCACCCGTGCGGCCTGTTTCGTTGCGTCGTGCCCAAGACTGGACTCGAACCAGTAAGCCTTTCGGCGGCAGATTTTAAGTCTGATGTGTATACCGTTCCACCACTTGGGCCGACGCCTCCAAGGTGCGGACGCGCCGCGGATTGGCAACCCGGGAAAGCGGCCGGCGTTCGCCTTCGCCTTGCCCTCGGCCCCAAACCCGGCTTCCTTCCGCGCATGGATCGCTTAGCCCAGACGTTCGCCCGCTGCCAAGCCGAAGGCCGCCCGGCCTTCGTGAGCTACGTCTGCGCCGGCGACCCCGACGTCGAGACGTCCAAGGCCGTGCTCCTCTCCCTGGCGCGGAACGGGGCCGACGTGCTCGAAGTAGGCGTGCCCTTCTCCGACCCGCTCGCCGACGGCCTGACGAACCAGCTCGCCGCCCAGCGCGCGCTCGAAGGCGGCATGACCTACGACGGCCTGCTCGACGTGCTCCGCGCGGTGCGCGCCGGCACGGACAAGCCGATCGTGCTCTATTGCTATTATAACCTGCTGTTCTCGTTCGGCCTCGACGGCTACTGCGCCAAGGTCCGCGCCGCCGGCGCCGACGGCCTGCTCGTCCTCGACTGCCCGCCCGAGGAGGCCGACGAGCTGATCGCGGCCTCGAGGAAGCACGGCCTCGCCAACATCTTCATCGTGGCCCCGACCACGCCGCCCGCGCGCATCGGCCTCATCGCGCAGCACGCCTCGGGCTTCATCTACTACGTCTCGCGCGAAGGCGTGACCGGCGAACGCTCCGAGCTGGCCGCCAATCTCGCCGCCTCGGTCGCCGAGATCCGCAAGCACACTTCCCTGCCCATCTGCGTCGGCTTCGGCGTCTCCACCGCCGCCCACGTCCAGGCCATCGCCAAGGTCGCCGACGGCGTGGTCGTCGGCAGCGCCCTCGTCAACGTCGTCGCCGCCCACAAGGACAAGAAGGGCGAAGCCGCGGCCGCCATCGGCGCCAAGGTCCGCGAGCTGCTGGCCAA
>CAZXSI010000149.1:0-3041 GCA_964643215.1 uncultured Klebsiella sp. | reverse complement strand
AACCTGAGACCCGACGGCCGAGACCTGGGACCTGAAAAGAATTCACCCCGGCCAATTATCCGGTCTCCCTATGGTGCCCCCTTTGATTGGGCGTCTTTCTGGCCAACTGGCCCACCGTTCAACGGATCAACTTGTCCTAGGCTAAATCCGACGTCGGCTTCGCTTATTAATATCGGAAAGTTCCTTCCGGTCCCCAGAATTTTCCCTAACCCCATGAAACTCCCCGCGCTCCTCCTGCTGGCCGCCGCTTCCGTCTCCTTCGCCGCCGATCCGGCGCTCACGATCTACAACGGCGGCTTCGCCGTGGTGCGTGAGACGCTGCCGATCGACCTCAAGGCCGGCGTCAACCAAGTCTCCTTCGCCGGCGCGACCGCCAAGGTCGAGGCGGACTCCGTCATCCTGCGTGACGTCGCGGGCAAGGCTGAGTTCCAAATCCTCGAGCAGTCTTATCGTAATGACCCGGTCACGCAGGAGATGCTGCTGTCGCTCTTCGAAGGCAAGACGCTGGAGTTCGTCCGTCGCGAGACCAACAAGCCCGACCGCATCGTCGCCGGCAAGGTCGTCCGCAGCGGATTCGTCCCTGGCGGTAACATCCGGAGCTCTTCGTCTTTCGTCGAGCCCATCATCGAGGTCGACGGCAAGCTCCAGTTCTCGCTCCCGGGCGAGCCGATTTTTCCGTCCCTCGGCAATGACAATGTCCTCAAGCCCACCCTTAACTGGAAGCTCAACTCTGCGTCGTCCGGCAAGATCGACGCAGAGGTCGCCTACCTGAGCAATGGCTTCACCTGGGAGGCCAGCTATAACCTCGTCGCTACCGAAAAGAGCGATGTTCTGGACGTCGTCGGCTGGGTGACGATGAACAACCAGAGCGGCATGACCTTCACTGACGCCAAGATCAAGCTCATGGCCGGCGACGTGAACCGCGCGGAGCCGGATTATCCGATGGCAACCAGGGCCGCAGCCTTCGGAGGCGTCGCGATGGATGCCGAAAGGGTCGTGACCGAGAAGTCCTTCGATGAATTCCATCTTTATACGCTAGGCAATCCGGTGACCTTGCGGGACAAGGAGACCAAGCAGGTCGAGTTCGTGCGCGCCACGGGCGTGAAGGCCGAGCGTATCTATGTCTATGACGGCGGCGGCTATTCCCGTCGGGGTGCTTCCGCCGGCAAGGTCCAGGTCTACCGCGAGTTCAAGAATTCCGAGGCCAACAAGCTCGGCATGGCCCTGCCGAAGGGCAAGGTGCGCTTCTACACCCAGGACGGCGATCGCCAGCTGGAGTTCGTCGGCGAGAACCGCATCGACCATACCCCCAAGGACGAGGTCATCCGCGTGCTGACGGGCAATAGCTTCGACCTCGTGGGCGAGCGTCGCATCGTCAGCCAGACCGAGCGATCGGCCGAGCGTACGGCTACCCAGACCGTCGAGATCAAGGTGCGGAACCGGAAGAAGGAGCCCGTCGAGATCCGCGTCCTCGAGCGCGCCACCCGCGGCGGCAATTGGACGCTCACGGCCCAGAGCCAACCGCATGACAAGAAGGATGCGACGACCTTCGAGTTCCGCGTCCCCCTGCAGCCGGACGAAGAGAAGACCGTGACCTACACCATCCGCTATACTTGGTAACCCTGCTTCCGCCGCCCCCTCCGACTTCCTTCGCCTCATGAAACTCCCCGCGCTCCTCCTGCTGGCCGCCGCTTCCGCCACCTTCGCCGCCGATCCGGCGCTCACGATCTATAACGGCGGCTACGCCGTCGTCCGCGAGACCCTGCCGATCGACCTCAAGGCCGGCCTCAACCAGGTCACCTTCGCCGGCGCGACCGCGCAGGTCGAGGCCGACACGGTCATCCTGCGCGACGTCGCGGGCAAGGCCGAGTTCCAGATCCTCGAGCAGTCCTACCGCAACGACCCCGTCTCGCAGGCGATGCTCCTGTCGCTGTTCGAAGGCCAGACGCTGGAGTTCGTGCGGCATGAGGCCAACAAGCCCGATCAGGTCATCTCCGGCAAGGTCGTGCGCAGCGGCTTCGTGCCCGGCGGTCGCTTCGTCGAGCCCATCATCGAGGTCGACGGCAAGCTGCAGTTCACTCTTCCCGGCCAGCCGAGGTTCCCTTCGCTCGGCAACGACAACGTCCTCAAACCGACCTTGAACTGGAAGCTGAACTCGGCTTCCGCCGGCAAGATCTCCGCCGAAGTGGCCTATCTCAGCAAAGGCTTCACCTGGGAGGCCAGCTACAACCTCGTCGCCACGGACCAGAGCGACCTCCTGGACGTCGTCGGTTGGGTCACGATGAACAACCAGAGCGGCATGACCTTCGCCGACGCCAAGCTGAAGCTCATGGCCGGGGATGTCCATCGCGTCGTCGATACCTTCGGCCGCGGTGTGGGTGCGGGGAGGGGGATGTCGGCGGCCAAGGCCTCTCCGGTCGTGACCGAGAAGTCCTTCGATGAATTCCATCTTTATACGCTAGGCAACCCGGTGACCTTGCGGGACAAGGAGACCAAGCAGGTCGAGTTCGTGCGCGCCACGGGCGTGAAGGCCGAGCGGATCTATGTCTATGACGGCGCCTACCAAGGCGGGGCCGGCAAGGTCCAGGTCTACCGTGAGTTCAAGAACACGGAGGCCAACAAGCTCGGCATCGCCCTGCCCAAGGGCAAGGTGCGCTTCTACTCCCAGGATGGCGACCGCCAGCTGGAGTTCGTCGGCGAGAACCAGATCGACCACACTCCGAAGAACGAGGTCATCCGCGTGCTCACGGGCAACAGCTTCGATCTTACGGGCGAGCATCGTATGACGAACGAGACCGAGGACGGCGCGAACCGCGTCGCCACCCAGGCCTTCGAGATCAAGGTCCGCAACCACAAGAAGGAGCCGGTCGAGATCCGCGTGCGTGAGCACGCCCATCGCAGCAACACCTGGACCTTGACGGCCCAGAGTCAGCCGCATGAGAAGAAGGATGCTACCACCTTCGAATTCAAAGTGCCGCTGCAGCCCGACGAAGAGAAGACGATTACTTACACCATCCGCTATACCTGGTAATAAGGTAGGG
>CAZXSI010000148.1:0-3047 GCA_964643215.1 uncultured Klebsiella sp. | reverse complement strand
TTCGCGGCCGCCACCGCCCACCGCGGCGTGCGTCTCGTCCGCATGCCCACCACGACCCTCGGCCAGGGCGACGCGGGCGTGGGCGTGAAGAACGGCATCAACACCTTCGGGAAGAAGAACTTCACCGGCGCCTTCGCCGTGCCCGCCGCCGTGGTCAACGACCTCGCGCTCCTCGCTTCGCTCGACGCCCGCGGCCTGCGCGACGGCCTCGTCGAGGCCGTGAAGGTCTCGCTCCTCAAGGACCCCGTCTTCTTCGCCGGCCTCGAGAAGGAGTCCGCGCTGCTGGCCGCCGGCGACCTCCCCGCCATCGGCCGCGCCGTCCGCCGTTCGGCGGAGCTGCACGCCCGCCACATCGCCGGCAACGGCGACCCCTTCGAGCTCGGCAGCGCCCGGCCCCTCGACCTCGGCCATTGGGCCGCGCACAAGCTCGAGTCGATGACGAACCACCGCCTGACGCACGGCGAGGCCGTGGCCGTGGGCCTCGCGCTCGACCTGATCTGCGCCCGCGAGCTCGGCCTGTTCGGCCAGGCGGAGACCGAGCGGTCGCTCAACCTGCTCGTCGCCCTCGGCTTCCGGACCTACGCGCCCGAGATGCACCTCGACGGCGGCGTGCCGATGCTCGCCGGCCTCGAAGAATTCCGCGAACACCTCGGCGGCCAGCTCACGCTCGTCCTGCCGACCGCCATCGGCAAGTCCACGCAGGTGCACGAGATGGCCGCCGCCGTCGTGCGGAAGGCCGCCGACGAACTGCGGGCGCGGGATCAGCAGCCATGCGTCGCGCGGTCCTGAACGTCGTCGGCCTCTCCGCCCGGGACCTCGGTTCCGGCGTCATGCCGCGTCTCGCCGCGCGCGCCGCGAAGGGCAGCGTCGCCAAGGTCCGCCCGGCGTTCCCCGCCGTCACCTGCACGGCGCAGTCTGATTATCTCACGGGCCGGCGCCCGAGCGAGCATGGCATCGTCGGCAACGGCTGGTACGACCGCACGCTCAGCGAGGTGCAGTTCTGGAAGCAGTCGAACCGCGTCGTGCTCGCCCCGAAGGTCTGGGACGAGCTCCACGCCCGGAACCCGAAGCTCAAGGTCGCGAACCTTTTCTGGTGGTACAACATGGGCACCGCGGCGGACATCGCCGTCACGCCGCGCCCGGTCTACAAGGCCGACGGGGGGAAGATCTTCGACATCGCCAGCTACCCGCAGCGTTACAAGCAGCTGCTCAAGCGCGACCTCGGGGCTTTCCCGTTCCATTCGTTCTGGGGTCCGCGCGCCGGCCTGCCGTCGTCGCAATGGATCGCCGACAGCGCCCGCTGGATCGAGGAGCACGAGCAGCCCGACCTCAGCCTGGTCTACCTGCCGCACCTGGACTACGACCTCCAGCGCTTCGGCCCGGCCGACCCGCGCAGCGACGTCGCCCGTCGCGACGCGGACAAGCTCGTCGGCGACCTCGCGGACTTCCTCGAAGCCCGCGGCGTCGAGGTCCTCATCGTCTCGGAATACGCCATCACCGCCGTCGACCGCGCCGTGCCGCTGAACAAGGTCCTGCGCGAACACGACTGGCTCGAGCTCAAGCCCGAGGACGGCAGCCTCACCCTCGACACCTTCAACTCGAAGGCCTTCGCCGTCGTCGACCACCAGGTCGCGCACGTCGTCGTGCTCGACCCTGCGGTCCGCGCAGAGGTCCGCAAGGTCCTCCTCGCCACGCCCGGCGTCGCCCAGGTGCTCGACGCCGAGGGTCAGGCCGCCGCCGGCATCAAGCACGTCCGCAGCGGCGACTTCGTCGTCATCGCCGACGACCACAGCTGGTTCTCCTACTATTGGTGGGACGAAGGCGACGGGGATCCCGACTACGCGCGCACCGTGGACATCCATCGCAAGCCGGGCTACGACCCCGTCGAGCTGTTCATCGACCCCAAGATCCGCTTCCCGCTGCTCCGTATCGCCTGGTTCCTGCTGAAGAAGAAGCTCGGGTTCAAGGCGCTCATGGAAGTCGTCTCGCAGGACGCCTCGCTCGTGAAGGGTTCGCATGGCCGCGTCCCCGAGGATCCGCTCGACTGGCCGGTCCTCATCGCGCCCGCCTCGGCCGCTCTGCCCGCGCAGATCGCGTCGACGGACGTCTACGGCCAGATCGCCAAGGGCTTCTGATAGGGGCTCTCCTGTGGTCTGGGATTGAAGCGGAACCGTGCCTTCGCAGGGTGGTCATACCCCCATGTTCGCCCGCAGTCTCGCCTTCGTCCTCGGTGCCGCGGCCATCGCCGCGCCTTTTCCGGCGCCGCACGACAACCAGAAGGAGACCATCCCGGTCCTCAAGCCGGCGGACGCGCTCACCCGGCTCCACCTCCCCGCAGGCTTCAAGGCGACGCTCTTCGCCGCCGAACCCGACGTCCGCCAGCCCATCGCGATGTGCTGGGACGAGCGCGGCCGCCTGTGGATCGCCGAGAACTACACCTACTCCGACGGCAAGGAGCGCTTCGACCTGAACCTGCGCGACCGGATCCTCATCCTCGAGGACGCCGACCACGACGGCCAATTCGACAAACGGACCGTCTTCACGGACGAGATCCAGATGCTCACCAGCCTCGAGCGCGGCTTCGGCGGCGTGTACGCGCTGTGCCCGCCCAACCTCCTCTTCATCCCGATGGACGGCGACAAGCCCGCCGGTCCCGCCCAGGTCGTGCTCGACGGTTTCAGCACCACCGCCGCCAGCCGGCATACCTTCGCGAACGGACTCAAGTGGGGACCCGACGGATGGCTCTACGGGCGCGTCGGCATCTCGAGCACCTCGTGGATCGACGTCCCGGGCGTGCCGAAGGAGAAGCGTCAGCCCACCGCGGGCGGCCTCTGGCGTTATCACCCGGTGACGAAGGTCTTCGAGCCGTATTGCCACGGCACGACCAACCCGTGGGGCTCCGATTGGACCAAGGACCACGAGCTCCTCTTCATCAACACCGTCATCGGGCACGGCTGGCAGGGGATCCACGGCGCGCACTTCAAGCGCATGCACGGCGAGGACCCGTACCCGTTCGTCTACGAGCTCATCGACCAGCAGGCCGACCA
>CAZXSI010000147.1:0-3089 GCA_964643215.1 uncultured Klebsiella sp. | reverse complement strand
GCGATGATCGGCTGGTACGGCACCGCGATGCTCTGCTACGTCACGCCGAAGGAGCACCTCGGCCTGCCGAACAAGAACGACGTCCGCGAGGGCGTCATCGCCTACAAGATCGCCGCCCACGCCGCCGACCTCGCCAAGGGCCACCCCGCCGCCCAGATCCGCGACAACGCCCTCTCCAAGGCCCGCTTCGAATTCCGTTGGCCCGACCAGTTCGCCCTGGCCCTCGATCCCGAGCGCGCCCAGGAATACCACGACGAGACCCTTCCGCAGGAATCCGCCAAGACGGCCCACTTCTGCTCGATGTGCGGACCGAACTTCTGCTCGATGCGTATCTCGGACGACATCCGGAAGTTCGCCGACGCCCAGGGCGTCTCCGAAGCCGAAGCGCTCGCCAAAGGCATGGAAGAGAAGTCCAAAGAATTCCGCGAAAAAGGCGGGGAGATCTATCAGTAACAGGTGAGAGCGGTCGGCGGCAAGCGGTTGGCGGTTGGGATTGAATCCAGATCACACCCGCTTGCCGCTGACCTCCTGTCGCCTGTTTTCCGCAGTCTTTTCTCTCCGCCGACCCCAACCGCTTTCCGCTTTGTCCTCTTCGAAGCAATCTTCGACCGCGTGGTACGACTCGCCGTTGTACTACGACATGGTGTACGCGGACTACACGAAGAAGGAGACCCGTTTCATCGAAGGTGTCGTGAAGCGGCACGGGCCTAAGCTCGCCGGTGCGATGCGCGTCTTGGAACCGGCCTGCGGCTCCGGCCGTCTGCTGGAGTCGCTCGCCGCGCGCGGCCATGTCGTCCATGGCTTCGATCTGAACCGGCATCAGCTCGCCTTCGCGAAGCGCCGCCTCAAGGCCAAGGGGCTGAAGGGCAGGGTGTGGCGCGCTCGCCTGCAGGATTTCAAGGTGCCGAAGGGCGTCTGTTATGACGTCGCCCATTGCTTCGTCAGCACGTTCAAATACGTCGACACGGAAGCCGGCGCGGTAAGCTCGCTCCGCCGGATGGCCGCGGCGTTGCGTCCGGGCGGGCTGCTCCTGCTCGGCCTGCACCTGACCGATTACAAGCGTACCCCGCCGGACCATGAGCGCTGGGTCGGCCGGAAGCCCGGCATCCGCGTGGTCAGCGATACCTGGTCGGCCCCGGCCGACCGGAAATCCCGCACCGAAGCCATGCGCACGCGCATGCGCATCACCGAGCAGGGGAAGACCCGCGTCGAGGAGACCCTGTGGGATTTCCGGACGTATTCGCCCGCCGAGCTGAAGGCTTTATTGGCCAAGGTCCCCTCGCTTCGTCTGGTCGCCTGCCATGACTTCCGTTACGACCTGACGTCGACTCGCAGGCTCGACATGAAGTATTCGGACATCCTGCTGGTCTTGCGCCGTCGCACCTAGTTTGCGTTGCCAGCGCGCGACGGATGGGCACTTTGGGCTCACCCCATGCGCTCACTCCGCTTGCTCTCGTTGCTCACGGCCGTGATGGTCGCGTCGCACGTCGCCGCCTTCGAACTGGCCCTTGAGGCGGCTGGTCGGACCGTGAAGGTCATGCCGGCCTCGCCGACGGAAGTCGTCCGCTATACGTTGAACGGCAAGGACCCGGACTTTTCGGCCGGCGTCTATCTTGCCCCGATCGAGTTGCCGGAAGGCGGCACGGTGAAGGCCGCCGCTTTCGAGGCCGATAAACTTGTCGGCAAGGTGGCGACGCAGGTCGTGCCCGGGGCTGGTCCTAGGAACACCGCCTTGGTCCCGCTGACGCAGAACCGCGATTGGAAGTCCTACGACTGGGTCGTCCGGCACGATGAGATCCTCGCGCTCAACCAGCCCGGCGCCATCCGGGCCGACGTGGTCTTCATCGGCGATTCGATCACGCATTTCTGGTCGGGCGAACCCAAGGCCAGACGGGTCGCCGGCAAGGACTCCTGGGACAAGTGGATCGCTCCACATCATCCGATCAATCTCGGCTATGGCTGGGACCGCACGGAGAACGTCCTCTGGCGCCTGCGCCATGGCGAGGTCGCCGGCCTCAAGCCCAAGGCGTTCGTCGTCCTCATCGGGACCAACAACCTTTCGGGCTTCAATTCTCCCGCCGAGACCGCCGAAGGCGTGGCCGAGGTCTGCCGCGAGATTCGTCGTCAAGCCCCGCAGGCCAAGGTCCTGCTGCTCGCCATCCTGCCCCGGCAGGCCAAGCCGGACGCGACCCGCCAGCGCGTGACGGAGACGAACCGGCTGCTTGCGGCCGAGCACCTGCGCATCGCCGACGCATACCTCGACCTGACGGCCAAGCTCATCGAGGCCGACGGCAGCATCCTCAAGGAGACCATGGGCGACTATTTGCATCCCACGAACAAGGGATACGAAATCATGGGCGCCGCCATCGACGCCCAGCTCAAGGCCTGGTCGCTCTGAAGGGCAGGGCGCCGCTTCAGATCCGCTTCATCACCGATTTCGCGATCCCCTGGATCGTGAGGGAGGAGGTGGGGATGAGGTCCGGGTAATTCGGGTTCTCGGCCTTGAGGAAGACCTTCGAGCCCTGTTTGATCAGGCGCTTGAGGGTCGTCTCGCCATCGATGAGGGCCGCGACGATATCGCCATGCTTCGGGGTGCCGGGCTCGACGATGACCGTGTCGCCGTCGTTGATGTCGGCATCGATCATCGAATCTCCGCGCACACGGAGGGCGAAGGACTCGGGGGCGCGACGGCGGGAGCTGGGCGAGAGCGGGACCTGCAGCGAGTCGAGGACGCCGGAAGACTCGGTGTAGTCAGGGAAGCCGGCGGCGATGGAACCGGCGAACTTGATGTTCTCGAAGGCGATGGCGTCGTCGCCGGGACCTTCGTAGCGGATGACCGTCTCGGAGGTGTCGCCCAGGACTTCCGGGACGATCTTGTAGGCGCGGGCGGCGCCGGGGATGCGCTGGAGCACGCCCTTGCGCTCGAGGGCCTGAAGGTGGCCGAAGACGGCGTTGGTCGAGGCGAAGCGGAACTTGGCCTGGATGTCGCGGATGCTCGGCCAGTAGGAGTGCTCGGAGACGTGGGCCTTCATGTAGTCGAGGATGGCCCGCTGCTTCTTGGTCAGTTCTTCCATAGTGAACGCATGTTC
>CAZXSI010000146.1:0-3089 GCA_964643215.1 uncultured Klebsiella sp. | reverse complement strand
AGGAAGTCGGCGCTGCGGCGGAGCTGGTCGATGCCGTCGACGCCGTCCTCGATGCTGATCCAGCCGTCGAAGCCGACGCGCTTGAGCTCGGTGAAGATGGCGTCGTAGTCGTTGAGGCCCTTGCCGATCTCGCCGTGGCGGAGGCGCTTGGCGTAGCCGGCGGCGCCGCCTTCCTCCTTCCGGAGATCTTCGAGCGTGCCTTCGATGAGGTAGCGGTCCGACGCGTGCATGGTGACGACGCGGTGCGAGACGCGCTTGAGCAGCGCGATGGGGTCGTCGCCGGCGATGTAGGCGTTGCTGGGGTCGTAGTTCACGCCGAAGCCGTCGGAGGGCAGGGCGTTCACTAAGGCGCAGAACACTTCCATCTTTTGGGCGAATTCGGGATACAGCCAGAAGTCGTCCTTGTAGTGGTTCTCGAGGATGAGCGTCACGCCGCGTTCCTTGGCGTAAGGGATGCAGGCGCTGATGCTTTCGGCCGCGAGGCGGACGCCCTCGGCGTCGGTCAGCTCGGGGCGGCGCTGGCCGCTGAGGACGCGGCAGTAGGAGCCACCGAGGGCGTGGGTCATGTCGATCCAGCGCTTCTGCTTGGCGATCTCGGCGTCGCGGAAGGCCTTGTCCGGTTGCGTGAAATCGGGTGAACAGCACATCATCGGGATGGACATCCCGAGGTCGCCGACCTGCCGACGGAAGAGCGGCCAGTTGGATGCGTCGGCCATCTCGAGGAAGCCGGCGTAGAACTCCAGGCCCTGCACTTCGAGCGTGGCGGCGAGCGCGAACCATTCGGAGAGCTTCATCGTGCCGTCCTTGCAGAGGGCATGCATGTAGGCCTTCGGGAACGCGGCGATCTTCGGCATGGTCAGGCTTTCTGCCCCGGCAGGGTCTCGGGGTCCTTCGGCGGATTGCGTCCGATGAAGGGGTGCTGCTCGAGTTCGACGACCGAGCCGCTGATCGGGCCGGCTTCGTCGGCCAGCCAATAGATGGCCGCGGCGGCGATCTCCTCGGGGCTGATCAGACGTCCCGACGGCGCGTAGACGCGGGGTAGGTCGGCATACCAGTCTTCCTTGAGGCCATGCGACTTCTTGCGCTTGGATTCGTTCTCCGTGAGCACCCAACCCGGGTTGATCTGGTTGACGCGGACGCCGTTGAGGCGATGGAGCGTGTCGCCGAGGTTGCGGGTCAGGGTCATCAGGGCGCCCTTCGAGACGCTGTAAGGGAGGAGGTTCGGCTCGCCCGAGTAGGCGTTGACGCTGCCGATGTTGAGCACCGCGCCGCGGGTCTTGGACAGGTGGGGCAGGGCGGCCTGGATGAGCAGGAACGGGACGACCGTGTTCACCGCGAGCATCTTGTGGAAGAAGGCCGCGTCGGTGGTCTGGATGTTGCCCTGGGCGACCAACGCCGCGTTGTTCACCACGCCGTCGAGCTTGCCGAAGGTCTTCACCGCGAGGTCGACCAGGCGCTGGGGGCAGCCCGGGGAGGTCAGGTCTTCGATATGGATGACGCCGTTGGCCGGGCCGATCTCGCCGAGGGTCGCTTCCGCGAGGTCCTTCTCGAGCCCGTGGATGACGACCTTGGCGCCTTCCTGCGCGCAGCGCTTGGCCATGGCCTTGCCGATGCCGGTCGTGCTGCCGGTGATGAGGATGACTTTATCTTTCAGGCGCATGGTCAGACGGGCTTGAGGACGGATTTCACCACTTCGCCCTTGTGCATCTTCTCGAAGGCCGTGTGCCAGTCGGTGATGGGCCAGACGCCGCCGATGATCGGACGGACGTCGAACTGGCCGCTGGCCAGGAGGGCGATGACGCGCTCCCAGATCGGCCAGTTATGGCTGAAGCTTCCCTGGAGCGTGATGTTCTTCTGCACCAGCGGGTCGAGGTTGAAGCCGAGCGGCTGCGGGCCCCAGCCGACCTTGCTGACCCAGCCGGCGGGGCGCACGATATCGAGGGCGATCTTCAAGGTCGCGGAGGCGCCGGCGGCGTCGATCACGCCGTCGCAGCCGAGGCCGTCGCGCTGCTGGGCCCAGGGCTTGGCGTCGCCGATGATGACTTCGCAGCCATACTGCTTGGCGATCGCGAGACGGTGGGCGTCCTGCGGGAGCCCGACGATGGCGACCTGCGCGCCGCACTGCTTGGCCATGGCGGCGCAGAGGATGCCGATCGTGCCGGGTCCGAGGACGACCACGCGGTCGCCGGGTTCGATGCGGGCGTTCTTCACGACGGCGTTGTAGGCGACGCAGCAAGGTTCGGTCAGGCAGGCCTGTTCGAAGGGCAGGGCGTCGGGCACCGCGTGCAGGATGCGCGAAGGGACGCGGACATACTTGGTCATCGCGCCGTTGACGCCGTAGCCGAAGCCCTTGCGGGTCGGGTCGAGGTTGTAGAGCCCGCGGCGGGTCATCGGGTTGTTCTGGGAGATGATCGCGGCGGTCTCGCTGACCACGCGGTCGCCTTCCTTCCACCCTTCGACCTTCTTGCCCAGTTCGACGATGCGTCCGGCGAACTCGTGGCCTAGCACCACCGGGTAGTTGACCGGCCAGGAGTGGTCGGCGGTCCATTGGTGGAGATCGCTGCCGCAGACGCCGACGTTGGCGACTTCGAGCAGGACGTCTTCTTCACCGATGACGGGACGGGCGATCTCGCGGATCTCGACGGAGCCCTTTTCGGGGGCGAAATTGACGACGGCGGGGGAGTTCATGAATGAAAGGGGTAGGGTTAGGGGTGGGGGTAGGGGTAGGAAAGTTACCGGCCGACTTTGACGTCACCGTAGGCGTGGACTTTCTGGCAGATGAGGCGCAGGGAGGATTCGAGGTCGCCCGAGGCGGTCTTGAAGGCGTCGGCGTCGATCGTGAGCGGAGCGCCGAGGACCACGAGCGGGGCGCCGTATTCCGGACAACGCACGGCCTGTTCGAGGGTGAGGCCGCCGACGGCCTGGACGGGGACGTTGACGGCTTGGACGACTTCGCGGAGCTGGTCCATCGGGCTAGGCATGCGGAGTCCGCGGGCGGCGATGCCCCGGCGTTCGTCGTAGCCGATGTGGTGGATGACGAAATCGCAGCCCAGGTCTTCGCAGAGCTTGGCGCCGGCGACCATGTCGGG
>CAZXSI010000145.1:0-3090 GCA_964643215.1 uncultured Klebsiella sp. | reverse complement strand
ACCTGCGAGTCACGATGCCAGCGGGAGCCGGCGACGAGGTCGGCCTTGCCTTCGGCGATGAGACGATAGCCGCGGACGAGCGCTTCCGGATCCGTGGCCATGTCGGCGTCACAGTAAGCGAGCACGTCGTAGCCTTCGGGGGCGGACTCCCAGGCCGAGCAGATCGCGAGGCCTTTGTCGCCGCGGTCGCACGCCCGGTGATAGACCACCCGATAAGGGATCTTCGCGGTCGACTCGATGGCGACGGCACGGGTCCAATCCGTCGAACCATTGTCCGAGACCACGATCATGGCGTCAGCGCAGCCGTTGGCCTGCAGGCTTTCGGCCAGCCGGGCCAATCCCGGGCCCAGGCGGCGCTCCTCGTTGCGTACGGGGATGACAATCAGCAGGGGCATCGGAAGCGTTAAAATCTCATTTTTTCCTAAGTAACTCAACCCTTTCGTCAGAAAGATGCGATTGAGATGAGAATGAGACTCAGTTTCATCTTTGACTTTGAGAGTGAGTCTCATTATCACGTATATCCGCTCCTACCATGAAATCCCTCCTGACCACGCTCACGCTCGCTTCGGCCGCCACGGCCCTCGGATGCGACAATCCCTTCGGCTACTCCTACCTCACCGAAACGATCAAACCCGGACGGACCGAGATCGTCCAGTGGGTCACCGGGCGCTTCGGCCGGGACATGGGCTCCGGCTATGATGCGCGCTACCGCGGCTTCGACCTGAAGACCGAAGTCGAGTGGGGCCTCTCGGCCAACGAGCAGCTCTCGTTGTATTTCAACAACCGCTACCTCGACAATTCCGCGCGCGAAGGCCTGCGCTTCGACGGCTTCCAGGTCGCCTACATGCGGATGCTCGCCAACCCGGACGTCGCCGAGTGGGGCCAGGCGATCTACATCGAGCCCGGCTACTCGCAGACGAGCTCGAAGGACGGCGCCTTCCGCGACGAATACAGCCTCGAGCTGAAATATCTCCTGCAGCATAATTTCGGGTCCTCCCATCAGAACGTCTACGCCGCCAACCTGATCGCCGAGGTCGAACGCAAGCCGGCGACCGGCGCCGACGCGGTGAAGCTCAAACTCACCCAAGGCGTCGCCTGGGAGCTGGACAAGCACTGGATCGCCGGACTCGAGGTCGTCGCCGAGGCCGAGTGGGCCGAGTTGAACGACTTCGAATACGCCGCCGTGCTCGCCGGACCGTGCCTGCGCTATCAGCGCGAAACCGGCCTCTTCGCCACGCTCACCGTCCTGGCGCAGGTCGCCGGCTCGCCCGCGGACAAAGGCAGCCTCAACGTCAGCGAGAAGAGTCCCTACGAGGCGCGCCTCCGGGTCGGCTACGAGTTCTGAAGGCCGCTAAAATGCCTTGAAACCGGCGGGCGGCGGGGAGAATAGCAAGCCATGCGACTCCCCACGCCCGTCTTGCTTTGCGCCACCCTCGCCGCCGCGGGCGCGTGCGAGAATCCCTTCGGCTACTCGTATCTGGCCGAGACGCTCAAGCCCGGGAAATATGAGTTCGAACAGTTCGTGACCGGGCGCTTCGGCAAGGACCTCGGCGCCGGCTACGACCCGCGCTACCGCGGGTTCGACCTGCGCACCGAGATCGAATTCGGCATCTCGGCCACCGAGCAGCTGGCGCTGGAATTCGACCAGACCTACTTCGACACCGCCGACCGCGAGGGCCTGCGGTTCCGCGGCGTCAGCCTCGAGTACATCCGGATGCTCGCGCACCCGGACCATCACGCCTGGGGCCGGGCCCTGTACCTCGAGGGCGGATACTCGCAGGCCAGCCTCCATGACGGCCACCTCCGCGA
This sequence comes from uncultured Klebsiella sp., assembly GCA_964643215.1. GTDB lineage: Bacteria > Verrucomicrobiota > Verrucomicrobiia > Opitutales > UBA953 > UBA953. The sequence goes on along the minus strand of CAZXSI010000145.1, from coordinate 1,281 downwards.
CCGCTGGACGATCGAGGCCAAGTACATCCTCCAGCATAACTTCGGCGACAACAGCCCCTGGATGTACGTCGCCAACCTCGGCGTCGAGGCGCTCCACACCCAAGGAGGCGAAGACGCCTACGAACTCTTCGTCACGCAGGGCATCGCCTACCAGCTGACCAAGGAATGGGCCATCGGCCTGGAAGCGTTCGCCGCCGCCGAGTGGATCGAGGGCGCCGACTTCGAGGAATCCGGCGTGCAGCTCGGCCCCGTCGTCAACTACCGCAAGGACGACTTCTCCGTCGCCTTCACCGTGCTCGCGCAGCTCACCGGGGCGCCGGCGAACAAGGGCAGCCTGAACGTCTCCGAATACAGCCCGTACGAGGCGCGCCTCGCCCTCTCCTGGGAGTTCTGAGAAGCATAACAAGGTGTCGGCGGCCAGCGGTTGGCGGCTAGCGGTTGGGCGGTCAAGGGGAGACCGGAAACCGGATTGAGGTAGGGGCGCGACTGCGTCGCGTCCGTGGGCGGACGGTGATTGGAATGTCGGTGCAGTCTACCCGGTGACACGGACGTCCCGATGCGAACGGACGCCACGCGGTGGCGCCCCTACCTGCTCACTTCAACGCCGCCTTCACCGCGGCGAGCATCTGGTCCGGCGAGAGGCCGTGCGCGGCGCGGAGCGTCTTGACGTCGGTCGCATGGCCGACGAAACGGTCGGGCCAGCCGAGACGGAGGACCGGCGTGCGCACGTCGTGTCCGGCGAGCGTCTCGAGCGCGCCCGTGCCGAAGCCGCCGGTGACGGCGCCATCTTCAAGGGTGACGATGAGCCGGGCGGACCTGGCCTGCTCGACGAGCAAGGCGGCGTCGATCGGCTTGGCGAAGCGCGCGTTGACCACGCCGACGGAGAGGCCGGTCTCGGCGGCGAGCTTATCGGCGAGGGCCTGCGCCTCGGGCACCATGGTGCCGAGCGCCCAGAGCTGGACGTCGGCGCCGGCGCGGAGGACCTCGGCCTTCCCCAGCGGGATGAGCGCGGGCTGCGCCTTGATCGGCTTGCCGGCGGCGGCCCCGCGGGGGTAGCGGAGGAACATCGGCGCGCCGGACTTGAGGGCGGTGTGCAGCATGTCCGCGAACTCGTCCTCGTCCTTCGGCTGCATCAGCGTCACGTTCGGCACGCAACGCAGGTAGGCGATGTCGAAGAGCCCGTGGTGCGTGGGGCCGTCGCTCGGCGAGACGCCGGCGCGGTCCAGGCAGAAGGTGACCGGCAGGCGCTGCAGGCAGACGTCATGGATGACCATGTCGTAG
>CAZXSI010000144.1:0-3111 GCA_964643215.1 uncultured Klebsiella sp. | reverse complement strand
GATCTGAAGCTCTCTATCTCAATCCCAACTGGCTTGGTCATGAAGTGCATCGTGACCACCCCTACCCCCACCCCTACCCCTATCCCTCACTTAGCAATCTTCTTCCAGCCATCCATCGTCTCCCTCAGCAGCTCCTGGGAGTCCGTCTTGATGCCGAAGCCCTGGAAGCCGAACGGGCCGCGATAACCGGCGGCACGGGTCTTGGCCACGAACGCGCCGACGTCATAAGACCCGCGACCGAGCGGCTGGATGAGCTTATCCCAGCCGAGCTTCTGCGTGTCGCCGGTATCGGCGCCGTTGATCGTGATGAAGTCCAGCCGCGGCAGGGCTTCCTGGATGAGCGGCAACGGATCGCGCCCGGAGCCTTCGACCTTGAGCCAGTGGCAGAGATTGAAGGTCACGCCGAGCGCCGGATCGTCGACCTTGTTCGCCACCCGCAGACAGACCTCGAACTGCGCGGCCCAGAAGCCGGCGTGCGGGTAGAGCGAGACCTTCACGCCCTTGGGCTGCGCATAGGCCAGGAGCCGGCGCAGCCGCGGCACGACGATGGTGTCGCCGTAATCGGGTCCCGCCTTCACGCCGACCGGATACGCGACCTTGTTGATCCCGAGCCAAAGCACGGCGCCCGTGCCGGCGAGGTCGTCGACGGCCTTGGTCAGGTCGGCCGGCAATTCAGGCTGATCGTAGGCGAAGTTCGTGACGTGGTAGCCGTTGTAGAAGACGAGGCCCTTGGCCCGCAACGCTTCGGCATGGGCCTTGGCCGTCGCCGGGCGGCCGCCCAAGCCCGCATAGCCGAGCCCGGCCAGCACCTGCGCGCAGGCCGCCGGCTCGAGCCGCGCGGCGGTGTCCATGGCGAAGAACGCGGGCGGCTCCGCAGCGGTGAGCGCGACGCAGGCACAAAGACATGCGAAGAGGGGACGCATGAGATTCAACGGATGGTCACGCCGTGCGCGGCCAGCTCGCGGAGGAAATCCTGCGGCACCGGCGGGCTGACGAGGAAATTCTTGAACCAGCCGGTGCGACGACGGAGCAGCACCATCTTCCTCGGATTCACGGTGTTGGTCCAATGTTCGTTCCAGAAGACCCAATCCTGCGCCGCGAATTCGATGTCGGCCAGGGCGATCTTACGCGTGGTGCAGCCGTAGATGCGCACGCGCATGTAGGCTTCGTCGACCGTGAAGGTCATGCCCCAGAAGATCGCATGGATCAGCAGGACCGGAAACGCCAAGGCCAGGACCGCGGGGAGCACATAAAGGAAGACCTCCATTTCAGGCGAAACATAGGGCTATTCGGCCGGGCTTAAACCCAAAACCAAGCCCACGCTGGACAGCCCCGCCCAGGCGGGATTGCCTGTCCCCATGGCCCGCGCGACGAAGCACCTGAACACGAACGCCCTCTGGGCCGACGTCGGCGTGCGTACGCTCCGCCATCTCGGCCTGAAGCATGTGGTGATCTCGCCCGGCTCGCGCTCGACGCCCCTGGCCGCGGCCTTCGCGGAGGAAGCAGGCGTCCAGGTGACCGTGGCCTTGGATGAACGCTCGGCCGGCTTCATCGCCCTCGGGATCGCCAAGGCGAGCCGCCGCCCCGCCGCCCTCCTCTGCACCTCCGGCACCGCCGCCGCCAACTACCTGCCCGCCGTCATCGAAGCCCGCCTCTCGGCTACGCCCTTGCTCGTCCTGACCGCCGACCGCCCGCCGGAACTCCGCGAATGCCACTCCGGCCAGACGATCACCCAGAACGGCATCTACGCCGGCTATCCCGTCTGGGCCGCCGAGGCCGCCGTACCCGGCACCGACCTCACCCTGCTCCGACACTGGCGCCAGCTGCTGGTCGACGCCTGGCAGCGCTCGCAAGGGCCTCTGGCGGGCCCGGTGCACCTCAATCTGCCCTTCCGCGACCCTCTGGCCCCCACTGAACCCGAAAAAGGATTCCGGACGCCCAAGGGCTTCGGCCTTGAGAAGTTCACCGCCGTGGCGGGCGGCCTTCTGACCCGATGGATGATGCAGGTCGGCGTGCCGCTCTCGGCCGATCATCTCGCTTTGTTCGCAGGCCCGGAGGGTGAACGTGGGGTCATCGTCGTCGGCCCCCATGCGCTGAACGACCGCAAGGATGAGACACAGGCCGTGCTCGAGCTTTCCCAGCGCACCGGCTGGCCGATCCTCGCCGACGGGGCGGGCACGCTCCGCGGCGACCTCGCCGACACGGGCAGGATCGTCTCCGCTTACGACCTCATCCTGCGCGACAAGCGCCTAGCCCGCGTCCTGCGGCCCAAGACGGCCGTGATCATCGGTCCGCTCCCGACCAGCAAGGTCCTGCGCGCCTGGCTGAAGGAGGCCGACGTGACGGCCTGGCAGGTCGGCCGGCCCGGAGAGAACACCGACCCGACGCACTCGCGCTGGAGCCGGCTCGACGCGCGCCTCGTCCCGTCCGGCGAAAAGGTCGCGACCAAGATGTCCGCCTACGCCAAAGCGTGGCAGTCGGCCCAGAAGGCCGCCGTCAAGAAGCTCACGCGCATCGTGAACGTGGACTGGCCCTTCGAAGGCCGCGTGGTGTCGCTGCTCGACGAGGCCCTCGGCCCCGACGACCGTCTCTTCGTCGGCAGCAGCATGCCGATCCGCGACGTGGAGTGGTTCTACCATCCGCCCGGTCCGGGGCCGGAAGTCCTCACCAACCGCGGCGCCAACGGCATCGACGGCACCGTCTCGACCGCGCTCGGGGCGTCGCTCGACGGCAAGCGCACGGTGCTGCTCTGCGGCGACCTGACCTTCCTGCACGACAGCAATGCCCTGCTCTCCGCCTACGGCCACCGCGGCGACCTCACGGTCGTCGTGATCAACAACCAGGGTGGCGGCATCTTCAATCACCTCGCCGTCGCGAAGAGCGCGCGCTTCGAACAGCTCTGGGGCACGCCGCAGGCGACCGAACTCGGCAAGCTCTGCGCCGCCCATAAGGTGCGTCATGACCTCGCCGCCGGATGGAGCGACCTGCGCCGCCTCCTAGAGGTCCGCGGCAAGGGCGTCCGCGTCATCGAATTCCGCACCGACCGCGAAGCCGACGCCGCCTGGCGCCAGAAGTCATTCCGCTAAGCTTCTCCCGATGAGCCTCACCCGC
>CAZXSI010000143.1:0-3121 GCA_964643215.1 uncultured Klebsiella sp. | reverse complement strand
GAATTCCTCAAGAAATACGGGGTCAAACTCGGCTTCATGTCCTTCTTCGTGAAGGCCGCCGTCCAGGCGATGAAGGAAGTCCCGGCGATCAACGCCCAGCTCGACGGCGAAGACATCATCGAGAACCATTTCTTCGACATCGGCGTGGCCGTCGGCACCGACAAGGGCCTGATGGTCCCCGTCGTCCGCGACTGCGACCAGCTCAACTTCGCCGGCATCGAGAAGGCCATCGGCGACTTCGGCAAGCGCGCCCGCGACGGCAAGATCCAGCTCCCCGAGCTCCAGGGCGGCGTCTTCACCATCTCCAACGGCGGCATCTACGGCTCGATGCTCTCGACGCCGATCCTGAACCACCCGCAGGCCGCGATCATGGGCCTCCACAACATCGTCGAACGCCCCGTCGCCGAGAACGGCCAGGTCGTGATCCGTCCGATCATGTACCTCGCGCTCTCGTACGACCACCGCCTCATCGACGGCAAGGAAGCCGTGACCTTCCTCGTCAAGGTGCGCCAGTTCATCGAAGACCCGCAGCGCCTGCTGTTCGGCGTCTGACCCTTTCCTCCCCTCCTACCGCAATGTCTCAATTCGATCTCGTCGTAATCGGCTCCGGCCCCGGTGGCTATGTCGCCGCCATCAAGGCCGGCCAGCTCGGCCTCAAGGTGGCCCTCGTCGAAAAGGATAATTCCCTCGGCGGGACCTGCCTCAACGTGGGCTGCATCCCCTCCAAGGCCCTCCTTCATTCCACCGAAGTCTTCCAGCACGCGCTGCACGGCAAGAAGCATGGTCTCGTCGGCGCCGAGAAGCTCACCTTCGACGTCGCCGCGATGCTCGCGAACAAGGACAAGGTCGTCGCCCAGCTCAACATGGGCGTCGGCGCCCTCCTCAAGAAGCGCAACGTCGAGGTCGTCCGCGGCCTCGGTCGCCTCGTGAAGTCCGGGCAGGTGCTCGTCCGCTCCACCGCCGGCGATCGCACGCTCGAGACCAAGAACATCCTCATCGCCACGGGCTCCGTCCCGGTCGAGCTGCCGTTCATGAAGTTCGACGGCGAGACCGTCATCTCCTCCGACCAGGGCATCGCCCTCAAGTCCGTCCCCGCGAAGATGGTCGTCGTCGGCGCCGGCGCCATCGGCCTCGAGCTCGGCTCCGTCTGGTCCCGCCTCGGCTCCCAGGTCACCGTCGTCGAGATGCTCCCCGCCATCGGCGGACCGTCCTATGACGCCGACGTGGCCAAGGCCGCCCAGGGCGCGTTCGAGAAGCAAGGCATCAAGTTCGAGCTCGGCGCCAAGGTCACCGGCGTGAAGAAGAGCGCCGCCGGCTCCGCCCTCACCGCCGAACGCGACGGCAAGGCCCTCGAGTTCCCCGCCGACAAGATCCTCGTCGCCGTGGGCCGCAAGGCCAACACGACCGGTCTCGGCGCCCAGGAAGCCGGCCTCAAGCTCGACGAGCGCGGACGCATCGTCATCGACGCCCACTTCCAGACCAACCTCCCCGGCGTCTACGCCATAGGCGACGTCGTCGCCGGCCCGATGCTCGCCCACAAGGCCGAGGAAGAAGGCGTCGCCGTCGCCGAGAACCTCGCCGGCAAGCACGGCCACGTGAACTACGGCGTGATCCCGGGCGTCATCTACACGGACCCCGAAGTGGCCTGCGTCGGCCTCTCCGAAGCCGAAGCCAAGGCGAAGAACATCGAGGTCGCCATCGGCAAGTTCCAGCTCGCCGGCAACGGCCGCGCGATCGCTTCCGACTGCACCTCCGGGTTCGTCAAGGTCATCGCCTGCGCCAAGACCGACAAGCTCCTCGGCGTCCAGATGGTCGCCAAGGGCGCGTCCGAGATGATCGCCGCCGCCTGCGCGCACATGGAATACGGCGGCAGCGCCGAAGACGTCGCCCGCACCTGCTTCGCCCACCCGACCGTCAGCGAATCCTTCAAGGAAGCCGCGATGGCCGTCAGCAAGTCGAGCATCCACTCGCTCTGAACCGGTGCCTGATTATCGAACGAAAGGGTGCGAATAGCACCCTTTCTTCTTTTGCACGGCACGAAGGACGCCCTCCCAATTGAAGGGAAGGCGTCGATTGAAAAGCAAGGGGCCAGGCTTGCCACGGCACACGGATGGACTGACTGCCGTTGCTTCCTTCCGGACCTGGCGGGATTCGTCGGCCACCCGTTGCATGGGGCCTGGCTTACCTATCTTGATGCCTGCCTAGTCCGTTCTTTTCAATCCCCAACTTAACCCCTAATCATTCCCCTTCCGATGGCCGAAATCCCCAAATCTTATGAGCCGCAAGGCGTCGAGCAGCAGTGGTACGACCGCTGGGTCGCGGCCGGCTGCTTCAAGGGCAAGGTAGACCACTCCCGCGAGTCGTTCGCGGTGATGATCCCGCCGCCCAACGTCACCGGCGTCCTGCACATGGGCCACCTGCTCAACAACACGCTGCAGGACATCATGGTCCGCCGCGCTCGACAGGAAGGCAAATCGGCGCTCTGGCTGCCGGGCACCGACCATGCGGGCATCGCCACCCAGTCCCGCGTCGAGAAGGAACTCCGCCAGAAGGAAGGCAAGACGCGCCACGACCTCGGCCGCGAACGATTCATCCAGGTCGCGTCCGACTGGCGCGACAAGCACGGCGGCATCATCCTCAGCCAGCTCCGCAAGTTGGGCGCCTCCTGCGACTGGGACCGCACAGTGCACACGCTCGACGCCGGCTACTCGCAGGCGGTGCTGCAGACCTTCGTCACGCTCTACGAGCGCGGTTACGTCTACCGCGGCAAGCGCATGGTCAACTGGTGCCCGGTCTCCCAGACCGGCCTGTCCGACGAAGAGGTGATCATGAAGCCCTCCAAGGGCTCGCTCTTCCGGATGCGCTACGAGGTCGCCGAACTCCCCGGCACGTTCCTCGAGATCTCGACCACGCGTCCGGAGACGATCCCCGGCGACGCCGCCGTCGCGGTCCACCCTGAGGACGAACGCTACAAGCATCTCATCGGCAAGCATGTCTGGCGCCCCTTCCCTCGCGCCCGCATCCCGATCGTCGGCGACCAGGCGGTCGAGAAGGAATTCGGCACGGGCGTCCTGAAGGTGACCCCGGCCCATGACCGCACCGACTTCGACATCGGCAAGCG
>CAZXSI010000142.1:0-3158 GCA_964643215.1 uncultured Klebsiella sp. | reverse complement strand
CGCCCTTCAGCGACCAGGTCACGAAGAACGGCGTCCAGTCGATGATCTCGGCCACCGCGGCGGGGTCGATGCGCTCGAAGAGCGTGACGCCGGGCTTGCGCGGGGCGGGCTGGACCGGGGCGGTGGTGATGAGCGGACGCTGGCGGGCCTCGGCGAGCGGGATGACGACCGCGGGCTGCTGCTTCTCGTAGGCCTCGCGCATCTCCGCCTGCTCGGTCTTGAGGTCCCCGACGAAGCCGTCGCGCTTGGCGGGATTGAGGAGGTCGCTGCACACGGTGGTGACGAGCGAGGCGTCGCCGACGTGCACCATCGGGCCGTCGTAATGCTGGGCGAGCTTGATGGCGGTGTGCTCCTTGGAGGTGGTCGCGCCGCCGATGAGCAGGGGGGTGCGGATGCCGGCGCGCTTCAGTTCCTGGGCGACGGTGATCATCTCGTCGAGCGAGGGCGTGATCAGGCCGGAGAGGCCGATGAAGTCGGGCTTCAGGCGCTGGGCCTCCGACACGATCTTCTCGGTGGGCGTCATCACGCCGAGGTCGGTGACGGCGTAGTTGTTGCAGGCGAGCACGACGCCGACGATGTTCTTGCCGATGTCGTGGACGTCGCCCTTGACCGTCGCGATGAGGAAGGAGCCCTGCGTGGAGCCGCCGACCTTCTCGGCGGCCATGAACGGCTCGAGGTGCGCGACCGCGGTCTTCATGACCTTGGCCGACTTCACCACCTGGGGAAGGAACATCTTGCCCTCGCCGAAGAGCTGGCCGACGACGCGCATGCCGTCCATCAGCGGGCCTTCGATGACGAGCAGCGGCTTGCCCAGCTTGACGCGGGCTTCCTCGGTGTCGGCGACGGCATGGTCGTCGATGCCCTTCACCAACGCGTGTTCGAGGCGGGCTTCGACGCCGAGCTTGCGCCATTCGTTCTTCTTGGAGGTGTCGGCGCCTTCGGTCTTCGTCGCGGCGAAACGCGGGGCGGCCTCGAGCAGGCGGTCCGTGGCGTCCTCGCGGCGGCAGAGGACGAGGTCCTCGACGAGCTCGCGGAGCTCCGGGTCGATCTCGCTGTAGACCTCGAGCATGCCCGCGTTGACGATGGCCATGTCGAGCCCGGCCTTCACCGCGTGGTAGAGGAAGACCGAGTGGATGGCCTCGCGGACCTTGTTGTTGCCCTGGAAGGAGAACGAGACGTTGGACAGGCCGCCCGAGGTGCGGACGCCGGGGCAGAGGCGCTTGATCTCCGTGACGGCCTCGATGAAGTCCACCGCGTAGCGGTCGTGCTCCTTCATGCCGGTGCCGATGGTCAGGATGTTCGGGTCGAAGATGATGTCCTGCGGGTCGACGCCGACCTGCTCGGTGAGGATGCCGAAGGCGCGGACGCAGATGCGGATCTTGTCGGCGAGCGTCGCGGCCTGGCCCTTCTCGTCGAAGGCCATGACGATCATCGCGGCGCCGTAGCGGCGGCAGAGGCGGGCGCGCTGCACGAAGCTCTCCTCGCCGTCCTTGAGCGAGATCGAGTTCACGATCGCCTTGCCCTGCACGCAGCGCAGGCCGGCCTCGATGATGTCGAACTTCGACGAGTCGATCATGAACGGGACCTTGGTGATGTCCGGCTCGGTCGCCGCCATGTTCAGGAACTTCGTCATCGCCGCGGCGCCATCGAGCATGCCTTCGTCGAAATTGACGTCGATGACCGTGGCGCCGGCTTCGATCTGCTGCTTGGCGACGCGCAAGGCGGCCTTGTAGTCGCCCTTCTCGATGTGCCCCTTGAAGATCTTGGAGCCGGCGACGTTGGTGCGCTCGCCGACGTTCACGAACGTGCCGGGGCCGCCGACGATGTTCAGCGGCTCGAGGCCGGAGAGCTTGAGCGCGGGCGGGACGGCGCCGGGGACGCGGGGCGGATACTTCTCGGTGCGGCGGCGGATGGCGGCGATGTGTCCGGGCGTGGTGCCGCAGCAGCCGCCGACGATGTTGACCAGGCCGTCGCGGGCGAAGGTCTCGAGGATGGCCGCGGTGTCTTCGGGGCCTTCGGGGAAACCCGTCGGCGAGAGCGGATTCGGCAGGCCGGCGTTCGGGTAGCAGGAGACGTAGATGTCGGCCTTCTTCGCCAGCTCGGCGATGTGCGGGCGCATCTGCTCGCCGCCGAGGGCGCAGTTCATGCCGATGCTGATCGGCTGGGCGTGGCGGACGGAGTTCCAGAAGGCCTCGGTCGTCTGGCCGGTGAGCGTGCGGCCGGACGCGTCGGTGATCGTGCCGGAGATCATCACCGGGATCCGGCGGCCGCGGGCCTCGAAGGCCTCGTCGATCGCGAAGAGCGCGGCCTTGAGGACGAGCGTGTCGAAGACGGTCTCGCAGAGGAGGAGGTCCGCGCCGGCGTCGATCAGGGCGTCGACCTGTTCGCGGTAGGCGTCGCGCACCTGGACGAACGTCACGTCGCGCTTGGCGGAATCGTTGACGTCCCGGGACATCGACAGCGTCTTGTTCGTCGGGCCGATGGCGCCGGCGACGAAGGCGTCCTTGCCGGGGTTGGCGGCCTTGAAGGCGTCGACGGCCTCGCGGGCGACCTTGACCGCGGCGGTGTTCAGCTCGCGGACGAGGTGCGTCATCGCGTAGTCCTCCATCGCGATGGACGTGCCGTTGAAGGTGTTGGTCTCGAGGATGTCGGCGCCGGCGTCGAGGTAGGCGCGGTGGATGTCGCGGACGACGGAGGGCTTGGTGAGGACCAGGAGGTCGTTGTTGCCCTTGAGCTGCCCCGGATGGTCCTTGAAGCGGTCGCCGCGGTAGTCCGCCTCCTGCAGCTTGAGCTGCTGGATCATGGTGCCCATCGCGCCGTCGAGGTAGACGATGCGTTGGCGCAGGAGGGCCTCAAGGCGCTCGCCGGCCGGGTTCAATGGGAGTCTCTGACGGGACATCGCCCTTACCCTGCGGGTTGCCGCCTACGGGTCAAGGCACGGGGCGTCCCTATTGTGTCATCCCGGGCAGGTCCGGCTTCTTGCAACGGAGGAGGTCCTGGCTGCGGTAGAGGACGATGCGCTTGCCTTCGAATTTCTCGTCGTTCCAGAGCAGGGGGCGGAGTTCGAAGCTGAACACGGGGTTCAGGTTGGACTTCGCGGCCTCTTCGGCGGGGTCGCCGCCCTGCCAGTAGAGGATGCCGTTGGGCAGGGAATGCTT
>CAZXSI010000141.1:0-3176 GCA_964643215.1 uncultured Klebsiella sp. | reverse complement strand
CTCGGCTTCTCCGCGTCCGGGGTCCTCACGACCCGCTTGGCGGACGGGGCTTTCGGCACGCGTCCGGTGGTGGTTCCCGGTACCGGTGCCAATACGTTGGCCACTTATTCAGGGCTCCTTAAGATCTCGACGGCAGGAAATTATCTCTTCCGTTACGGCACCGATGACGGCGGCACCTTGTTCGTCGACGGTGCCGGCGTGCTCAGCGACGGGACATTCGGCCACGCCTTCACGGATATTCCCGCCGTCACGATTCCCCTGACCGCCGGTTATCACTTCATCTCCTATAAGTTCGCGAACGCCGGCTCCGGCGGCGGCTACCGCCTCTTGTATTCGGGCGCGGACACGACCGGATTCCAGACCGTCGGCGGCAGCAATGTCTATGCCGCGACCGGCGCTCCGACCGCCGCCAATCTCTACAACGGTGCGGCGATCGTGAACAACGATTACAGCGTGGCCGCCTCGACCACGGCGACCATCGACACCTTCGGCTCCGTCTTCGGCGTGGTGATCGCTGCTTCCAAGACCTTCACGCTCGGGAACGGAGCGGTCCTGAACATCCTTAACGGCACGAACGGCAGTTTCGGCAACGGTTTCTTCGGTTCCGCCGCGCCGACTTCGATCGGCACCGGCGTCATCCTCGCCACCACCAACACGGCGACCGCCGGTGCGGGGTCGCTGAACCTCATCGGCACGGTCACCCAGTCCGGCGCGACCCTCGCGACCGGCGTCGGCGCGACCACCGCCCTGATCAAGACAGGGCAGGGCACGCTGTTCCTCGGCGCCGACAATTCCACGACCTTCTCCGGCCTCCTGGTCGTCCAGGGCGGCTCGGTCGTGCTGAACAACGCCAAGGCGCTTTCCACCGGCACGACCGGGACGCTCGTCGCCAACAACGGCGCCGCGACGGCGATCACGGGTACCACCACCGTCGGCTCGGCTTCGATCACGGCTAGCACCACGACGACGCTGCAACCGGGCATGGCGGTCACCGGCACGGGTATCCCGGCCGGCGCTTTCATCGTCAGCGTCGATTCCGCCACGGCATTCACGCTCTCGCAGGCCGCAACGGCGGCCGGTACCGGCGTTTCGCTGACACCGGCTACGTCGGGCATGCTGGACCTGAACGGATTTTCGGGCGTCACCGGTAACGTGACGATCAATGGCGCCGGCAGCAGCCTGCTCAGCGCCTCGGCCAGCGCGGCCCTCTGGAACAGCAGCGCCACGGCGGCCTCGCTGGCGGGCGCTCTCACCCTGGGGAGCAGCGCTTCGGTCGGCGGCTATGGCGACATCACCCTGGGCGTCATCACATCGGCGGCCGCCTCGACGCTCACGAAGACCGGCACGAACACCCTGTTCCTTAATACGAACAACGCCACGACGTTGCAGGGTCCTGTCACCATCAGCGCGGGTATCGTCAAGCTGGGCGGCGCTGGCGCGCTCGGCGCGGCCACCGCCATGGCCACGGACGGCACCACGCTCGCCAGCGGCGCCATCCTTGACCTGAACGGGCAGACGACTTCCGAGTTCCTCACCATCAGCGGGACGGGCTGGTCCAACTTCGCGACCTCGGGCAACTCGCTGGCCGCCCTGACGAATTCAGCGGCTTCCGGCGCGACGGTCAGCAGCGCCTTGGTGCTGGGCGCCAACGCCAGCGTCGGTTCAGGTTATGTCAATGCCGTCACCGGTGGCTCGCCCGGCGGCGACCTTACCCTCTCCGGCGCGGTTTCCGGCGCTTTCCTCCTGACCAAGGTCGGCAACAATACGCTCACCCTGACCGGCGCCAACACGCAGAGCGGATTGACCATCACCCAAGGCACCGTGGTCATCAGCGGGGCGAGCGGCGCCGCCGGTTCCGGCGGCAACGTGTCCATCAACAGCTCCGGGTTCAACGGACTCCTGCCTCTTAACGTCCTCTCCCTGAGCAACGCTACCGCCGCCTCGTCGGTTCGCCTTGGCGGCGCCGCCGCGAACCGCTCGGTGCTGCTGCAAGGCGGCGCCTTGACGATCTCCGGCCACGCCAGCACGGCGGTCAACGAGGCGATCGGAACCGGCACCGTGCAGGTCAACAACGGCTTCAGCCTCATCACCTTGGACGGCGCCGGCGCGAACATCCAGCTGAGCGGCTCTTCCGCGACTTTCTTCAACCGATCGACCGGAGCCGGCACGCTCCTGCTTCGCGGTACGCACCTCGGCCTGAACGCCACCGACACGGCGGTGGCCGCGCCGGGAGCGACGAACTCTTCGGTGGTTTCCTCGACGACGCAGACCAACTTCGTCGGTTCTGCGACGGCGACGAACGGCGACAGCGCCTTCCGCGTCATTCCCTGGATCGTCATCGACCCGAGCGCCACCGGCACTGGTACTTCCGCTTCAGCGCAGTTCGGCACCTATGACGCCACCTTGACCAACGGCTTCCGCCCGCTGATCGCCGCTTCGGAGACCACGACGACCTTCACCGCCGGCAAGAACCTGCGACTTACCGGGGCGGCGACTGTCGGTGCCGCCGCCACGACGATGACGGCCACCAGCGTCAACTCCTTGACCTTCGAGTCCGGCGGCGGCCTCACCATCGCCGATTACCGCACGCTTACGAATGCCTCCGGCGGCGTCCTGGCCAAGGCCAGCGCGACGATCGCCACCGCTGGTTCCGGCATCGGCAAGGGCGCCATCTTCGGTAACAGCAACACCGAGGCCGTCATCTTCGTCTTCGGCTCGGCGAACACCCTCACCATCGAGGCTCCTGTCGGCGGCGCCTTGGCGCCGAGCAGCGGCGGGCTGACCTTCAGCGGCGACGGCAAGCTCGTGCTCGCGAGTACGACGGGCAACAGCTACAGCGGCTCGACCACGCTGCACCTCGGCACGATGCAGCTTGGTGCGGCGGCGCCGGACAACGCCCTCTTCTACAAGTTCACCACGACTTCCGGCATCACGGGAAGCGTCAGCACGAACAACCTCAACGCCTTCATCTCGAACGGCGGCATCTTCGACCTCAACGGCCACTCCCAGGTCTCTTTCTACTTCAGCCGCGGTACCTTGCCGGGTTCGGGCGGCGTCATCACGAACACCGCCGCCGGCGGGGCCGTCGACCTGACCCATTACCAAGACGGCAACAACCGAGATTTCGCTGGCCAGATCAACGGAAACCTTAACCTCCGCGCCACCGGGCTCGGTAC
>CAZXSI010000140.1:0-3200 GCA_964643215.1 uncultured Klebsiella sp. | reverse complement strand
CCGCGGTCGTTGCCGTTGTTCAGGTCGAGGTGCTGCTTGATCTCGTCGGGGATGGACCACGGGTGCTCGATCACCTCGCGATACATGTCGCAGACGTGGAGGCAGCCGTCGGGGGCGTTCGCGAAATTGACCACCCGGACCCAGGTGTCGCGGCTGGCGGCGAACTCGAAGCCGCGTTCGTCGGAGGGGCGTTCGCCGGAGAGGCTGACGCCGTCGGCGGCGGGCGAGATCACCTTCCGGTGGATGAGCTGGCCGCCGGCGTCGCCCGTGAAGCTGTTGTTCTTGAAGGAAGGTCCGTAGGCATCGCCGCGATAGATCGTCGTGCCCGTCGCGCCGGTGAAGTAGCCGCTCACGCGGCCGCCGCCTTCCACCGCGCCCGGGACGGCCCCCGAGACGCGCCAGCGCGTGCGCACGATGCGCCAGGGTTCGTCGGGGCTGATCCGGAAGACCTCGGCGGCGCCACCGTCCTTGGCGATGCTGGCGCGCGGATTAGGCAGCGCAAAGTAGGGATTGCATGATGCGCCGGCCCGGTCGTGGACCCAGTATTGCAAGTGGTCCGAATTGGAGCAGCCGAATTTCCGGCCGAAGTCATCGAAGCTCATCCCGTACTGGGCGCCGCCGGCTTCGAGCCCGAACGCGTGGGTCAGCGGGTCGAACCAGAAATCGTTGCCCCCGAGTTCGACCGCGGGGAGGTCGGGGCGGAGCAGGCAGGACACCTTGCCGCGGTTGCCGCCGCCGGCGAGCAGGTGCACGCGCTGGTCGGGCCCCCATTGCAGGCTGTTGGCCATCCCTTGGACATTGATGATCTTCAGTCCCGTGCCGAAGCCCGTGAAGACCTTCTGGCGATGGTCGGCCACGCCTTGGCCGGCGCGGTCTTCGAAGCGCCAGAGATCAGGCGTCGCCAGGACGTAAAGGCCGCCGTTGGCCCAGAGGAGGCCCGTGGGCCAGGGCAGGTTGTCGGCGAAGACGCGGCTCGTCTCGTAGTAGCCGTCGCCGTCCTTGTCCTCGAGGACCGACACGCGACCGAGGTGCGGGACCTCGTCGCGGCGTTCCGAGTAGTCGATCATCTCGCAGACGAACATCCGGCCGCGTTCGTCGAAGCAGATCGCGATCGGGTCGCGGACCTGCGGCTCATGGGCGGCCAGTTGCAGCTTGAAGCCCGGCTTTACTTTCCAGGTCGCGACGGCGTCCTTGGCCTCGACGGCGGGGTAGCGCGGCAGCTCCTTGGCGGCATCGACCTTCGGGGCGCCCTTGGAGCCGCCGTAGGCCTTCTCATAAGTCGTCGTGGTCTTGATGCCGTCCGCCGCCGCGACGGAAAGGCAGATCCAAGACGCTAGCGTCAGCAGGGTGGGTCGGAGGACGTGGGGCACTCCTAATACCTAGGGGTTCGACGAAGGGAGGAAAGACCGACCTGCGCATGGCCTCATATTTATAAGACCCTAATCCGTCATTTCAGCCGGCGGGCGCCTGTTGGCTTGTTTAGGCAAGCACATCGAGACAGATATTTCCGTACCCCATGCGTCACGTCCTCGTCGCCTTGCTCGTCTCCGTCGGTGCCTTCGCGGCCGAGCCCGGCGTGATTCGTTCCGAGTTCATCTTCGAGACGAATCCCGTGCCCAGCTGCCATGCCACGACGATCGTCGAGGCGAGGGACGGGACGTTGGTCGCGGCCTGGTTCGCCGGGGAAGCCGAAGGCAAGCCGGACGTCTCCATCTGGACGGCCCGGTTCGTCGACGGGAAATGGTCGGCGCCGGTCAAGGTCGCCGAGGGCACGCAACCGGACGGCCAGCGCTTCCCTTGTTGGAATCCCGTGCTCTTCCAGCCCAAGGAAGGTCCGCTACAGCTTTATTACAAAGTCGGACCTAACCCGGTCGAATGGTGGGGCTTGCTGCGCCTCAGCGATGACAACGGCAAGACCTGGGGTGACGCGCGCCGACTGCCGGACGGCATACTTGGTCCGATCAAGAACAAGCCCGTGCAGCTGAAGGACGGCACGATCCTGTCCGGCAGCAGCACGGAAGGGCACAAGACAGGTCCCTCCTGGCGGGTCCATTTCGAACGCAGTCACGATAACGGCCTCACGTGGTCGAAGGTCGATGTCCAGCAGCCGGCGACCGGACCGGCATCCATCCAGCCCAGCATCTTGTTCCTGCGCGATGGCGGACTCATGTCGGTCGGCCGCACTAAGAACGCCAAGGTCTTCTTCACGGTATCGAACGACCAAGGGGCGACGTGGTCGAAGGTCGACCTGACCGAATTGCCGAATCCCAACTCCGGCACCGACGCCGTGACGCTCAAGGACGGACGTCATCTCCTGATCTATAATCATACCGCTAAAGGGCGCAGCCCGTTGAATCTCGCCGTGAGCAAGGACGGCATCACTTGGGAAGCCGCGCTGGTGCTCGAGGATGAGCCCAAGGCCGAGTTCAGCTATCCCGCCATCATCCAGTCCGCCGATGGCCTCGTCCATGTCACCTATACGTGGAAGCGTAAGCTGGCGAAGCATGTGGTCATCGATCCGGCCAAGCTCGTTACTCGCCCCATGGAGGGCTTGTCGTGGCCGAAGGCCGTGTCCGAAGGAGCCGGGCAGGCCGGTCTGGAGCGCCTCAAGTACAACAACCCTGGGTTGGTCGTGGATCTCGGCGTCGGCCTCTGGGCCTGGCCGCTCCCGATGGACCTCGATGGCGACGGCAAGTTCGAGCTCGTCGTCAACTGTCCTGACAAGCCGTCAAACGGAGTCTACGTCTTCCGGGCAGACACGGATACCGCCAAGAACCCCATGCCCGTGTTCAAGCCTGGCGTGCGGGTCAGCAAAGGGTTGCAGAACGTCGAGCTCAGCTGGGGCGCCGACGGCAAGCCGCGGGTGCTTTCGCCAGGCGTCGAGTATCCGGATTTCGCGCAGTCTGGCCTGGAGTACGGCAAGAAGCTGCCGCTGCCTTCGAACGTCCATCCGAACAAGGTCCGCGCCAACATGTGGAAATATGTCGACTATGACGGCGACGGGAAGACCGACGTCATCGTCGGCGTCGGCGACTGGACCGATTACGGCTGGGACAACGCCTACAACGCCAAGGGCGTGTGGACCAAGGGACCCTTGCGCGGTTTCGTCTATTTCATCCGCAACGAAGGCACGAACGATCAACCCAAGTATCAGCAGCCCGTGCGCGTGCAGTCCGCCGGCAAGGATCTCGAGACCTTCG
>CAZXSI010000139.1:1470-3210 GCA_964643215.1 uncultured Klebsiella sp. | reverse complement strand
GACCCGCACTCGACCTTCTTCTCCCAGCAGTCGCTGGAGGAGTTCGAGATCGCGATGCGCAACTCGCTCGTGGGCATCGGCGCCACGCTCTCCGACGAGGACGGCTTCTGCGTCATCAAGGACATCCTCCCCGGCGGCCCGCTCGACCTCTCCCGCCAGGCCAAGCCGGGCGACAAGATCATCGCGGTCGGCCAGGGCGCCGACGGCGAGCTCGAGGACATCGTCGGGCTGCGCCTGTCGAAGGCCATCAGCCGCATCCGCGGCAAGCAGGGCACGTCCGTCCGCCTGCTCGTCGACCTCGCCGGCGGCGGCCGCAAGACGATCACGCTCAAGCGCGACCAGATCAAGCTCGTCGGCCAGATGGCCTCGGCGAAGCTCTTCGAGGTCCCGCAAGGCGCCGGCACCGTCCTGCTCGGCGTCATCGACCTCCCGGCCTTCTACGGCAAGAACCAGGACGGCACCGGCTCGAGCCCTTCCGCCGACATCGAGCAGCTGATCGAGAAGCTGAAGAAGCTGGGCATGAAGGCCCTCATCATGGACCTCCGCAAGAACGGGGGCGGCCTGCTCACCGAAGCGGTCGACATCTCCGGCCTGTTCATCCCGAAGGGCTCCGTGCTCCAGGTCCGCGACAGCCAAGGCCGCTCCGAAGACTACCGCGACGAGGACGAGAAGGTGGCCTGGAACGGTCCGCTCATCGTGCTGACCTCCAAGCTCTCCGCGTCGGCCTCCGAGATCTTCGCCGGCGCGATGCGCGACCACCGCCGCGCGATCGTGGTCGGCGACACGACCACCCACGGCAAGGGCTCGGTCCAGAACATCATCGAGCTGAGCCGCTTCGACAAGAACCTGAAATCCGCGGTGAAGGTGACCATCCAGAAGTGGTACGCCCCCAGCGGCTCCTCCATCCAGCTGAAGGGCGTCCCGGCCGACATCGTGGTGCCCTCCGTCTACTCCGTGCTGCCGGTGTCGGAATCCGACCTCGACCGTCCGCTCCCGTGGGACTCCGTCACGCCCACGCTCACCAAGCCCGACGAGGGCGACTGGCTCAAGGCCAAGCTTTCCGACGGCCTGATCGCGCAGCTCGCCGCCGGCTCCGCCCGCCGTCAGGCCGAGCTCCCCGAATTCCTCACGCTTTCCCGCACGATCGACTGGACGAAGAGCCGCCAGGTCCGCAAGGACGTGTCCCTCTCGCTCGACCAACGGAGCACGGAGCGCAAGGACGACCTGGCGTTCCGCGAGCAGATCCGGCGCGAGCTCTCCGACTACGCGAAGAAGAGCCCGAAGGCCACCGACGTGAAGCTCGACGCGGCCATCGAACAGGAGAAGAAGGAAGGCGCCGGTTCCGCGGCGAAGAGCAAGCGCGCCAGCCGCATGCGCGACCCGCTCGAGGACGACGACTGGCCGGAGTATGACATCCAGCTCCAGGAAGCGGTGCGCATCGCGACCGATTGGACCGCCCTCCTCGGCTCCCCTGTCGCCGCCAAGGAGCCTGCGAAGAAGTAAGCGTCAGGTAGGGACAGCACCACGTGCTGTCCTCCTCAAGGCCGCCCATCCGGGCGGCCTCTCTTTGTTTCCCGATTTTACGGGTAGGGGCAGCACCGCGTGCTGCCCTAGCTGCCTGCCTTAAGGTAGGGGCGAGGTTACGCCGCGCCCTTTCGTCGGCGGAGGGCATGACGGTGTCCTGCCCCTACCCTACGGCCACCATCCGGCGGCCTGCTTCGCAGCCGTTGACCCGCCACC
>CAZXSI010000139.1:0-1370 GCA_964643215.1 uncultured Klebsiella sp. | reverse complement strand
GCCACCCGTATTCTGGTTCTCCCTATACTCGATACTCCATACTCAATACTCCCATTTCCATTCAGCCCTCCATTCAGTCCTCAACGCAGCCCTCAACTCAGCCCTCCGTTCAGTCATCTGCCCTCTGCCATCCGGGTCTTCTTTGATTTGCCCACCCTCCGCCCACCCAACAACCTCACCGCATGCTCTCCCCCGAAGCACTGGCCTACGGCACCCTCCTGGTCGCGGGCTTCCTCACCCTCCGTCGCAAACGCCGCGCCGGCCTCGCCCTGCGCCGCCAGCACGGGCTCATCGACGGCCAGCCGGTCCAGCTCCACACGCTGACCAACGCCCGAGGCATGGAGATCTCCGTCAGCGAGTTCGGCGCGACGCTCACGTCGATCCGCGTCCCCGACGTCCACGGCCGCCTCGGCGAGGTCACCCTCGGCCTGCGCTCGCTCGAGGACTACGTCGCCGGCAACCCCTTCCTCGGCAGCACCGTCGGCCGCTACGCCAACCGCCTCGCGGGCGGCAAGCTGACCATCGACGGACGCGAGATCGCGCTCGCCCAGAACAACAACGGCAACCACCTCCACGGCGGCCTGCGCGCCCTCGACAAACGCGTCTGGAAGTCCGAAGCGATCCGCACGGCCGACGCGTCCGCGGTCCGCTTCACCTATGTCAGCCCCGACGGCGAGGAAGGCTACCCGGGCACGCTCACCGTGACGGTCACCTACACGCTGGCCGACGCCTCCGACGAGCTGACGATCGATTTCGCGGCCACGACCGACGCCCCGACGGCCTGCAACCTCACGAACCACGTCTTCTTCAATCTCGCCGGCCAGGGCAGCATCCTCGACCACCGCCTGACGCTCCGCTCCGACCGCCTCGTGCCGGTGACGCCCGCGCTCATCCCGACGGGCGAGCTCATGGACGTCACGAACACCCCGTTCGACTTCCGCCGCAGCCACGCCATCGGCGAACGCATCGGCGCCCCGCACGACCAACTGCGCCGCGCCCGCGGCTACGATCACTGCTACGACCTGGGCACGGACAGGTCCCTGAAGTCCGCCGCCTTCGTCACCGAAGCCTCCTCCGGCCGCACGCTCGAAGTCCTCACCGACGCCCCGGGCCTCCAGTTCTACACCGGCAACTTCCTCGCGGGCACCGTGCAGGGCCGCTGGCCCAAGCCCTTCGCCTTCCGCCAAGGCTTCTGCCTCGAGCCCGGTCTTTTCCCTGATTCGCCTAACCAGCCTGCGTTCCATCGCCTGGGCTACCCCAGCGGCATCCTGCGCCCTGGCGAACAATACGCGCAGAAGCTCGTCTTCCGATTCGGCGTGATGAAGTAAATCTCACGTTCGCCGAACGGTGAACGCAAGGTAGGGGCGCGA
>CAZXSI010000138.1:0-3227 GCA_964643215.1 uncultured Klebsiella sp. | reverse complement strand
CGGTTGAAGCCGACGGCGAGGACCTGGGACGACGAGCGTGCCGCGGCCAGCGTGGCATCGAGGTCGGGCTCCGTGAGCGCGAGCGGCTTCTCGACCCAGACATGCCTGTCTGCGCGGAGCGCCGCGCGGGCCAGTGCACCGTGTTCGGCATGACGGGTGGCGACGAAGACCTTATCGACGCTCGGATCGTCGAACGCCGCGGTCACATCGGTGGTCGCCGTCGCGGCGGACCCGGCGAGCAGCTTCGCCGAAAGACCGTTGGCCGAGACGAAGGCCGAAGGCGACGCGCCTTGGCGACGGAGCTCCGGCACGAGCACGCGGGCGGCGAAGTTGCCGCAACCGATGACGGCGCTGCCGCCTACGGTGCGGCTGTCCCAATCCGTGCCCGGCGATGTGCGGACGAGCGCCTCGTTCGGGACGTCATACCTGATGAGCAGGCCGTAGGAACCGGGGCGACGCAGGTCATCGTAGATCTGCGGAGCCGCCGCCAGCGGGTGGCGGGAAGTCAGCAGAGGGCCCACATCGAGGGAACCCGAAGCCATCAGGTCGAGGACTTCGGAGAAGTTGGCCCGGGCGGATGAAGGATCGGCCGGGTCGGCGGACCCATAGGAGCGCGAGACCTGGAACGAGACTTCGTTCGCGTAGAAGTCCGCGCGGTTGAGCGTGAGGCCCGTCACGCCGACCAGCACGACGCGTCCGCGACGACGGCAGAGGCGGGCGGCTTGGTTGACCGGTTCGTCGGAGGAAGTGCTCGCCGTGATGAGGACTCCGGCGGCGCCGACGGCGACGAGCGCGTGGAGCGGAGACGCCCCGTCGGGGATACGGGCGCCGGCCTGCGCGGCCATCGCCTGCTTGGAGACATCGGGATCGACGCCGACGACGGTTACTCCGCGAGCACGGAGCAGGCGGACCGCGAGCTGGCCGATCAGGCCGAGCCCCATGACCACGACCGTGTCGCCGGGGCGGGCGTCGACCAGACGGATGCCATGCAGGGCGACCGCGGCGAGCGGCGTGAAGGTCGCATGGTCGTCGGAGACGCCATCGGGGATGCGCGCGGCGAAAGCCGGGTCGGCCGAGACCACTTCGGCGTGCGGAGAGTTGGACACCACCCGCTCACCGGCGGCGAAGCCGGGCACCTCGCCGGCGTCGAGCACCTGGCCTACATGGCAATACCCCAGCGGGATCGGCTGGGCGAGCTTGCTGCGGACCGCGGCGACGGTGGCCAAGAACCCCTCGGAGCGGACCTTGGAGAGCACCGCACGGAATTTTTCCGGCTGCTGACGGGCTTTGCTCAGCCAGCCCCCGCGACCGAACTCGACCAGCATCCGTTCCGTGCCGAGCGAGACCAGCGAGCGCGTCGCGCGGACGAGCAGGCGTCCGCGATGCGGGCCGGGCGCGGGGACCGCGAGGAGCTCGGTGCGACCCGAGCCCAGATGCTGGATGATCTGGCGCAAGGTCAGGAGAGTTCCCGGCCCATCTCGGCGGAGGATTGCTCGGTCAGGCAGGTCATCGCGGCGACCATGAAGGCCGCCATGAACATCAGCGGCGTGAACCAGAACAGCAGGTCGACCGCCGCATGGGCGCCGAGCAGGATGAGCGCCGTCGCGAGCGGCACCGTCTCCGGATGGCCGGCGCGGAAGCCGCGGGCCAGGCGGCGGCCGAGCCAGGCGAGCGCCGCGAGCACGGGCAACAGCCCGAGGACGCCCCAGTCGGCCAGCATCTCGAGCCAGTCGTTATGCGCATGGATCGCGCGGTAGAACAGCTTGCCGTCGCGCTGCAGCTCCTTCTGCTGCGCCTGGAAGGGCGGCGAGATCCAGCGGTAGGAGCCCGCGCCGTAACCGACCCAGGCGCGTCCTTGCCAGCCGCCGTCGGCGATCAGCGCCCAGGTGGCGCGACGCAAAGGCGCGCGGTCGTCGGCGCCCGTCTGCTGGAAGGATGCGGTCTTCTGCCGGAAGCGTTCCACCAGCGGCTTCAGGTCGGTCGCCGCGAGGATGGCGGCGGCGGAAAGCAGCATCGCGGCGCCGGTGATGAGGATGATCTGCCGGCGCGAACCGCGCGAACCCGGAAAGCCGAAGTAATAGGCCGCCGGCACGGAGACGAGGAGGATGGCCAGCACGGCCGCGACGCCGGCGGTGCTGCCGGTCAGGGCGACGATGAGGGCGAGCGCGAAGGCGAGGAAGGCGGCGACGAGGTGGGGACCGCCTTTCAGCGTGTTCTCGCCGGCCCGCCGGATGTGCCAGAACGTCAGCGCGAGCGCCACCGCCGCATGCAGGTAGAGATAGACGCCGGCGTGGTTGCGGCTCATGAACGTGCCGAAGCATCGGGAGTTGTAAGGGATCGGATAGCCGAGGATCGTGCCCGAGGAGTACTGGTTGAGGAACCCGAAGGCCCCGACGGCGCACGCCATCAGGACGGTGGTCCAGCCGAGGAGGACGTAGCCTCGGCGACGACGCAGGCCGGCGCCGAGGGCGCAGAAGAGGAGCCACGGCGCGCCGAGGACCATCATCTGCCGCCAGGCGTTCATCGGCGGCTGCGACGTGTCGGCGGCGGAGAACGGCGCATTCAGCCCGGAGGGCAGCCATGAGAGATATGGCTGCGGACGGATGTCGAACTTGCCGACATCGATGCCCGGCAGGCCCTGCTTGGCCCAGAAGGCCTCGCGGTCGACGACGACGCCCCACGCGTTGAGGTCCTGGACGGCGAAATAGGCGAACAACGTCACGCCGGCCCAGAAAGGCACCGAGCGGAAGAGCTCACGCCGCAGCTCGGCGGCCGGCCGCGACGTCAGGTCGCGCGACAGCAGGAGGGCGGCGAGCGATGAGCCGAAGAAGGCGGCGGCCGGGAAGCTCACGTAGTCGAGCCAGCGATAGCTCCACGGCGCGGCGCCTTCGGACGTGGCGCCGACGAGGGCGAAGACCAGGCCCAGGAACCACGCCCCCATCGCGAAGCGTTGCGCGCGGGCTTCCGCGAAGGTCGCGACGAAGGCGGCGACGGCGAGGCCGAGCGCGGCGGCGACGGTCCAGAGCACCACCCCGCCCCAGCCCCACGGCGCGAGCACCAAGATGAGTCCGGCGAGGATCATCACGGTCAGTTCACGGGAGGTGAATCTGGGCTGGGAGGAGGACATGAAAATATGGGGCAAGCTGGCGCGGGGGCCAGGGGCGAAGAGGAGAGACAGTGCAAAGGTGCAAATCGGAGCGGAGCTCCTGTGCAAAAGTGCAAAGGTG
>CAZXSI010000137.1:0-3264 GCA_964643215.1 uncultured Klebsiella sp. | reverse complement strand
TGCCTCTATGTCGTGACGCGGTCCCGACCCTACCCAAACAAGAAGGGCGCCTTGCGGCGCCCTTTCCTCCTGCTTCGCAGCAGTTCACCATGCCAGCGGTTCCCCGCCGTCAGGCTTACTTGGCGGCCGGGATCTCGTTCAGCGTATACCAGCCTTCGCTGTGCCAGAGGGTGTCGCCGGCCTTCGACTTGATGTCGCCGAGGGCCAGGTGATGGATGTGGCCGCGGACGAGGCCGTCGACGACAAGACGCACCTTGAGGCCGTCGGCGGAGACGGTGGCCGACTTGACGGTCGGCGTGGTCTGGTCGACCTCGGGGCTGCCGTAGCTCGACTGGTAGATGTAGGTGAAGGTATCGAGGGCGTAGTTCGCGAGGTCGGCGGCCGCGGCGGCGTCGACCGGCTGCGTGAAGGTCACTTCGAAGCCGTCATGCCGCGCGGAGATGTCATGCATCTCGAACGGCACCTTGCCCTTGAAGCGCACGCGCTCGAAGGTGAACGTCTTGGAGCCGCGCGAACCCCAGCCGCGGTTCGAACCGCCGACGAAGAGCGTGCCTTCTTCCTGGTCCATGCGGACGGGGATCAGGCCGGCCTCGAAGCCGCCGAGGAAGTGGAAGACGGCGCCCTGATAGAGGCCGTTGACGACTTCGAGGTTGGCGCGCTGCACCTGCGAGGCGGTCTGCTCGCCGATCAGCATCTGGCTTTCCCACGGGCCGAACTTGCCCTTGGACATGTCGCACGCGACGCCGGAAGGCGAGTTGCCGACCTTGCCGTGCGGCAGGATGACGGCGGGCGGCACGAACTCGGGGAACTTCAGGCGCTCGGTGAGGATGCGCGAGCCGCTGGCGGGCTCGGGCGGCGCCGGGAAGTTCGCGAGGGCGGCCGACTTGTTGCCGGTCGGGTTGCCCTGGAACGAACCGGGGCGGAGCCACTTCAGCGAGGACGAGCCGTTCCAGACGCCCTGGTTGTCGGTGTAGAAGAAGTCGCCCTTGTCGTTGTGCCCGATGCCGCCCGGCGAACGGATGCCGGAAGCCACGGGGATGAACTTGCCGTCCGGGGTGATCTTCGCCGCCCAACCGCGCCACGGGGCGTGCGCATGGAAGGAGCCGGTCAGGCAGAGCACCATCCAGACGTCGCCGTTCTTGTCCGGCTCGGATCCGAAGGCGTATTCATGGTAATCGCCGCTGACGCCCCACTTGGAGCACACGGTGTCGAAGCTGTCCGCGCGGCCGTCGCCGTCGCGGTCGGTCAGGCGGGTGAGCTCGGGACGCTGCATCGCGTAGAGCGAACCATCCCGCCAGAACATGCCGAGGGGCTCGTGCTGGTTGGACGCGAACTTGGTCCACTTGATCTTGGTCAGGTCGGCGTCGTAGGCGCCTTCGGCGACCCAGATGTCGCCGCGGCGCGTGCCGATGGCGACCTTCTTGCCGGGGAGCAGCGAGATCGAGGAGACCTCGGTGACTTCGCCGGCGGGCGTCGGGATCTCGACGCGCTCGTAGAATTCCGACTGGCGCGCCTCGGCGACGCGGATGGAATCGACCGTCGCCAGCTTGCTGGCCTTGGCGGCCTTGGGCGCCTTGGCCTTGGGGGCGTCCGCGGCGGACGCGGCGGCGGCGAGGCCGGCGAGGACGAGGAGAAGGGAGAGCTTTTTCATGTGAGGGGATGCCGGTGGGGCGAAGTTCAGCGGAAGGAGTAGCCCAGCACGGCGGTCTCGCCGGGCTTGAGGGTGACGGTGAGGGTCTTGGCGTTGGCGTCGGCCTTCGGGGCCGGGCCGCTGACCGAACGCACCAGCAAGCCGCCGGGGAGCTCGGCCACGCCGTCCGACGGACCGTTCACGGCGAGGTCGCGCGCGAGCACGACGACGAGCGGCTTGTCGCCGGTGGCCTTGAGCGTCCGGGTGAGCGAGGGCTTGCCGGAGCTTTCCTCGGGCAACCAGGCGTCGGTCAGCGCGCAGCCTTCGCCCGCGGAGCGGAAGGTCGGGTTGCCCGCCTTGTCGAGGTCGTAGCCCTTGAACTCGGCGGCGACGTTGACCGCGGAGAACTTCCATTCCTTCTCGTCCTTCTCGCGGGCGAAGCGGACGACGCCGCCGGCGGAACCTTCGAGCAGGACGGCCTGGCCGTCGGAGAGCTTGATGACGTTCGTGCCCGCGGGCGGCTCGTTGCCGGCGCCGCGGTCGGTCCAATGATGGCCGCCGTCCATGAACTTGCCCGTCCAGATCAGCTCCGCGGCGAGGTTGTCGGCGCTGTACGCGATGTTGAGCCCGTTCGGGAAGCCGATGCCGATGGCGCGCGGCGTGATCTTGTCGATGAAGTTGCGGTAGATCGCGGCGACGCCGTCCTTGGGCTGGATCGGGATCGAGACGCGTTCCTTGGCGGCCTTGCCGCCCTTGCCGCCCTTGGTCTTGGAAAGCCACTGGTACTCCTTGTCCTTCGGGCCCTTGTAGCCGAGGACGACGACCTCCTGGCCGGCGAACTCGACGTACTCGACGCGGAGGGGCGTGAGGCCCTTCTTCAGGATGATGGGCACTTCCTTGGCGCGGCCGCCGATGGGGCCGATGCCCTTGACTTCGGCGATGCGCTCGCCGCCGACGTAGAGCGCGCCGAAGTCGTCGCAGTCGAAGAGGAAGGTGTACTTGCCTTCGGCCGGGGCGTCGAACTGGGCGGTCCAGACCATCGCGAAGGCGTCCTTCTGGCCGGACTGGGCGACGTCGATGACGCCGGCGTTGAAGTCTTCCATCAGCGCGGGCTTCAGCGTGGAGAAGTCCGGCAGCGTCTTCCACTCGCCCTTGTACATCGTGCCGACGAGGTTCTTGAGGGCGGTCTTGGCCGGGGGGAACGGATGGGCCTTGAGCAGCTCCTCGGCGGTCCAGGGCGTGGTGCGCTTCGCCGTCGCGGCGCGCACGGCCTTGACCTCGTCGACGGAGACCGGGCCGGCGCCGCCGGCGAAGGCCTTGCGGACGTACGTCAGGACCGCGGCGATCTTCTCGTCGCTGAGCACGGCGCCCTGCGGGGGCATGTCGATCGCGTAGGTCTTGCCGGCGACCTCGACGGGACCGCTCAGGCCGTTGAGGATGATCTTGATGGAGCGGGCCGGGGCGCCCTTGGGCCATTCGCTGCCGACGAGCGGCGGCAGGCCGTTGAGGCCCTTGCCGTCGGGGCCGTGACAGGCGCCGCAAAGGGTCGAATAGATCTGGGCGCCGTCTTCGGCGGCCGTCACGAGGACGGCGGAAGCCAGGAGGGCGAGGAGCGACGTGGTGCGCATAAGGGG
>CAZXSI010000136.1:0-3265 GCA_964643215.1 uncultured Klebsiella sp. | reverse complement strand
CGATCCCCGACGCGAACCGATCGGCACCGAAGTGACCAAGGAATGGGAACAGGACGGCATCGTCTGCCGCGTGGTCCGTTACCGTATCGGCGTCTTCAAAGGCCAGCCGGCCACGATGGCGGCGTTCTACGCCTTCCCGAAAGGCGCCAAAGCCCTCCCGGGACTGATGCACATCCACGGCGGCGGACAATCCGCGAATCTCGCCACGGTCGTGACGGACGCGAAGCGCGGCTACGCGAGTCTTTCCCTCAACTGGGGCGGCAACAAGATGACCTTCGCCGACGGCAAGATCTACGACGGACCCAACACCGACTGGGGCGCGCTCGACGCCACGCATCCGCCCCAGCGCAACAAGGTCAATCACTTCGCCGGCGGCACCAAGCCCGACGCCTTCACGCTCGATCCGGTCGAATCGCCCCGCAACGACAACTGGTTCCTGGTGACGCTCGCCGCGCGACGCGGCCTGACGTTCCTCGAACTGCAGCCGGAGGTCGATCCGGACCGCCTCGGCGTCTACGGCCACTCGATGGGCGGACGCCTGACCACCCACCTGACCGGCATCGACCAGCGGGTGAAAGCAGCCGTGCCCTCGTGCGGCGGCTCCGGCGATCTGACCGCGGGGTCCTTCGAGATGCCCGGGGGGACGCGCTCGAAGGCCACCCCGCTCGAACTGGCGACGACCTCGGAGAATCCCTACATCGCCCGGTTGCGCGTGCCGGTGCTCTGGCTGTCACCGACCAACGATTTCCACGCCAACATGGACAACATGGCGTGGAACTGGCGCGGCGTGCCGGACCCGCTCCTGCGCCTGAGCATGTCGCCGCACTTCAATCACCGTCACGACCACGCCAGCTCGCTCACGCAGCACCTGTGGTTCGAGACGTACCTGAATGGCAAGACAGGGCTCATCCCGCAGCCGGCGCCCGAAATCGAGGTGAAGGTCGGCCGGCGCCTTCCTGGCGAAACCAAACTGCCGCACCGCCAGCTGCCGGTCACCCCTACGGAGACGGAACCGTCCTATGGGCTGGAAATCACCGTGTTCCTGCCGACCAACCTGCCCGCTTCGAAGGCGAGGCTTTTCTGGAGCCAAGACCCGCACCCGCTGACGCGCTTCTGGCGACACATCGACCTGGAAGTCCCGTCGGCCGACTTGCTCAAGAGACCCGGCGGCGACCGCATCCATTGCTACATAGGCGCGGAGGTGGACCCCGATCGACCCCTGTTCGCCTACGCTCACGTCTCTTTCCCGACCCCGGCCTGGTATCGCCAGATTCCCACCGTGCCCGGTGTCGCGAATTCCTCGGACTATGCCTTCAGCTCGCGCATGGGTTGGGCTTCGGCGTCCCAATTGCAAGAAGTCCGAGCCTCGGTCATATCGGTCAAAAACGGGCGGGCGACCCGAGAGACCCTCACCCTGCGAGAGAAGATGGCGCGGAGCGGTCCACGGCGGCCGCAGGGCCTGATACTCCGGGAAAGCGGCGACTGGGCCGATTGGTATCGGCTCAACTGGGGCAACCCGGAACTCTGGAGCGCCCATACCCGGATCGTGAAGGAACCGGAATTCAGCGGACCCAAGGGAGCCAAGCTGAGCTTTGAGATCAAGGCGCGCGAGGACAGCTGGCTCGCCGTGAAGTTCATCAGCAACGAATGGGGCGCCTTCGCCGCCGGCCCGAAGGCCGAATACGCCGCCGTCAAGGAACTCAAGGTCAAGGACGGCTGGGCAAAGGTCGAGGTCGACCTGGCCGACGTGCGTCCGATCGGCGCCACCAAGCAGGCGCTCGCCGACTGGAGCACGCTCACCGAGCTCAGTTTGACGCCGAGCATCCCGGCGGAACTCAAGACACCCGACATGAGACCCGCCAAGGGCTGGACGCTCGGCGCCGACCCCGCGATCCACAACCTGCGCTGGGTAGGCGGCGATCATCAGGCCAGCCAGCGGACCCCCGTGACCCAGACCGAAGCCGAACGCACCAAGGCCTTCAACGATTCCATCAAGGCCTCCCTCGAACAGGAGAAGAGGTAGGGGCGCGACTGCGTCGCGTCCGTTGACCACAATCTGTCGAGAATAACATCTGGGCAGGGATACCTCTGTCGACTGACGAACGGACGCCACGCAGTGGCGCCCCTACCCAGGTCAGAGAATCAAAACAAAGAAGCAGCACCGCGTGCTGCCTAGGGCATAGGGATGATTACCTAATGAGGCATGAGGGGTTGCCAGGCCTGGGCGTAAGACATAATCCAATACATGAACAACGCTTCATCCATTCGGGTGATGCCGGCTGTTTGTCCAGGATCGCCCTTGTCGGACGGCTCCTGCGCAACCCCCGACAAAACCCGCCCCTACCGAGGCGCGTCCGCGTGCTGCGCAACGTGCCTCGTTATCACAGAATGCCTGCTGGTTTCATCGCTCCTAGCCCTGACCGGTTGCGCGACCAACCCGCCGGCGCCCGTCGCCGGCGATGAGGTCATCGGCGACTACGACAACGCCTGCCTACCCGAGGCCGCGATCATGGCCCAGGCCCTCCGCCGTAACGGGATCAAGGCGCGCGTCCTGATCATGAGCGGCGACGGCTGGTCGCACGCCGTGACGGCCTACCAGTATCCGCCGGGAGAAGGACGCATCTGGTGCTGGGATAGCGACGAGCAATCCGTACCGGTCAGCGCCCGCTGGACGAGCAGTGAAGTCCTCGCGGGCGCCTGGATGAGGGCATGCCAGCGCCAAGGCCGGATCATCCGGGCTCGTTTCGAGTAGGCGCCGGCATGCCGACGAAAAGGGGGCGGACGCGTCAAGCGTCCGCCCCCTCTGTTGGCCCTTACTTGCAGCAACCCGGCTTGCCGGCGACGAGGTCGGCGGCGCGGGCGAGGAGGTCCTTCTTGGCGGCCTCCTCGGTCGCGGAAGCGGCGAGGAGCTCGAGGGCCTTGAGGTTGTTCGACTTCACCATCGCGTGATGCGCGGCGGAGGCGCGGCGCCGGGCGAGGAAAAGCACCGAGAGGAGCAAGACCAGCTGGGCGACGAAGGACGTCAGGTGGCCGACGATGCGCTCGGCTCCGCCGACATTGCCGGCGGAGGCGCCATGGACGAACTCCTTGCCGCCGTTCACGAGGATCAGGGTAAGGACGATCGCAAAAGCGAAGAGCACCCGACCCATGAGGCGGTTGCACTTAGCGGCGCGGCAGAAGACTTCGGAGGCGGAGGTAGGAGGGGTGCAGGCCATTGTGGGAGTGACAGTGCGAACCCCTGCCCCGCTGGCAATCCCGCAGTGGG
>CAZXSI010000135.1:0-3268 GCA_964643215.1 uncultured Klebsiella sp. | reverse complement strand
CCCCTACCCCCACCCCAACCCCTACCCCTTGTTTACCACCCTTTCTTCTTGCGGATTAGACTCATTCTAACTGATTAGACGTTTAGAATGATTCGAAATCTCACCGAACAGGACAAGGAACACCTTCAAGAAGCCCTCGTTAAGAGCGGCCAGAAGGTCACCCCCCAGCGCGAAGCCGTCTTCACCGTCCTCCTCGCCGAGCGCGACCACCCGACGGTCGACGAGGTCTTCCATCGCGCCCGCGAAGTGATGCCGGGCCTCTCCCTCGCCACGGTCTACAACTGCCTCGAGACCTTCGTCGGCTGCGGCCTGGTCCGCCAGGTCAACCACGAGCGCGAATCCACCCGCTACTGCCCCAACCTGGCCCCGCACGCGCACTTCCGCGACAAGGCCACCGGCCGCGTGCACGACATCGAGCTGCCGCCCGAAGTCCTCAAGAGCCTCCGCTCGATCCTCCCGCCCGGCTTCGACTCCGAAGTCATCGAGATCAGCTTCCACGGCCGCGCCCAGGCCAAGGGTTCCCATTCCAACTGATCCCCCGCCCTTTTCCCCATGTCCGATTCGCTCGTCATCAAGAACCTCAACGCCTCCGTCGGCGACCGCCCGATCCTGAAGGATTTCTCCCTCACGGTCCCCAAGGGTGAAGTGCACGCCATCATGGGGCCTAACGGCACCGGCAAGAGCACGCTCTCCAAGGTCCTCGCGGGCCACCCGGATTATTCCGTGCAGTCCGGCGAGGCCTTCCTCGACGGCGAACAGATCATCGGCCTCGAGCCCGACGTCATCGCTCGCGCCGGCCTCTTCCTCGCGTTCCAGTACCCGAGCGAGATCCCCGGCGTGACCATCGCCAACTTCATCCGCGCCGCGCTCGTCGCCCGCCAGGCCAAGGGCGCGCCCTTCGACGCCAAGGCCTACTACGCCGAGCTCTACGCGAAGATGGACGCCCTCAAGATGGACCGGAAGTTCACCTCCCGCTTCGTCAACGAAGGCTTCTCCGGCGGCGAGAAGAAGCGCTGCGAGATCCTCCAGCTGATGATGCTCAAACCGAAGTACGCCGTCCTCGACGAGACCGATTCCGGCCTCGACATCGACGCGCTCCGCATCGTCTCCGAAGGCGTCAACGCCATGCGCGGACCCGACACCGGCTTCCTCGTCATCACCCACTACCAGCGCCTGCTCGACTACATCGTCCCCGACCGCGTCCACATCATGTGGGACGGACGCATCGTCCACAGCGGCGGCAAGGAGCTCGCCCTCGAACTCGAGGAGAAGGGCTACGATTGGGTGAAGTCCGACCTCGCCAAAGCCTGAACCCAGATGGCTGAAATCGACGACAACCTGGCCCAGCGCGAAGCGATCGAAGTCGATCGCTCCAAGGGCGACTTCAAGTACGAGGAGAACTACGCCTTCGACGCGGGGGTGGGCCTGACGCCCGCGACCGTGGACTACATCGCCAAGGTGAAGGGCGAAGAAGAGTGGATCCGCGAGTTCCGCCAGAAGTCGCTCAAGATCTTCCAGGACCTGCCGATGCCGACGCATTGGGCCACGGCCGACCTCGAGAACATCAAGTTCGAGGACATCCGCTACTACCTGTCCAAGGGCCAGAAGCCCGTCCGCACGTGGGAAGAGGTCCCCGACGACGTGAAGCAGACCTTCGAACGCCTCGGCATCCCGGAATCGGAACGCAAGTTCCTCGCCGGCGTCGAAGCCCAGTTCGACTCCGAAGCGGTCTACTCGCGCATGAAGGAGGAGCTCGAGAAGCTCGGGGTCATCTTCTGCGGCCCGACCGAAGGCCTGCGCGACCACCCGGAGATCTTCCGCAAGTGGTTCGGCAAGGTCATCCCGGCCGGCGACAACAAGTTCGCCGCGCTCAACTCCGCGGTCTTCTCCGGCGGCTCCTTCATCTACATCCCCAAGGGCGTGAAGGTGGCCCAGCCCCTGCAGGCCTACTTCCGCATCAACGCCGAGAACTTCGGCCAGTTCGAACGCACCCTGATCATCGCCGACGAAGGCTCGGAAGTCACCTACATGGAAGGCTGCACGGCCCCCAAGTTCGAGACGGCCACCCTCCACTCCGCGGTCGTCGAGCTCGTCGCCCTCAAGGGCGCGAAGATCCAGTACATCACCGTCCAGAACTGGTCCGCCAACGTCTTCAACCTCGTGACGAAGCGCGGCGTGGCCGAGGAGGACGCCGAAGTGCGCTGGATCGACTGCAACATCGGTTCCCGCCTGACGATGAAGTACCCCGGCGTGGTCCTGCGCGGCAAGCGCGCCCGCGGCGAGGTGCTCTCGATCGCCCTGGCCAACGACGGCCAGCACCAGGACACCGGCGCCAAGATGATCCACGCGGCCGACGACACGACCTCGAACATCATCGCGAAATCCATCTCCGTCGGCGAAGGCCGTTCGACCTACCGCGGCCTGGTCCACATCCCGAAGACGCTCGCGAACTGCCGCAACAACACCGAGTGCGACGCCCTGCTCATCAACGAGCACAGCCGCACCGACACCTACCCGGCGATCTCCGTCCGCGGCCGCAAGAACTCGGTCCAGCACGAGGCCAGCGTCTCTAAGGTCTCCGCCGAGCAGATCTTCTACATGATGCAGCGCGGCCTGTCCGAAGGCGAGGCGATGTCCCTCGCCGTGAACGGCTTCGTCAACGACCTGGTGAAGGAATTCCCGATGGAATACTCCGTCGAGCTGAAGCGCCTCATCGAACTGCAGATGGAAGGGTCCGTCGGATGAGCGCCGTCGCCTCCGCGCCCGCCGGCGTCCTCGACGTCGCCCTGCAGTCCGCCGAGACCGCGCAGTTCCGCGCGCAGGACTGGTTCGCCGTCCTCCGCCAGCAGGGCTGGCATGCGTTCCAATCGCTGCCGATGCCCACGCGCGACAACGAGAAGTGGCGCTTCTCCGACGCCCGCACGCTCTCGCTCGAGGGCTACGCCCCCGCGCCGGCCCCGACGCCGGCCCAGGCCGCCGACCTCATCGCGCGCTCGCGCCTGATCTCCGACGCCGCCGGCCTCATCGTCCACGTCGACGGCCACTGCGTGCTGAAGCCGACGCTCTCCCCCGAGCTCGTCGCCCGGGGCGTGGTCTTCGAATCCCTCGAGGACGCCGTCCGCGCCCGCCCCGCCCTGCTCCAGGAACACCTCCTGAAGCACCCCGTGCTGCTCGGCGGCGACAAGTTCGCCGCGCTGCACCGCGCGTGGCTCCGCGCCGGCTACGTCCTCCACGTCCCCAAGGGCGTCGAGGTGAAGCAGCCGTTCGT
>CAZXSI010000134.1:0-3269 GCA_964643215.1 uncultured Klebsiella sp. | reverse complement strand
GACTCGGCATGATACAGGCCGGTCGGACGTCCCGCGTAGTCGCGCAGCATGTCCGCGAAGGCCTGCTGGAAGGCGGGATCCCGACGGGCCTCGTCGTAGGCCTTCGTCAGGTCCAACAAAGGAGTCATCAAGGTCTCCGGGACGTACATCCCGCCGAACTGACCGAAACGGCCGCGGGCGTCCGGGACGCGGAAGCGAGGTTCGGTGGTCGGGATGAGGCTGGAGGCCGACATGGTCGTGATATCCTGCATAAAGCGGGAACGACCTCCAAGGGCAAGCGACAAGGGCTTTTCACGGCTTTCCTTGCCCCGGCGAGGACGGATGCCTAGATGTCGGCCATGCTTCGCATCGCCCTCGGCTTGTGGCTGCTTTCCTCCTCGTCCGCGCTCGGAGGTTATGGCCCCACGGTGACACCCGAGGAAGTCCGGCGTGATTTCACCTATCAGCGCGCCATCGTCACGGGTACGGTCGAAGGCGTCACGGAATACCTGCCGGTCAGCTCGACCGGCCACATGATCATCAGCGATCACTTGCTCGGCTTCCCGAAGTTCCCCGAGGTGACGATCGCCGGGGTCGCCGATCGCAAGGGGCGGCCGATCTCGCTCGAGCGGGTCGCCGACGACTACATCGTCATCATCCAGCTCGGAGCGATCCTCGCGGTCTTCGTCGCGTTCTTCGGCCGCCTTCGCGGCCTGGTTGTCGGCCTTTGCCGATGGGAATCGAAATCCGTGAGCCTAGCCTCCTCCATCCTCGTGGCCTTCATTCCCGCGGCCGGGCTCGGCTTCTTGTTCAAGGACGCGATCACCGCCTATCTCTTCTCGGTCGAGGTCGTCGCGGCCGCGCTGCTCGTCGGCGGCCTTGGTATTCTCGTCGCCGAACATCTGCTCCCGAAAAAGTCCGCGGCGACGGTCGACGAGGTGGCCACGCTCGGCTGGCGCTCGGCCTTGACCGTCGGCCTCTGCCAGTGCGTCGCCTTGATCCCGGGAACTAGCCGTTCGTTGGCGACGATCCTGGGCGGCCGGGTCGCCGGGCTTTCCCACGCCGCCGCCACGGAGTTCTCCTTCCTCGTCGGCCTGCTCACCCTTTCCGCCGCATCGGTCTACAAGATGTGGTCGCTCGGCCCTGCCCTCTCCCAGGTCTATCCCGCCGGCCCGGCGAGCGTCGGTCTGGTCGTGGCCGCGGTCACCGCTTTCGTCTCCGTGAAGTGGCTCGTGGGCTATGTCGCCCGCCACGGTCTGGGCGTGTTCGCCTGGTACCGCATCGCCTTAGGCGGTGCGATACTGGCGACGCTCGCGCTGAAGTGAGCCTCGCCTAGGCGCCGAGTTCGAAGCCCTTGCGATATTCGCGACGCACGTAGGCGTTGGCGCCCTTGTCGTTGGTGACCTCCATCTTCGCGCCGTCCCAGAGGAGCTTGCGGTCAGGGAAACGGGCGGCGAGATTGCCCATGAGCACCATCTCGGAGAGCGGGCCGGAGTAGTCGAAGTTCGAGGAAGCGGCCGCACCGCCTTTGCAGGCGCGGATCCAATCCTTCTCATGGCCGGACGAGTTGCCCGG
The DNA here is from genome assembly GCA_964643215.1 of uncultured Klebsiella sp. Lineage (GTDB taxonomy): Bacteria > Verrucomicrobiota > Verrucomicrobiia > Opitutales > UBA953 > UBA953. The sequence continues at coordinate 1,715 of CAZXSI010000134.1, read as the reverse complement.
GATGCGGGGAATGGTCTTGGCCAGCTTCTTGGACGCTTCGCGGAGATCGGCGTTGAGGATGCGCGGATTGAGTCCGTAGCAGCCGCAGACGAGCTTCGCCTTGTCGCCGATGAAGAGGCAGCCGCCGTTGGGGTCGCCGAAGGGCATGTCATCCTCGAGTTCGTCGGGGCGCTGGGGCATCAGGCCGCCGTCCCACCAGGTCAGGGTCACGGGCGGCATGTCGCCGCGGGCCGGGAACTTGAAGCGGACGATCGAGGAGCGCGGGTACGATTCGAACTTGCCGGTGGTCTTCTTGCCGAAGGTCTCGAAGACCGTGGAGACGTTGCCTTCGACGCTGATCGGATAGCGCAGGTCGAGCGCCATGAAGGCGGGGTCGATGATGTGGCAGCCCATGTCGCCGAGCGATCCGGTGCCGAAATCCCACCAGGCGCGCCACTTGCCGGGATGGTAGGACGCGTGGAAAGGACGCAGCGGAGCCGGGCCGCACCACATGTCCCAGTCCATGCCTTCAGGGGCCTTCTGGACTTCGGAAGGACGGTCCATCTCGCTGCTCTGCGGCCAGATCGGACGGTTGGTCCAGGTGTGCACCTCGCGGACCTTGCCGATCAGGCCGGCGGCGATCCATTCCGTGACCTGGCGGATGCCTTCACCGGAGTGGCCTTGGTTGCCCATCTGGGTGACGACCTTGTACTTGTGGGCCGACTCGGTGAGGATACGGGCCTCGAACACGGAGTGCGAGATCGGCTTCTGGACGTAGACGTGCTTGCCGCGGCGCATGCACTCCATCGCGATGTAGGCGTGGGAATGGTCAGGGGTGGCGATGATGACCGCATCGATGTCCTTCCGCTCGTCGAGCATCTTGCGGAAATCCGTGAACAACGCGGCCTTCGGGAACTGCTTGATGGTCCCGGCGCAACGGCCGAGGTCCAGGTCGCACAGCGCGACGATGTTCTCGTCGGCGGAATTCCTCACGTTGCTGCCGCCGACCCCGCCGAAGCCCACCGCGGCGATGTTGAGCTTCTCGTTCGGCGAGACGGTGCGGGCGGCGGAATTGAGCCAAGGGCGCGTCACCGCGAAGGCGGCGGCGGCCATGCCGCTGGTGCGAAGGAAAGACCGGCGATTGAGCTGAGGTGTCATGGGGTTGGGGTGCGTCGTTACTACGACCTGCGGCGGACCTCGCAAGTTCCATGCTCCCCGAGGGGTCTGAGCGGCCATCGGAATCGCGCGTGGCGGCCGGCGGGGCATCGGCCGGTCTTCCCGGCGTGGCGGCCCGCGGGCGCGGATGTGAACAGGTGCGTGGCTCCGTCCGCGACGCCCGCCTATCTCGCTGTCTGGATGAATCTTATGACGTCCCTACCCTGTCCTGGTAGGCCGAAGTTTCGTTTGACTATGCTGTGAATAAACTGTTCATAAAGGAAACCACACGACCCTGATGTTTAAGCGCTTCCCCGGGCTATTCACCCAAGCCATCGGCATCGACCTTGGCACGGCCAACACCCTCGTGTTCCTCAAGGATCGCGGCGTGGTCCTCCGTGAACCCAGTGTCGTCGCCATCCGGACCAGCACCCGCAAGCCGATCGCGGTCGGCAACGAGGCCCGCATGATGCTCGGGCGCACGCCGGGCGACATCCAGGCCCTGCGTCCGATGAAGGACGGCGTGATCGCCGACTTCGAGATCAGCGAGCACATGCTCCGCTACTTCATCGGCAAGGTCG
>CAZXSI010000133.1:0-3283 GCA_964643215.1 uncultured Klebsiella sp. | reverse complement strand
GCAGAAGGTGACCGGCAGGCGCTGCAGGCAGACGTCATGGATGACCATGTCGTAGGCGCGCTGCATGAAGGTGGAGTAGATCGCGCAGACCGGGCGGAGGTCGCGGGCGGCGATGCCGGCGGCGAAGAGCGCGGCGTGCTCCTCGGCGATGCCGACGTCGTGATACTGCCCCGGCAGCTCCTTCTTCAGCTGGTTGAGGCCCGTGCCGGAGGGCATCGCGGCGGTGATGCCGACGACGCGGGCATCGGCCTTGGCCTCGCGGACGAGGAGCGCGCCGAAGACGTCCTGCCAGGCCTTGGGCGCGCCGGCGGCGCCGGAAGCGAGCGAGTCGCCCGTCTCCGGATCGAAGGCGCCCGTGCCGTGGAATTTCTCCGGATTCTTCAGGGCGGCCCCGAGGCCCCGGCCCTTTTCCGTGCGGACGTGCAGGAGGATCGGACCGGTCGAGTCCTTGCAGAAACGGAGGTAGCGTTCGAGCGCGCCGAGGTCATGGCCGTCGATCGGGCCGACGTAGCGCACGCCGTACTGCTCGAAGAGCGAGGAGCTGTGCGTGTACCAGTTCTTCACGTGGCGCTTGAAGCTGCGGCCGAAGTCCAGGAACTTCGTGCCGAGGCGGGTCTTGCCGAGGAAACGCTTCAGGCCCTGCTGGGAATTGTTGTAAGGGCGCGTGACGATCAGGCGGCTCAGGATATCGGCGACCGCGCCGACGTTGCGGTCGATCGACCACTCGTTGTCGTTGAGCACGATGACCAGGCGCTTCGTGGACTTCGCGGCGTTGTTGAGCGCCTCCATCGTCACGCCGCAGGTGAGGGCGGCGTCGCCGATGAGCGCGACGACGTGGGAATCCTCGGCGAGGCGGTCGCGGGCGTTGGCGAGGCCGACGGCGGCGGAAAGCGCGGTGCCGGCATGGCCTGCGCCGAAGACGTCGTGCAGGCTCTCCTCGCGGTTGAGGAAGCCGCTGAGGCCGCCCGTCGTGCGGATGCCGTCGAAATCCGCGCCGTTGCGGCCGGTGAGGAGCTTGTGCACGTAGCCCTGGTGGGCCACGTCGAAGACGAACTTGTCCTGCGGCGTGCCGAAGACGCGGTGCAGCGCGATCGAAAGCTCGACCACGCCGAGGTTGGGGCCGATGTGCCCGCCGTTCTTCGCGGTGACGGCCACGAGGCGTTCGCGGATCTCCTGCGCGAGGAGCGGCAGCTGCTCGGGGGCGAGGGCCTTGACGTCGGCCGGGCCGCGGATGGACGCGAGGAGCGACATCAGCCCGCCGCGTCTTCGCCGCGCTTGCCCAGCTGCTCGATGCGCAGTTCGGCGGCTTCGAGCGACTTCTGGCAGGACTTCAGGAGGCGCATGCCTTCCTCGTACTTAGCGACCAGCTCGTCGAGCGACACGTCGCCGGACTCGAGGGACTCGACGAGCTGCTCGAGCTTCTTGAGTTCGGCCTCGAAGCCTTCCTTGCCGGAGGCCGAGGCGGGTTTCTTGTCCGCGCACATGGGCCTACTGTCGGGGGAGCCCCCTGCCCTCTCAAGCGGATTGTGCGGCCTCAGGCGAGAAGCCGCGCCCAGGCCAGCTCGGCCGGCACGCCCCGGAGCGCGACGACCTTCGCGGGCGAAGCCGCCCCGGAGACCAGCGTCACGTCGGCGGCGGCCAGCCCGAGCCGGGCGGCGAGCAACCGCAGGATCTCGCGGTTGGCCTTGCCCCCTTCGGGCGGGGCGGCGACACGGACCTTCAGGGCGTCGCCCAGTCGGCCGACGATCTCGGTGCGCGAGGCGCCCGGGACGGCCTTCACCTTGAGGCGGCAGGAGACCCCGCTCACAGGTACCGCGTGAGGCCCTTCGCCGTCTTCGCGTCGAGGCGACGGACGAGCGCCACGGCCAGGTCGACGCAGGCCCGGAGGTCGGCGAGGTCGATCACGGCGTTGTGCGTGTGGATATAGCGCGCCGGGACGCCGAGCACGATGACCGGCACGCCGAGTTCGTGGGCCTGGAAGGAACGCGCGTCGGTGCCGCCCGTGCGCCGGACCGCCAGCTGGCAAGGAATCCCCTTCTCCGCCGCGACCGCGAGGGCCAGGTCGACGAGCCGGGGGTTCATGATCGCCGTCGGATCGTAGGCGCGCACCTGCACGCCGCCGCCGAGGGCGCCCTGCGTCTCCCCATGCGGCGCGAGGCCGGGGAGGTCGTCGGCGGGCGGACCTTCGAGGACGATGACCACGTCCGGCTGCGCGAGGCGCGCGGCCACGACCGCGCCGCGGCAGCCGACCTCTTCCTGGACCGTCGCGACGGCGAGCAGGTCGCAAGGCGTCGGGGCGGCGTCGAGCTCATGCGTCGCGAGCGTGAGCGCGGCCATGCCGACGCGGTTGTCGAAGGCTTTGGCCGAATAAAGGCCGGGCTCGGCGAGGGCCGTGAACGGGCCATCGGGCACGACGGGGTCGCCGGGTCGGATGCCGAGACGGGCGACGGATTCCGCGGAGCGCGCGCCGATGTCGACCAGGACCTTGTCGGCCGAGGCGGCCTGGGCGCCGCCCTGATGGGGCGGGAGCGCGGCGACGACGCCGATGAATTCCTTCTGCGCGGCGCGCGACCAGACACGGAGGCGCTGCGCGGCGAGCACGCCGTCGGGCCAGCCGCCCACCGGGGTCAGGCGCAGGAAGCCGTCCGGCGTGACCGCCTGCACCAGGAAGCCGATCTCGTCCATGTGCGCGGTGAGCACGACGCGCGGTCCTTTCTTCTCCTTGGCCGGCGCGGCGAGCACGCCGCCGAGGCCGTCGGCCCGGAACGACCGTCCGCGCAGCTCGCGGACGAAGATCGCGCGGACGGCGTCCTCGTGGCCGGAGGCGCCGTGGGCTTGGGTGTAGGCCTCCAGGAGGCGGAGGGCTTCGGAAGGACGCTTGGACATGAGTGAAGTCAGCGCGGCTGGCGGGTCTGCAGGCGCGGCTTCAGGCCGGCCTTGGCGACGGCGTCGAGGGCGCCGACCGCGGCGCCCGTGAGCGAGCGCTCGTCCGCGACGATCACCACTTCGGCGCCGGGCGACTTCAGCGCATGGTCGACGAGGGCCCGGGCGAGGGCGTCGGCGGCGATCGCCTGACCTTCCAGGTAGAGCTTACCGTCGCGGTCGACGCCGACGACGAGCCTCGTCGCGGCCGCGCCTTCGGTGCCGGCGGAAGCCGTCGGCGGCACGATCGCCAGCGTGCGGGCCTGGTCGAGGCGGCCGCTGATGAGCAGGAAGAACACCAGCACCACCATCACGTCGATGAGCGGCACCACGTTGATGTCGGCGCGACGGCGGCGGGCGA
>CAZXSI010000132.1:0-3299 GCA_964643215.1 uncultured Klebsiella sp. | reverse complement strand
ACCTCGACGGCGGTCTCGTTGGCGATGCCGCCGTGCGTGATGGATTCGTAGACGGATTTGTACGCGTCCTGCAGCTCGATGTACTTGCCGACGACGCCCACGCGCACGCGGTGCTTCGGCTCGAGGAGGCGGCGGACGATCTCGCGCCACGGCGTGATGTCGATCGGCCGGCACTGCAGGCCGAGGCGGCGGACGACGACCTCGTCCATGCGCTGCTCGGCGAGCTGCATCGGGAGCTCGTAGATGGAATGCTCGACGTCGCGGCACTCGAAGACGCAGTCCGCGCCGACGTTGCAGTAGAGCGAGAGCTTCTGGCGGTTGTCCTCGCCGATGGGGCGGTCGGTGCGGCAGACGAGCAGGTCGGGCTGGATGCCGATCTCGCGCAGCTTGGCGACGGACTGCTGCGAGGGCTTCGTCTTGAGCTCGCCCGCGGCCTTGATGAACGGCACGAGCGTGCAGTGCAGGAAGGCGACGTTCTCGCGGCCCGCGTCGTGCTGGAACTGGCGGAGCGCCTCGAGGAAGGGCAGGCCTTCGATGTCGCCGGTGGTGCCGCCGATCTCGGTGATGAGCACGTCGACGCCTTCGCCGCCCTTGAGGATGCGGTCCTTGATCTCGTTGGTGACGTGCGGGATCACCTGCACGGTCTTGCCGAGGTAGTCGCCGCGGCGCTCCTTCTGGATGACGGTCTCGTAGACCTGGCCGGAGCTGAGGCTGTTGAGGCGCGAGAGCTCGCCGGAGGTGAAGCGTTCGTAGTGGCCCAGGTCGAGGTCGGTCTCGGCGCCGTCGTTGAGCACGTAGACCTCGCCGTGCTGGTAGGGGCTCATGGTGCCCGGGTCGACGTTGAGGTACGGGTCGAACTTCTGGATGCGCACCTTCAGGCCGCGGCATTCGAGGAGCGCGCCGAGGGCGGCGGCGGTGAGGCCTTTGCCCAGGGAGGAGATGACGCCGCCGGTGACGAAAATATACTTCATGGAAAAGGGTCGGGTGGGCAGGGGAGCGGGTAAAAAAGATAAGACCGGCAGGTCCTGTGACGGAGAGCCGGTCTGGACTTTCGAATTGCACGGCCGAAAAAAACCATGGCAAGCGGTTTTTCCGGCTTCGGGCGCCGCCGCCGCCGCGGCCGGGGTGGCCGGACCGGCCCGACGGGGTCCTATGAGGGTTTTTCACACCCCGGGGCTTTCCCGCTAATACCTCCCCTTTTCCCCGCCTCCGTGATGGGAAGGGAAGCGTCTCCCTATTTGATGCCTTTTGCATCCCGTCCTCGCTCCGCCATGTCCGCAAGCTCCTGTTGTTCCTGCTGCCGCCCCTCTTCCATCGGGAAGAAGGTCGTGATGGCCCTCACCGGCCTCGTCCTCGCCGGCTTCGTGCTCGGCCATATGACGGGCAACCTGCTGATGTTCAAGGGTCCGGCCGCGATCAACGCGTACGCCAAGTGGCTCCATGACAATGCCGGCCTGCTCTGGGCCGCCCGGACGATCCTGATCGTCAGCACTTTCGCTCATATCTGGGTCGGGATCCAGCTCGCCCTCGAGAATCGCGCCGCCCGGGACGGGGGTCCGGCCGCCGACGCCACCCGCCGCGCCTCGTTCGCTTCCCGCACCATGCCCTACTCCGGCGTGGTGATCCTGGGTTTCCTGGTCTTCCACCTCCTGCACTTCACCTTCCGGACGGTCGCCCTCGGGGGCGTCGATTTCGGGGACGACGTCCATAAGATGCTGGTCGCCGGCTTCTCCTGCCGGCCGGTCGCCTGTTTCTACATCGTCAGCATGCTGCTGCTCTGCCTGCACCTCAGCCACGGGGTCAGCAGCGTCTTCCAGACCCTCGGCCTGCGCAACGAACGCTGGCGGGCCCGCCTCGACGTCCTCGCCCTCGTCTACGCCTGGGTCATCGCCTTGGGCTTCATCTCCATCCCTCTCGCCGTGCTCACCGGCTGCCTGAAGTAATCCCCAGCGCCCGCGCCCCATGAAACTCGACCCGAAGATCCCCGCCGGCCCGCTGGCCGACAAATGGAACAACCACAAGGCGAAGCTCCGCCTGGTGAACCCGGCCAACCGCCGCAAGTACCACGTCATCGTGGTCGGCTCCGGCCTCGCCGGTTCCGCCGCGGCCGCCTCGTTCGCCGAGATGGGCTACGAGGTCTCCTGCTTCTGCTACCAGGACAGCCCGCGCCGCGCCCACTCGATCGCCGCGCAGGGCGGCATCAACGCCGCCAAGAACTACCAGAACGACGGCGACAGCGTCCGCCGCCTCTTCCAGGACACCATCAAGGGCGGCGACTACCGCGCCCGCGAAGCCAACGTCTACCGCCTCGCGCAGGTGTCGACGAACATCATCGACCAGTGCGTCGCCCAGGGCGTGCCGTTCGCCCGCGAATACGGAGGTCTCCTCGCCAACCGCTCCTTCGGCGGCGCCCAGGTCTCCCGCACCTTCTACGCCCGCGGCCAGACCGGCCAGCAGCTCCTCATCGGCGCCTACTCCGCGCTCTCCCGCCAGATCGGCCTCGGCACGGTGAAGATGTACACCCGCCACGAGATGCTCGACCTCGTCCTCGTCGACGGCAAGGCCAAGGGCATCGTCACGCGCGACCTCGTCACGGGCGCCGTCGAATCCTGGGCCTCCGACGTCGTCGTGGTCTGCACGGGCGGCTACGGCAACGTGTTCTACCTCTCGACCAACGCCCAGGGCTGCAACGTCACCGCGACGTTCCGCGCCCACCGCCGCGGCGCCGGCTTCGCCAACCCCTGCTACACCCAGATCCACCCGACCTGCATCCCGGTGCACGGCGAGGACCAGTCCAAGCTCACCCTGATGTCCGAGTCGCTCCGCAACGACGGCCGCGTCTGGGTCCCGAAGAACAAGGCCGACTGCGCCAAGCCCGCCGCCGAGATCCCCGAGGACGCGCGCGACTACTTCCTCGAACGCAAGTACCCGAGCTACGGCAACCTGGCCCCGCGCGACATCGCCTCGCGCGCCGCCAAGGAAGTCTGCGACGAAGGCCGCGGCGTCGGCCAGCTGGTCGACGGCAAGCGCCTCGGCGTCTACCTCGACTTCTCCGCCGCGATCAAGCGCCTCGGCGAGGCCGAGGTCCGCGCCCGCTACGGCAACCTGTTCGACATGTACGAGAACATCACCGGCGAGAACGCGTACAAGCAGCCGATGCGCATCTTCCCGGCCGTGCACTACACGATGGGCGGCCTCTGGGTGGACTACAACCTGCAGTCCAACATCCCGGGTCTGTTCGTCGGCGGCGAAGCCAACTTCTCCGACCACGGCGCCAACCGCCTCGGCGCCTCCGCGCT
>CAZXSI010000131.1:0-3311 GCA_964643215.1 uncultured Klebsiella sp. | reverse complement strand
ACCATGCCGAGCGGCCAGGAGGCGTGCAGGATGTTGAGGTAGTGCGTGCGCTGCTTGGGGAAGATCGTGGCGACGAGCGGGTTGGCCACGGCTTCGAGGGTGCCGTTCGCGAAGGCGAAGATGAACATGCCCCAGTAGAGGAAGTCATACGCGTTCTGCGGGGTCGAGGCGCCGAAGGTGATGAACGCCGAGAGGATGTGGCCGAGGAGGGCCACGGCGACGAGCTTGCCGTAGCCGATCTTGTCGACGATCACGCCGCCGATGATGATGCCGAAGCAGAAGCCCGAGAAGCCGGCGCCACCGATGGCCCCGAGCTGGGAGGCGGTGAAGCCGTATTCGGACGCCCAGGCGCCGAAGATGCCGCCGCGGAGGGCGAAGCCGACGCCGGCCGCGAGGATAGCCATGAAGCCAGCCCAGAGTAGGCGCTTCGCATTAGGAACCGTAGTTTCTGTGCTCATAGTATGGGAGGGAGGGGGTACGGGTGTGAATAAAACCAATAACACCCCCCCTGTCGAGAAGGCATCTAGGGGGAAACCCCCTCCCCGGGCCCTGAGGTCAGGCCTTCAGGTTACGGCGGAATTCGGTCGGACTGACCTTCATGGCCCGGCGGAACTGGCGGGAGAAATCGCTGGCGTCGTAGAACCCCGTCTGGTGGGCGATTTCCGAGGGCCGGAGGTCGCTGTGGCGGAGGAGGTCCGTGGCCGCGGCCACCCGCATCCGGACCAGGTAGCCCCGGGGGCTGACTTGGTAGGCCTTGTGGAATTTGCGCTCGAACTGGCGGACCGACATCCCGGTGAGCTTGGCCAGCTTGGCGATGTTCAGAGGGGTGGTCAGGTTGTCCTTGATGAACTCCGCGGCGGCTTCCACCTGGAGGAACGGCTCGAGGAGGGCCTTCGTGCCCTCGTAGCTGCGGACCGTGCCGCAGACGCCGCAGGCGCGCCCGGCCTCGTCGAAGAGCGGGACCTTGGTCGTCTCATACCAGACGTGCTCGCCGTCGGCGTTCGGGAAGAGCTCGATGATGCGGGGGAGGGGCTGGCCGGTCTGGCAGATCTGGAGGTCCTTCTTCTTGAAGGCCGCCGCCAGCTCGGCCGGGAAGATGTCGGCGTCGGTCTTGCCGAGCAGGCTGGTCTCGTCGGGGCACCCGCAACGTTGCGCGAAGGCGAGGTTGGCCATCGTGAAGCGCCCCGCCAGGTCCTTGGCGAAGAACATCACCCCGGGCAGATGGTCGAAGACGGCCCGCAGGCTTTCCGGGCGCACGGCGCGCATCCAGTCCAGCCGGGTGTCTGGCGTTTTCATACCAAGCAGACTAGGGGGCCGTCCGCAGGGTTCCACCCCATTTTAATAGGGTGCAAGGCCTAGGCTCCGCGGACGAGGCCAGGCGGGCGATTGTCGTATTAAACCTCGGCCGACCGGCCTAATGGCGGGCCGTCCCTGGGCTAATTACCTCCCCCCGCGGGCCGGGAACTGCTTTTTGCTTTTGAGGTCTTTCCTATTCCTCGCACCTCTTCCTTCCTCCGACCACCCATGACCTCCCTCCCGTCCCTCGCCCTTTGTTTCCTCGCCGCCGCCGCCGTGGCCGCGCCTGACGCCGCCTCCATGGAACGCGGCAAGGCCGTCTACTCCCGCACCTGCATCGCCTGCCACCAGCCGACCGGCATGGGCCTGCCGCCCGTGTTCCCGCCCCTGGCCGGCTCCGAGTGGGTCGCCAAGGACGCCTCGATCGCCGTCCGCAACATCGTCAACGGCATGCAGGGACCGATCACCGTCAAAGGCGTCACCTATAACAGCATGATGCCTCCGGTCGCCGGACTGTCCGACAAGGACATCGCCGACGTCGTCAATTACGTGAACCACAGCTGGGGCAACACCGGCCCGACCGTGACCGAAGCCGAGGTCGCCGCGATCAAGAAGAAGTACGCCGACCGCAAGACCCCGTGGACCGCGGCCGAGTACGAGAAGGAAGCCAAGGAAGCCCCGGCCAAGAAGTAAGCCGGCTCCCGCCGTCGGGCGGGGTGGCTTGACCAGCGGGGACCTGTGCCGCACTTTGGTGTCTCATCAAAGCGCGCGCAGGCGTGCCTCCCCCATGTCGACCCCCCAACCCCATCCCGGCGCCCCTGCCCGCACCCGCGAACAGGTGGCCGACCTGCATTTCATGGACGCGCGGTACAAGCTGCTCGACCTGGCGGCCTTCCTCGACCGCCTCGACCGCGCCGCCGGTGGCGACGACCACCGCGTCCGCGGCCTCCGCGCCGCCCTCCCGCTCCTCCTGGAGAAGGACGAAGGCCGCGTCGCCCGCATCCTGAACCTCTGGAGCGACCCCACCGCCGAACCCATCGCCAAGGCCGACACCAAGGCCGCCTCGGGCGTCTGGCCGGGCCTCAAGTAAGCCGCCGCCCATGCGTTACATCGAACCGCACGGCCACATGGTGAGCCGCACCACCGACGACTATCAGGCCATGGCCCTCGCCGGTTGCGCCGCGATCTGCGAGCCCGCCTTCTGGGCCGGCTTCGACCGCAAGTCCGCCGACGGCTTCTACGACTACTTCTGCCAGCTGACGCAGATCGAGCCCAAGCGCGCCGCCAAGTACGGCCTGCCGCATTACTCCTGGCTCTGCATCAACCCGAAGGAATCCGAGGACATGGCGCTCGCCGCCGACGTCCTCGCGCTGATCCCGGAATTCCTCAAGGCCCCGACGGTGCTCGGCATCGGCGAGATCGGCCTGAACAAGAACACGCGCAACGAGATGAAGGTGCTCGAGCAGCACATCGGCCTCGCGGTGCAATACGACCAGATGATCCTCGTCCACACGCCGCACCTCGAGGACAAGCGCAAGGGCACGCGCCTCATCATGGACGCCCTCAAGGCCAACGGCGTCGTGAAGCCCGAGCGCGTCATCATCGACCACGTCGAGGAGCACACCATCCACGAGGTCCTCGACCAAGGCTTCTGGGCCGGCATCACGCTCTACCCCGAATCGAAGTCCACGCCCGTGCGCGCCGTCGACATGATCGAATCCGTCTCCGCCCAGCGCGTCTGGCTCAACAGCGCGTGCGACTGGGGCCACAGCGACCCGCTCTCCGTGCCCAAGGCCGCGCAGGAGATGCGTCGCCGCGGCCACTCCGCCGCCGCCATCGACCGCCTCGTCTACGGCAACCCGGTGAAGTTCCTCTCGCAGTCCCCGCGCTTCAAGGACCCCGCCGCCCAGGCCTGACCGCGTGAAGCTCACGTCCGGACTTTCCCTCGCCTACTGCACCAACGTCCACCGCGGCGAAGGGTGGGCCGAGACGTTCGCCGGCCTGCGCGACCACGC
>CAZXSI010000130.1:0-3357 GCA_964643215.1 uncultured Klebsiella sp. | reverse complement strand
GTCGCCCCCGCCTTCGGCTTCACCCGCGTGCCTGAGAAATACGTCGACACCGGCGTGCGAGCCGAACGCGGCCACCCCTACTTCTTCCGCGCCCTGGGCGTCGTGAAGCTCCCCGCCGGCAAGCACCGCCTCCTGCTCCGCGGCCGGGGCGCCTCCGCCCTCTTCGTCGACGGCAAGCTCATCCTCCAGACGCCCTTCCCGCCGGCGGGCACCGACAACAAGCCCGTCAAGGAGCAGGACAACTATCTGGACCTCGGCGGAGACTTCCGGTTCGCGCCTCCTGGCAACCGTGACGCCTGGGCCGAATTCGAGACCAAGGGCGGCGAGCATCGCATCATCCTCGAATCCGTCGTCGGTTACGTGATCAACAACAAGGGTTCCCGCCGCCGCCCCGAACTCGGCGAGACCGTCGCCGCGATCTCCCTCGCCGGCCGCACCGATTGGCAGCCCGATTGGCAGCTGCTTTCACCCTCGGAACCTAATCTGACCTACAACGACGGCGTCTGGGCATTCTATGCCGCGCAGGAAGAAGCCCGCCTCGCCAAGATCGACGCCGCCGCCCGCGCCGCCGCCCGCGCCCGCCAAGGCGAATATTGGCAGAAGCGTCGTGAGGCCGCGAAGCAGTGGCTTGCGAGCACGCCGGAGACTCCCGTGCCCCCGCTGGCTACGGGCTTCCCCGCGAACAACCCCATCGACCATTTCCTCGCCGAGAAGATCGTCGCCTACCAAGGCCAGGTGAAGGCGGTGAAGAAAGGCGGCGTCGAATTCTACGCCCAGATCCAGCCCATCCTCGAGGCCAGCTGCCTCGAATGCCACCAGGGTGGCAAGCCCAAGGGCGGCCTGCACCTCGACACCCTCGCCGGCGCGCTCAAGGGCGGCAAGAGCGACGGCGCGGCCATCGTGCCGGGCGACCCCGCCAAGAGTTCCCTCCTCGCGCGTATCCGTTCCGAAGACCCCGATGAGATGATGCCGCCAAAGGGCCATCGCCTCGCCGCCGGCGACGTCGCGCTCATCGAACAGTGGATCAAGGAAGGCGCCGCCTGGCCGGAATACCGCCCGCTCTCGACGCGCCTCACCCCGCTGACCGACGACCTCGCCTTCCTGCGCCGCGTGACGCTCGACACCGTCGGCGTACCGCCCTCCGCCGAGGAGATCGCCGCATTCGCCGCGGACACCTCCTCCGACAAGCGTGCCCAGGCCATCGACCGTCTGCTCGCCGATCCGCGGGCCGCCGACCACGGCATGGGCTACTGGCAGGACGTCCTCGCCGAGAATCCGAACATCCTCAACCCGACCCTGAACAACTCCGGCCCCTTCCGCTGGTGGCTCTACGAATCGCTCGTCGACCGTAAGCCGCTCGACCTGATGGTCACCGAGCTCCTGCGCCTCAAAGGCTCGTCCGCCGCCGGCGGTCCGGCCGGCTTCGGCATCGCCTCGCAGAACGACGTCCCCATGGCCGCCAAGGCCACCATCGTCACCACCGCCTTCCTCGGCGTGGAGACCAAGTGCGCGCGCTGTCACGACGCCCCGGCCCACACCTCGAAGCAGGAACAGGTCTTCGCCCTCGCCGCCCTGCTCGAGACCAAGGCCGTGAAGGTCCCGGCCACCAGCAGCGTCTCGATGGCCAAGCTCCGCGAAGGCGGCCGCAAGCCCCTGATCGAGGTCACCCTCGAGCCGGGGACGTCCGTCGAACCGCACTGGCCCTTCCCGGAATTCTCGCAGGAAAGCATCGCCGACGAACTCGCCCTCGACCCCAAGGATCCGCGCGACCGCCTCGCCACGCTCGTCACCGCGCCGCAGAACGAACGCTTCGCGCAGGTGATGGCCAACCGGATCTGGGCCCGCCTGATGGGCCGCGGCCTCGTGGACCAACCCTGGGACTGGGAACGCTCCAAGCACTCCCACCCGGAGCTGCTCCGCTGGCTCGGCCGCGAGCTCGTGCGGAGCGGCTATGACGCCGATCATGTCCGGCGCCTCATCCTGAACTCCCACGCCTACCAACGCGCGACGGACCTCGCGCAGAAGCTGCCGAACCCGCTCTACGTGGCCCCCGCCCCGCGCCGGCTCTCCGCCGAGCAGGTCGTGGATTCGATGTTCGCGACGACCGGCAAGCCCTTCCGCACCGAGGAAGCCAGCCTCGACATCGACAGCATCCGCGAGCAGGCGAATTCCGTCACCCTCGGCCAGCCGCGCCGCGCCTGGATGCTGACCTCGACCTCCAACGAACGCGACCGACCTGCCCTCGCCCTGCCCCGCATCCAGGCCGTCTGCGACGTCCTGGCCGCCTTCGGCTGGCGCGCCAGCCGCCCGGATCCCGTGACCGAACGCGAGTCCTCCGCGAACTCCCTGCAGCCCGCGATCCTCAGCAACGGCACGATGGGCACGTGGATCACGCGCCTCAGCGATGATCATGGCGTCACCCCTCTCGCCTTCAGAGCGAAATCGCCGGCCGACCTCGTCGACGCGCTCTTCCTGCGCATGCTCACACGCCACCCGACCGCCGCCGAGAGGGCTAAGTATGCGGCCTACCTCGCCGAGGGCTTCGAGGGACGTTGCGTGAGCGTCGCCATCGGCCTGCCGCCCGCCGGCAAGCGCAAGCCGGAATATTATGTGTCGTGGTCCAACCACCTCAACGATCTGGCCACCACGGTGCGCATGCAGCAGGAGGCCGCGGCCCGCAAGGGCGACCCGGCCACGCCCCGCCTGACAGACGCCTGGCGTCGCCGCGCCGAAGACGTGGTCTGGGCGCTCGTCAACTCCCCCGAATTCCTTTACTACTGATCCCATGGACCGCCGCTCCTTCGTCACCGCCCTCGGCCTCGCGCCGTTCGCCGCCTCGCCGCTCTTCGCCAACGCCGGCGCGGCCGGCCCTAAGGGCAAGGCCGAGCACTGCATCTTCATCTGGCTCGGCGGCGGGATGGGCCAGGCCGACACCTTCGACCCGAAGGCGCTCGGCGACAACAAGGCCACGAAGAAGAAGCCCGGCTCGCTCTACCCTTCCATCGAGACCTCCGTCCCCGGCGTGCGCCTCTGCGAGCACCTGCCGCGCACGGCGAAGCTGATGGAGCACGTGACCGCGGTCCGCTCAGTGAACCACAAGGTCATCGACGAGCACGCGTTCGCCACGAACCTCGTGCACACCGGCCGCATGATCAGCGGCAACGCCGTCTATCCTTCCATCGGCTCGATCGTCGCGCACCGCCGCGGCGCCGCCGACCCGTCCGTGCCCGCCTACATGCTCATCGGTTACCCGAACGTGAGCCGCGGCCCGGGCTTCCTCGGCATCAAGGACGGCTACATCTACCTCGTCGACACCGAGACCGGCCCGAACGGTTTCACGACCCCGGGCGAAGTCTC
>CAZXSI010000129.1:0-3422 GCA_964643215.1 uncultured Klebsiella sp. | reverse complement strand
TCGGCGATGGCGCCGACGATGAGGGCCGGGGTGATGATCGCGAACATCATCTGGAACATCGAGAAGACGTTCTGGGAGATCCAGTAGGCGTAGTCGCCGTTAGGCGCGGCGCCGACGCCGTTGAGGAAGAAGAATTCGCTGCCCCCGAAGATCTTGCCGAGGAAGGTGCCGTCGAAGTTCTTGCCGAAGACCAGGGAGTAACCCACGGCCCACCAGAGGATGGCCACCATGCCGGCCAAGCCGAAGCACTGCGCGACGACGGAGAGCACGTTCTTGGAGCGAACGAGGCCGCCGTAGAAGAGGAAGAGGCCGGGGAGCGTCATGAAGAGCACCAAGGCGGCGCAGATCATGATGAAGGCGTTGTGGCCCGGGCCGGCGGAAGCGGCGATGGGACCGGCCGCGACCTTGTCGTCGCCGGCCTTGGGGCCGACGTTGTTGACGTAGGCTTCCAAGTCGGCCACGCGCTGGTCGAGCGCGGGAGCAGCCGGAGCCGCTTTGGCGGGCGCGGCCGCCGGGGCGGGTGCGGGTGCGTTCTGCGCGGACGACAGATAAGGCACTGCCGCCAGGGCGAGGATGGTGAGAGTTCGTAGCAGGGAGTTCATGGCGAGTGGTCATTCGCAACCCCCGTGCCAACCGCCCGCTTTCGAGCCGATGTCCGAAATGTGCTTAAAAAACACCTGCAGACGCCCGCAGGCCTGCTTGAAAAAAGGCAGGCCGGCAGCGGGCTGCCCCGAAAAGACCCCTTAATTGTGGGAATATCCTTCTTCGCCGTGGTCGGCGATGTCCAGTCCCTGGGACTCGGCTTCCTCCGTGGCCCGCAGGCCGATGGTCGCCGCGACGATCTTGGCGATGACCCAGGTCATGGAAAGGGAAAGGACGATGCAGGCCGACATCGCGAGCAGCTGTCCTTTGAGCAGGCCTTTCTCGATCAGCGCGCCGCCGGCGGGATTCGCCTGCGCGTTCATCAGCAGGGCGGTCGCGAGCGCGCCGATGGTGCCGCCGATGCCGTGCACGCCGAAGGTGTCCAGCGCGTCATCGTACCCGTACTTCGGCTTGAGCACCGAACAGGCCCAGTAGGAGATCGTTCCGGCCAGCAGGCCGATCAGCACGGCGGAGCCGCCGGAGACGAAACCCGCGGCGTTCGTCACCGTGGCGAGACCGGCGATGGCGCCGGAGCAGAGGCCGAGCACCGAGATCTTCCCGCGGTGCAGCTTCTCCACGACCGCCCAGGCCAGCGTGGCGGTGGCGGCGCCCAGCGTCGTCGTGAGGAAAGCCTGGAGCGCGAGCCCGTCGGCGGCCAACGCGGAGCCGGCGTTGAAGCCGTACCAACCGGCCCAGAGCAGGCCGGTGCCGACGACGCAAAGCACCATGCTGTGCGGGGTCATCGGTCGCTTGCCGAAGCCCGCGCGAGGCCCGACGAGGACGCAGAGGAGCAGGGCGGACCAGCCGGAGGTCATGTGGACGACGATGCCGCCGGCGAAGTCGGCGGCCTTGAAAGCGGCGTCCGCGTTGGCGATCCCGGAGAAGTGGCCGGTGACGCCCCAGACGGCATGCGCGACAGGATAATACACCAGGATCGTCCAGAGGAAGGAGAAGAGCATCACCGCGGAGAACTTCATGCGCTCGGCGACGGCGCCGATGATGAGGGCCGGAGTAATCGCGGCGAACATGGCCTGGAAAAGCGCGAAGGTCGCCGAGGAGATGCCGGGCGCATAAGCGGCTTCGGGCGCGAAGCCCAGTCCGGCGAAGCCGAAGTGCTCGCCGCCGCCGAAGACGTGGCCGACGAGGCTGCCGGCGAAGCTTTTTCCGAAGACGAGGCTGTAGCCGAAGCCCCACCACATCAGGATGCCCATCGCGGTCAGCGCCAGGCACTGGGCGGCGATCGAGAGCACGTTCTTGGCGCGCACCAAGCCGCCGTAGAAGAGGAAGAGGCCGGGGATGCACATCATCAGCACGAGCGCGGTGCTCACGAGGACCCAGACATTGTCGGCGGCGGAAGGAGCAGGGGTGGCAGAAATAAGCATGATGCGTTTTATTAAGCAAAATTCGTGCCATAAAATAGTCAGTCCGGGCAACTCGCTTGCCTTCGAAGGTTCTCGGGCTAATTTTATTTTTAACCATGAACCACCTGCTTAAAGTTAGGCATGCTGCCCTAATTTGTGCATTATTTCCGGCTTATCTTACGGCAGCGGAGCCGACGCCTCCCAAGCCATGGGTGCTGGTCGCGGATTATCAGTACCGCGGCACCGACGCGGTCAGCCACTCGGGCGGCGTGAGCGGCGAGTTCGGCCGCTCCCGGACCGGGGCGGAACTGATCTACCAGACGGCTGACCGGGCCGTCGACCTGGAGTGGTACCGTTACGCCCATCGGTTCAGCGGCGCGATCGCCGGTACCGATCGCGCCTACGGCGACACGACCGACGTCATGGTCACGGGTTTCCGCCAGTGGGATTGGAGCCAGAAGTACGGCGTCCAGCTCATCTACGCGCTGGAGTTCGCCGCCGAAGAAGGCGTGGGCCTCGGCGGTTCCCGGCGTTGGGGATTGGGCGTGGCCACCCGCTGGCGACCGGACGCCGAGACCGACGTCGCGCTCGGCCTGCTGCTCGAGGACCGCTTCGAGGCCTCCGTCCTCCCCATCCCCTACGTCAAGGCCGTCTGGCGTCCGTGCAAGCAGGCCGAAGTCGAGCTGCGCGCCACCGGCCTGCAGAACGGGCTCATCGTCCGCGGCTTCCTCACGGAAGACCGCGCGACCACGGTCGACTTCACGGTCGCCTACGAAACCTTGAGCTTCGTCCTGACGGACGGAACTTACGGTTCGCGCGCCGTCGCGATCGGCGAAGTGCCCATCCGCGTCGGGGTCACGCAGTTCCTGGAGCAGTCCGGCACCTGGTTCTTCCGCGGTTCGGCCGAGTGGGTCGCCTACGCGCGGCACAGCTTCAAGCACGACGGCGAGACGCAGGGGTCTTTCCAGCCCGGCGCCCAATGGGGCCTGGCCGCCCGCGTCGGCGCCCGGTTCTGATCAGGCCGCGGCCGTCTGCAGCCATTCGTCGCGCCGGCGGATGGCCAGCTCGAGGTCATGGGTGCGGAGCGAGCGGCGGACGCGGCGCTTGGTGAAGTCCGCGAGGTGCTCGGTGTAATGCAGCCACCAGGTCCCGTTGTTGTTCCAGAGGTGGTGCAGGCGGTTGGCCTCGCTGACGCGGATGGACAGCTTGGGGGCGGGCGGTTGGGCGGCGGTTTCGTGGGTGTTGATCATGGTGGGCGGCGGTGAAATGGGCGCGCATCACGATCAGTCCACGGGGGACTGGTTTTTAGCCTTTCGGCTCTCATCTCGGTTCCTTCCGGTTCCGATGACCACCGCGGCCCTGGGGGGCTCGGTTGGTGCAGGTTCGGCTTTCGCCCGTCCTGCTCGTGATGCGTCTGAT
>CAZXSI010000128.1:0-3498 GCA_964643215.1 uncultured Klebsiella sp. | reverse complement strand
GCGTCGGCGTCGGTGATGAGCGGATCGAAGACCATGTCCGCGATGGCCTCCATCGCGGTCTCGAAGCCTTCCTGCGGGGCGTCGACGTAATAGACCGTCCGGTCGAAGGTCGTGTAGGCGTTGGAGGAACCGCCGCTGCGATGGATGGCATCGGTGAGCTCGCGGTTGGTGAAGCGGCCGGTCCCCTTGAAGACCATGTGCTCGAGGTAATGGGAGATGCCGGAACCCTCCCAACGGCCTTCGTGGATGCTGCCGGTGCGGACCCACGCCTGGACGGTGCATAGGCCGATCCCCGGGCGATGGGAATAGATGACCTCGAGCCCGTTGGCCAGCACCCGCCGCTCCGGCAGGGGTCCGGCGATCTGGGCGAAACTCAGGCCTTCGAGATACGACATGGGCAGGATGTATGCCCCGCCCTCGCCGGGGCGCAAGTGCGACCAGCCCTCCGCCCGGCGAATGGCGCCGGCCGCCCCACTCTGACATTGAAACCAAAGGATGCCCTCGGTATTCCCAACCTTCGCCTTCCGACCTGGAAAGGCCCCTCCCCCTCCCTTTCGCCTTCCGATGTACATTCCGCCTGAAATCCGCGCCCACCTCGACGAAGTCGAACGCCGTGCCGGCTACCTCTGGAAGTTCCTCGACGTGCCCGGCAAGCAGGCCGCGATCGCGAAGCTCGAGGAGCAGATGGGCGCCCAGAACTTCTGGGACAGCCAGAAAGCCGCCCAGAAGGTCATCGCGGAGTGCAACGGCTACAAGAACATCGTCGGTCCCCAGGTCGCCTTCCGCCGCCAGATCGACGACGCGAAGACCCTCGCCGAACTGATCGCCGAATCCCCGGACGGCACCGCCGACGCCGAGGTCGAGGAGCTCCGCAAGCTGTCCGCCGACCTGCTCGCCGCCGTCGCCGACCTCGAGATCGCCTCCTTCCTGTCAGGTCCCCACGACCGCTCCAACGCCATCGTCACCGTCAAGGCCGGCGCCGGCGGCACGGAGTCCAACGACTGGGCCGACCTGCTCTACCGGATGTACACGCGCTGGGCCGAACGCCGCGGCTTCAAGATCGAGGTCGAGGACATCGCCGAAGGCGAAGGCGCCGGCATCAGCCAGGCCACCTTCCGCCTCGAAGGCCCCAACGCCTACGGCTACGTGAAGGCCGAGCGCGGCGTCCATCGTCTCGTCCGCATCTCCCCCTTCGACGCCAACGCCCGCCGCCACACCTCGTTCGCCTCGGTCGACGTGGTCGCCGAGATCGACGACGACATCGACGTCGAGGTCAACGAGGCCGACCTGCGCGTCGACGTCTACCGCTCCAGCGGCAAGGGCGGCCAGCACGTCAACAAGACCGAATCCGCCGTCCGCCTGACCCACATCCCGACGGGCATCGTCGTGGCCTGCCAGCGCGAACGCTCCCAGGTCAAGAACCGCGCGCTCGCGATGAAGATCCTGCGCGCCCGCATCTACGAGAAGACCATCGACGACAAGCGCGCCGAGATGGAGAAATATTACGGCGAGAAGGGCGACATCGGCTGGGGCAACCAGATCCGCTCCTACGTCTTCCAGCCTTACCAGATGGTCAAGGACCTGCGCACCGGGGTCGAGACGGGCAACATCCAGGCGGTGATGGACGGCGACATCGACGCGTTCATCAACGGCTGGCTCCGCGCCGGCGGCCCGCGCACGCGCAACAAGGACATCAAGATCGAGGACTGAGTCCTCCCCCGCCATGCCCACCCGGGACATCCTCCGCCAGAAGCTCCTCGATACCCCGCTCTTCGCGGAGAAGATCTGGAAGCTTTCGCCGGAACCTTGGCCCATCACGGAGGCCCAGCTCCGCGACCTGAAGCGGATCGGCGCGGCCTGCCTGAGCTACCACCGCGCGTTGGAACGTCTCTACGTGCGCTCCTTCTCGGGCAAGAAGATCCTGCGCAACCGCGAGGTCTACGCCCCCTGGGTGGCCGAGTACCTCGACCGCTACAAGCCGGCGGGCCTGATCGAGCATGGCCGCCATCGCGCCGTCAAGGGGCAGTGCCCCGTCGTCCTCCGCCCCGACCTCCTGATCACGGAGCAAGGCTTCACGATGACCGAGCTGGACAGCGTGCCCGGCGGCGTCGGCCTGACGGCCTACCTCAACGAGGTCTACGCGGAGGACTTCCCGCGGGTCATCGGCGCCGCGTCCATGCCCGACCGCTTCATGGCCTCGCTGGCGCGCCTCACGCCGAAGGAGAAGTTCCCGCTGGTGGCGATCGTGGTGAGCGACGAGGCCGCCACCTACCGACCGGAATTCGAGTGGCTCGGCGAGAAGCTCCGCTCGCTCGGCCATGACGTGCGCATCGTCGAGCCCGCCCAGATCATGCAGATGGGCGACGGCTCCTATATTCCCGTCGAAGGGGCGCCGCGCCGCGTCGACATCCTCTATCGTTTCTTCGAGCTCTTCGACCTGGCCAACGTGAAGGGCGCCGACGGCATCTTCAACGCCGTCGAGGCGGGCACCCTGACGCTCACGCCCCCGATGAAGGCGTTCCAGGAAGAGAAGCTCGGCCTCGCCCTGCTCCATCACCCGCAGCTCGCGGAGTTCTGGAAGGAGAACCTCCCCGAAGACCACCACGAGGCGCTCTTCCGCATCGTCCCGCAGACCTGGATCATGGAGAAGACGGAGCTGCCCCCGACGGCCGTCCTCCACGCCCCGGGCTTCGCCGGCCGGCCGATCCGCGAATGGACCGAGCTCGCCGAGGCCTCCCAGCGCGAACGCAACCTGATCATCAAGGCCAGCGGCTTCCACGAGACCGCCTGGGGCGCCCGCTCGGTGACCCTCGGCAGCGACGTCTCCCGCGACGAATGGCTCGAGGCCATCGAGAACGCCCTCAGCCCCGACAACGAGACCTTCCACGTCATGCAGGCCTACCATAAGCCTTCGCGCCTGACGCATCCGGTCTTCGCCGATGACGGCGCGGTGGTCCCGGCCGACGGCCGCGTGCGCCTCTGCCCCTACTTCTTCGTCGACGGCGACACGGTCGAGCTCTCGGGCATCCTGTCGACCTTCTGCCCGGCCGATAAGAAGATCATCCACGGGATGAGCGACGCGGCCCTGCTGCCTTGCCACCTGGTGTCCTGAGCCTTCCGACGCCTTGCTTCCGGCCGGGTTTCGGCCCAAGGTAGGCCCATGAGACTCCTCGCCCTCGGTCTGCTCTCGTTCGGCGCCCTCGTCGCCGACCTCGCCGCCGCCGTCCGCACGAAGGTCGACCTGGTCAACCTGACCCCCGACATCCGCCCGGGCGAGAAGGCGCTCATCGCGCTGCGGTTCCGTTGCGACCCGCACTTCCACATCTACTGGAAGAACCCCGGCGACGCCGGCCAGTCCCCCACGGTCGAATGGCAGGAGAAGTCGGGAACGACCGTCGGCGGTTTCGTATGGCCCGGCCCCAAGTTGCTCGACCAATCGGGCGTCTACAACTTCGTCTACGAGGACGAGACCCTGCTGCTCATGGAAGTCGCCGTCCC
>CAZXSI010000127.1:0-3513 GCA_964643215.1 uncultured Klebsiella sp. | reverse complement strand
GAGATGACGATGCCGTTGCGGTTCTTGTCGAAGGGGCGGGAGGCCTTGGCCGGGTCTTCGTGGGCGCCGAGCGCGCCCTGGTTCTTGAAGCCGGCGAAGATGCCGAAGGTGTGGATGGATTCGGAGACGCCGCCGGCGAAGGCGATGTCGACCTCCCCGAGCTGGAGCATCTGGGCGGCCTGGATGAGGCCGGCGTTGCCCGCGGCGCAGGCGGCGCCGATGGTGTAGTGCGGGCCGGTGATGCCCATGTTCATCGTGACCTCGCCGGCCGGGTTGTTCGCCACGGTGCGGGGGTTGTGATGGTGCGTCCAGTACTTGGTGTCGTTGCCGAACTGGGAGATGTTGTGGATCTCGTTCTCGGTCTCGACGTTGCCGTGCTCGGTGATGCCGAGGTAGACGCCGACGCGGGACTTGTCGACCTTGTCCCAGTCGAGTCCGGCGTCGCCGAGCGCCTCGCGGGCGCAGAAGATCGAGATGGAGCCGACGCGGGTGCCGTTGCGGATTTCCTTCCGCTTCTGCCACTTGGTCGCGTCGAAGTCGCACACGCCGGCCGGGTGCTTGCCCATGTGGCGCACGTCGATCACGGCGATGCGGGCCTTGCCGGCGAGCAGGTTGGCCCGGAATTCGCCCAGCGAGTTGCCGTTGGGGGCGGTGAGGCCGAGGCCGGTGATGACGATGCGGGGCTTGGAGGACATCTGACGACCTCCCATCAAGCGTCCGGGGGCCATGAAGTCAAACCCGGCTCCCCGCTTGCCCTTGCCAATTGGCCCCCGTGCCTTTCTCTGAAGGCAGATGTCCCAGCCGATCAAGTGTTCGCTCTGCGAGGAGGCCGCCACGGTCCACCTCTCCCAGGTCGTCCACGGCAAGGTCACGAAGGTGCATCTCTGCGAAGCCTGCGCCCAGAAGGGCGGCGCGACCGATCCGGCCGTCTTCCAGCTGGCCGACGCCCTGACGACCGCCTCCCCGGCCCCGACGCTCACCTGCCCGCAGTGCGGCTTCACGGACATCGACTTCCGCAAACGCGGCCGTCTCGGCTGCCCGTCCTGCTGGGAGACGTTCGGCGACGCCCTCGGGGGCCTGCTCCTCAAGGTCCAGCACGAGGCCGCCCATGTCGGCCGCGCGCCCGCCGGGACCTTGCCCGCCGGCCAGCTGCGTCGCCGCCTCGACGCCGCCCGCGTCGAGATGGAGAAGGCCATCGCCGCCGAAGACTACGAGTCCGCCGCGCGGCTACGGGACGAGATCGCCGGCCTCGAGCGGCAGCTCGCGACTTCCTGACCATGTCCTCCGTCGAAGACATCCTCGCCGCCGAAAACGAACTGACGCACCTCCTGGGCGCGCAGCAGGCGGTCGTGCTCAGCACGCGCATCCGCCTCGCCCGCAACCTCGAGGGCATGCCTTTCCCGGGCTGGGCCAAGGCGCCGCAGCGCAAGGAGATCTCCGACCGATGCGTCGCCGCCCTCGACGCGCTCCCGAAGTTCCGTCGCGGCCACGTGCTGCGCATGGGCGAGCTCGGCGACCGCGACCGCGCGGTGCTGGTCGAGCGCCACCTCGTCTCGAAGGAACTCGCCGCCGGCAAGAGCGGCGCGGCCGTCATCAGCCGCGACCAGACCTGCTCGGTGATGGTCAACGAGGAGGACCATCTGCGCATCCAGGTCGTGAAGGCCGGGTGGCACCTGCGCGGCACCTGGCACATCGCCGAACAGCTCGACGACGCCCTCGGCGGCGCGCTCAAGCTGGCCTTCTCCGACCGCCTCGGCTACCTCACGGCCTGTCCCACCAACGTCGGCACGGGCCTGCGCGCCTCCGCGATGGTGCACCTGCCCGGGCTGTGCCTGGCCGGCCACATGGACAAGGTCTCGCGCGCGCTCAACCAGGACGGCCTCGCCGTCCGCGGCTGGCTCGGCGAAGGCACCGAGGCCGCCGGCAACGTCTTCCAGATCTCCAACCAGCAGACGCTCGGCCTGTCCGAGGAGGCGATCCTCAAGCACCTCGGCGGCTGGATCAAGAACGTGGTCGAACAGGAGTGGAACGCCCGCCGCAAGCTCGCCCAGGAGGAAGGGGAGAAGTTCGTCGACCGCCTCGCCCGTTCGCTCGGCGTGCTGCGTTCCGCCCGGCTGCTCACGAGCTCCGAGGCGATGAACATGCTTTCGCACCTGCGTCTCGCCTGCGACATGGGCTGCCTGCCGGAAGAACGCCGCCACCTCGTCGACCGCCTGATGATCGAAGGCCAGCCCGCCCACGTGCAGGCCCGCGCCGGCCAGGAGCTCGACAGCGACGGACGCGACCGCCGGCGCGCCGCGGTGGTCCGCGAAGCGCTGAAGGATTTCCCGGAACTGGTCCCGCCGGCCGCTTAGTCGGGCTTGGGCGGATTGGCCGCGCGGTCCTTGCGGGCCATCTCGTCCAGCAGGGCCTGCACGCGCGCCACGCCGCCGGTGATGTCGTCCTCGGCGAAGAGGATGTCCGGCGTGTGCTTCATCTGCAGGATGCCGCCGATGGTCGAACGCAGTTCCGTGCGCACCCGCTTCAGGAACGCGCGGGCCTTCTTGCGCTCGGCGTCGTCGCCCGAGACGGCGTAGCCGACCCGGCATTGGCGCAGGTCGGGGGAGACGCTCGCGACGGTGATGGTGATGAGCGCCGCTTCCGTGGGCCAGTTCTGGCGCAGCGCGGTGGAGACCTCGCGCTGGACCAGTTCGGCGACCCGGAGCTGACGTTGGGACATGAGGCTTAGAGCGAAGGACGCGTCTGCAGCATCTCGACGGCCTCGATGACGTCGCCGGGCTGGTACTCGTCGTAGCCGCCGAGCTTGATGCCGCACTCGAAGCCGGCCTTGACCTCGGAGGCGTCGTCCTTGAAGCGACGCAGGGTCTCGACCGGGCCGTTGTGGATGATCTTGCCGCCGCGCACCACGCGCGCCTTCGCGGCGCGGCGGATGAGGCCTTCGGTGACCATGCAACCCGCGACCTTGTGCTCCTTGCCGAGCGGGAAGACGGCGCGCACTTCGGCGGCGCCGAGCTTGTTCTCGCGGACCTCGGGGTCCAGGAGCTCGGTCATGGCTTCCTTCACGAGCGTGATCAGCTCGTAGATGATGTCATGGGTGATGAGGCGGACGCCGGTGCGCTTGAGCTGCGGCTGGACGCCGTTCTCGAGCTTGGTGTCGAAGGCGACGATGAGGGCCTTGGAGGCCTCGGCGAGCGAGACGTCGCCCTGGGAGACCGGGCCGACGGAACCGCCGACGATCTCGAGGCGCACCTTGTTCGACTTGATGTCGAGGAGGCAGCCTTCGAGCGCTTCGAGCGTGCCGTTGACGTCGGCCTTGAGCAGGACGCGGAGGACCTTCTCCTTGTCCTGGACGAGGGCGGCCATGAGGCGTTCGAGGTCCGACATGCCGGGGCGGGCGCCGGTGTTCGGGGCCTGCTGCACGGCCTCGGCGGCCTTGCGCGCGGCGAGGGCGGCCTCTTCGGCGATCTCGCGGGCCTCGCGGTCGTTCTTGACGGTCTTGAACTTGGTGCCGGG
>CAZXSI010000126.1:0-3549 GCA_964643215.1 uncultured Klebsiella sp. | reverse complement strand
GAGAGGATGCCGCCGCCGATGTAGATGACGGGCTGCTTGGCCTGTTCGACGAGGCGCAGGACCTGTTCGAACTCGGCGTCCGGGGCCTGCGGAGGCACCGGCAGGCCGAGGATCTCGACGTCGTCGGGGTTCTTCGGGAAGACCGGGACCCACTCGTGCTGCTGGATGTCCTTCGGGATGTCGATCACCACGGGGCCCGGCCGGCCGGTGGTGGCGATCTTGAAGGCCTTGTACATGATGCTCGGCAGCTCGTTGTAATCGAGGACGAGGAAGGAGTGCTTCACGATCGGCAGGGTCATGCCGTAGAAGTCGGTCTCCTGGAAGGCGGCGCGGCCGATGAACTGCTGGTAGACCTGGCCCGTGATGCAGATCAGCGGGATGCTGTCCATGTGGGCGTCGGCGATCGCGGTGACGAGGTTCGTCGCGCCGGGGCCGGAGGTGGCCATGCACACGCCCGGCTTGCCCGTCGATCGGGCGTAACCGTGGGCCATGAAGGCGCCGCCTTGTTCGTGGCGCGGCAGGATCGTGCGGATCTTCTTGGAGCGGGTGAGGCCTTGGTGCAGCTCCATGGAGGCGCCGCCCGGGTAGGCGAAGATCGTGTCGACGCCCAGGTTCTCGAGGCAGCGTACCATGACGTCACAACCGCGCATCTTGGCTCCGGCGGAGACCGAGGCGGCGCTGGCCTTGGAAGTGAACGTCTGGGCGGCTTTCTTTTTGGGCATGGTCAGGGGGGCAGGGCGGGCCTGCAGGGAATGGGTTAGAAAAGGACTGCCAGTAAAGGGAGCAAGTGTGAATAAGTGGGCTAGGGCTAGGGCTAGGGCCAGGGCTTGGGCCGGGGGGTTACTAAAGGGTCAGGGACAGGGACAGGGGGAGGACAGGGGCAGAGGAAGGGAAGAGCGTCCCTGCTCGTCCGCGGCGGACCTGGACGGTCACGCCCTTCCTAAAACCAGCGCACAAAAACGCCTGACCCTCCCCCTGTCCCTGACCCTTCCCCTTACTCAACCTCCCCCTTGCCCACGTGCCAGCTTGCCAGCCTGTCCCCTTAATTATCCCCCATGCCTAATCACCTTTAACCCACTGACCTCGATGCTCTTATGGATTCCATGCTGGAGATACTGGTGGGCGGCTTCAACTGCTTCCTTAAGTCCTTTTCCTAGAGCGAGATGTGCAGCAATAGCCGCCGAAAGGGTGCACCCGCTGCCATGGGTATCAACCCCGGGGGCGCGGCGGGCTCTTAGGATGAAGGTACGGCCATCCGGCCAGGCGAGGACATCGATCAATTCGTCCCCCTCCGCGTGGCCTCCCTTTAGAAGGAAGGGAACCCCATAGGTCTTTGCCAGCTCCACCGCCTCGGCTTCCCCTACGACCCCACCCAAGGCCTTTCGTCCGAGCAAAATCGAGGCCTCGTCCAGGTTCGGGGTCACCAAGGCCGCCCGAGGAATCAGCCGCTTTTTGACCGATTCGACCGCGTCAGGGGCCAGCAGGGTCGCGCCGCTGGTGGCCACCATGACCGGGTCGACCACGGCCGGGATACCCGACTCCTGGATGAACCGGGCGACCGCCTCGACGATCCCCGCCTCCAGCAGCATCCCCGTCTTCAAGGCCTTCGGGTGGAAATGCCCGGCCACTTGGCGGCATTGTTCTAGGACGAAATCCGGGGGGACCGGCAGCACCCCCGACACCCCCCGGGGGTTCTGGGCGGTGAGGCAGGTGATCGCCGTCGTCCCGAAGACCCCTTGGGCCGCGAAGGTCAGCAGGTCGGCCTGGATGCCCGCGCCGGCGCCGCTGTCGGAGCCGGCGATGCTGAGGGCGGAGGGGAGGGCGGAGGACATGCTTGTAAGTATAATAAGAAAGGGTCTCCCCGACAATCTGCTTGCGGGACCCCTTTGAGAGCACTGTAAAATGAAGGTAAATCAACCCTTTGAGCAACGAGGAAAGCCAACCCCGACCGGAGACCGCCGCGCAGCGGCGCCAGCTCTCCGCTGACGCCACCCTGGGGCTCGAGCGCCTCGTCGTCGGCCGCGAATGCAACGCTTTCGACCGTCTCCCCCCGGAACGCAAGGCCCGGGCCTTCGCCGAGCTCATCCGCCTCGGCCTGGTCTACGGCAAGGTCCAGCCGGTCGCGGGCAGGTCCTACCCGGAGGTCACCATCCAGCGAGTGAGCCGCCGGGGCGTGAAATCCGTCCGAAAAATGCGTCTGGCGAGCGACCGCCCCGACCGGCGTCACTTCGGTTGGAATCTCTTCCTGATCGGCTTGTTCCTGACCGTGGTGACGCTGGTGCTCCTCGTCGTGCTCAAGCGCTGACCCCGCCCCGGCCTGCCCGGTCGCCGGAGGCTCACCCCGGGCGGGCTTGTATCTTGCCTTGCCACCTGAGCCCTCGTTCGCCTTCTTTTGCCCTTCACGCCCTCGGTCCAAGCCACGAGCTTGCTGCCCGGCGACGTCCGCCCAACCACCCCTTCTACCATGGCCAAGAAAACCCAAAACCACTCCAAAACCACCAAGTCCACCAAGGTCGTCTACACCTGGGGCGACGGCAAAGCTGACGGCAACGGCTCGATGAAGGCCCTGCTCGGCGGCAAGGGCGCCAACCTCGCCGAGATGACCCGCATCGGTCTCCCGGTGCCCCCCGGCTTCACGATCACGACCGAGGTCTGCACCTACTACTACGCCAACAAGCGCACCTACCCGGCCTCCCTCCAGGCCCAGATGGAAGCCGGCGTCGCCAACATGGAGAAGATCATGGGCACCAAGTTCGGCGCCACCCAGGGCATGCCGCTCCTCGTCGCCGTCCGCTCCGGCGCCCGCGACTCGATGCCGGGCATGATGGACACCATCCTCAACCTCGGCCTCAACGACGAGTCCGTCCTCGCCCTCGCCAAGGCCACCAACAACCCCCGCTTCGCCTGGGATTGCTACCGCCGCTTCATCCAGATGTACGGCGACGTCGTCCTCGGCGTGCAGAAGCGCGAAGGCGAGGACCATGAGCCGTTCGAGACCGTGATCGAAGGCTTCAAGCACGAGAAGTACGACGGCGACGTCGAGGACTCCGCGCTGACCGCCGCCGACCAGCAGGAACTCGTCAAGCGCTTCAAGGCGCTCGTCAAGGAGCGCACCGGCCGCGTCTTCCCCAACGACCCGTGGGATCAGCTGCGCGGCGCCGCCGGCGCCGTGTTCTCCTCCTGGATGAACGACCGCGCGATCGTCTATCGCCGCAAGTACAACATCCCCGCCGAGTGGGGCACCGCCGTCAACGTCCAGGCCATGGTGTTCGGCAACACCGGCGACAAGTCCGGTTCCGGCGTCGCCTTCACCCGCAATCCCGCCAACGGCGTGGATGAGTTCTACGGCGAGTTCCTCGTCAACGCCCAGGGCGAGGACGTCGTCGCCGGCGTCCGCACCCCGGAGCCCGTGCTCAAGCTGAAGAACGTGATGCCGAAGAGCTACGACCAGCTCCTCAAGGTCCGCCAGATCCTCGAGAAGCACTTCAAGGACGTGCAGGACATCGAGTTCACCATCCAGGAAGGCAAGCTGTACATGCTGCAGACGCG
>CAZXSI010000125.1:0-3560 GCA_964643215.1 uncultured Klebsiella sp. | reverse complement strand
CCTGCGCAAGCAGACCATCGACGGCATCAACCAGCTCAACCGCCTCAACTACGAGACCGTGGGCGACCCGGAGACCCATACCCGCATCAAGCAGTATGAGATGGCCTTCCGCATGCAGGCCTCGGTGCCGGAACTGACCGACCTCACCAAGGAGCCGGAGCACATCTTCAAGCTCTACGGCGAGGAGGCCCGCAAGCGCGGCAGCTTCGCCAACAGCGTGCTGATGGCCCGCCGCCTCGTGGAACGCGGCGTCCGCTTCGTCCAGATCTACCACAACAACTGGGACCACCATGCCAACGTCAACGGCCGCATGCCCAGCCAGTGCAAGGACATCGACCAGCCCTGCCATGCCCTCATCGAGGACCTCAAGCAGCGCGGGATGTTCGACGACACGCTCATCGTCTGGGGCGGGGAGTTCGGCCGCACGATCTACAGCCAGGGCGGACTCACCAAGGAGAACTACGGCCGCGACCACCATCCGCGGTGCTTCTCCATGTGGATGGCCGGCGGCGGCGCCAAGGGCGGCCAGATCTACGGCGAGACCGACGAGTTCAGCTACAACATCGTCAAGGACCCGCTGCCGATCAACGACTTCCACGCCACCGTCCTCCACCTGCTCGGCTACGACCACGAACGGTTCACTTACAAGTATCAGGGGCTGGACCAGAAGCTCACCGGCGTGCTCCCCACCAAGGTCGTCAAGGCGTTGGTCGCCTGACAGGGGTAGGGGTCGGGATAGGGGTAGGGGCAGGAATCTCCTGCCCCTTTTCGTTCCTACCTTTTGTCGTATCTTGCCTACCCCCACCCCTACCCCTACCCCTACCCAATGCGACTCCCCCTCCTCGCCTGCCTCCTCGCCCTCCCTCTCGCCGCCGCCGATGACGCGACCTGGCTGCAGACAAAAGGCACGCTGCTCTTCCACGACGCCTTCGAGCGCGACGAGACCGGCAACGGCCTGACGGGCATCGGCAACGGCTGGGAAAGCGCCACCGCCGACCGCGTCCCGCAGATCAAGCAGGCCGACCTCGACGAAGGCATCATGAAGATCGCCAGCGCGACCAAGGAAGCCGGCCACGCCGCCCACATCCACCACGACGCCGGCTTCGCCGACGGCGGCGTGATCGTGCGGTTCAAGTTCCCGGGCCTCAACAAGGGCGAGGGTCTGCAGCTGGGGTACGTCGATCGATCGCTCCAAGGCGTCCACGCCGGACACATGTGCTACGCGATCCTGTCGCCGACCACGTTGGTGCTCAAGGACAGCATGACCGGCGAGATGAACCTCGCCCTGCGCAAGCAGCGGGCGGACGCCGCCGCGGCGAAGCAGAAGCTCCCGCCGGAGATCGACGCCCTGCTGAAGAAGAAAAGCCTGAGCGTGCCGTTCAAGACGGACACGGCCTGGCATGTGCTCACGCTGGTCACCGAGGGCGACGAGCTCCGCTTCTCGCTCGACGGCAAGCTGGTCGCGAAGCATCGCTCCGAGGGCTACGCCCATGACCCGAAGCGCTGGTTCAGCTTCCTCGTGGGTTCGACGGTCTGGATCGACGACGTGAAGATCTACAAGGTCCGCTGAACGCATGCGGATCCTCGGCATCGAAGGCGGCGGCACGCGGACCTCGGCGCTTCTCGTCGAGGGGAACGACGCAGTGCTGGCCGCCTTCGCCGCGGGCCCGGGCAATCTGCAGCTGCTCTCCGCCGAGGAACTCGCCGCCCTGCTGACCTCCATCCGTGACCAACTTCCCGCCCAGCCCGACCGCCTCGGCATCGGGATGGCCGGAGTCCGCTCCGCCGGCGACCGCGAGCGCCTGCGCCGTGCCGTCGCCGCCATCTGGCCCAACACTCCCGCCGTCGTCGGCGACGACCTCATCCTCGCCATCGAGGCGGGCTCCTGGACGGCCGATTGCGCCGCGCAGGTGCTCCTGCTCAGCGGCACGGGCTCGTGTTGCCTCGGCCGCCACCGGGAGGGCAAGTCGGTCAAGGTGGGCGGGCGCGGCCACATCATCGGCGACCGCGGCAGCGCATGCGACATCGCCATGCATGCGCTGAAGTCCACGGTCACGATCTCCGACATCGAGGCCGACTGGCCGCCTCTCGGCGCCGATATGCTCGCCTTCCTCCAGATGAACGACCCCGAGGCGCTCATCGAATGGTCGATGACGGCGAACAAGACCGAGATCGCCTCGCTGGCCCAGGTGGTCTTCGCCGCCGCGACCTCGCGGCAGGACGCGATCGCCGTCGCGATCCTGAAGCGGGCCTCGGACCGCCTGAGCAAGGACGCCGTCCATTGCGCGGCCCGCGTCGCCCAACCCGGCGAGAAGGTGCAGTTCCTCCTCAACGGTTCGACCCTCCTCAAGAACCGCTCGTTCGCGGAGGAGGTCATGGCCAAGATCCTCGCCGCCCGACCCGGCAGCGAGGTGGTCCGCCTCGAGCGACCCGGCGCGTGGGGCGCGATCGCGATGGCCCGTCGTCTCGAAGCCCCCGCTCCGACGGACGTACCCGCCTCACCTGCGCACCCGACCTCCGCGACGGGCTCCTGGCGTCCCGTCGCCGACGCGCCGACCGAAGGACGCAACCCGAAGTCCGCCGGCTTCGCGGAGATGCCGCTCGCGCAGGCGATCCAGCTCATGCTCGCCGAAGACGCGACGCTGCCCGGCAAGATCCTCGCCGAGAGCGAGCACGTCGCGTGGACGGTCGAAGCCGTCACCAAGGCCTTCGCCTCCGGCGGACGTCTGATCTATTGCGGCGCCGGCACCTCCGGCCGCCTCGGCGTGCTCGACGCGAGCGAGTGTCCGCCGACCTTCCGCACGCCGGCCTCGCTCGTCCAAGGCATCATCGCCGGCGGGCGCAACGCGCTCTGGAGCGCCGTCGAAGGCGCCGAAGATGACGAGGCCGCCGGCGTCCGCTCGATCGCTTCCCGCGCGGTGACCGCCCAGGACGTCGTGATCGGGATCTCCGCCAGCGGCCACGCGCCGTTCATCTGGGGCTGCCTCGCCGAAGCCCGTCGTCGCGGCGCCAAGACCGTCCTCGTCGCCTGCAATCCGGCCTACCGCGACCACCCTCTGCTCGACCGGGCGATCCTGCCCGACACGGGACCGGAAGTGCTCACGGGCTCGACCCGCCTCAAGGCCGGCACGGCGACGAAGCTGGTCCTGAACCTGATCACCACGCTCGCGCTCGCCCGTTCGGGCAAGGTGATGAGCAACCTCATGATCGACCTCAATCCCTCCAACACCAAGCTCCGCGACCGTGCGACGCGCATCGTGCAGGAACTGACGAAGGTCGACGCGGCCGCCGCCCGCTCGGCGCTGGAGGCGAACGGCTGGGTCATCCGCCAAGCCGTCGCCGCCCTGGCCCGCCCTTCCGCCTGAACTTATGCGCCACACCCTCACCCTCTTGCTCATGTTTTCGCTGGCTACGGCCGCCGACACGCCCGACACCGCCAGATCCGTGGCCCAGTGGACCGCCCAAGGCCTCGAGGACGCCAAACAGGACCGCACCAGCATCCCCTACGAAGGCTATACGCCCAACCGGATGGTCTGCGACACGACGCTCCGCCTGATGCC
>CAZXSI010000124.1:677-3722 GCA_964643215.1 uncultured Klebsiella sp. | reverse complement strand
GTCGTCGTCAACGGTGGCGGCATGCTGACGATAGACAACTCGACTTACCTCGCCAACCGGCTGCAGGGCAAGAACCTGACTATCCAAGGCGGCAAGCTCGTCTTCGGTGGAAACGCCACGTCCTCGGCCACGGAGAGCCTCGGTACGCTTTCCATCGCCATCGGCGGCAGCGTCCTGACCTTTAACGGAGGAGCCGGCGGGGCCACCACGTTCGCCGTCACGACCTTGGCGGCGCCCAGCGGCGGGGCCACTTCGCTCTTCCGCGGGGCTTCGCTCAGTTCCGCCGCCGGAGCCAACGTGGCCAATGTCACGGCGACGACCTTCAACGTGCTGGGCAGCCAGGGCGGCGGACTCAACGGGACGACGACCATGTCCGTCCGCTCGGATATCCTCGCCGCCGAGTCGGCCACCGGCTTCGGCACCGGCTTCCTGACCAAGGAC
This sequence comes from uncultured Klebsiella sp., assembly GCA_964643215.1. GTDB lineage: Bacteria > Verrucomicrobiota > Verrucomicrobiia > Opitutales > UBA953 > UBA953. The sequence goes on along the minus strand of CAZXSI010000124.1, from coordinate 3,281 downwards.
ACCACGAGCGGTTTCCTGCGCCCGCTGGCCACGGCTGAACTGGCGACTTCGCTGGCCAACGGCGCCACGGTCAACTTCGGCAATTTCGCCGCGACCCAGAACTACGCCGGCGCTCTCGCCGCGAACAGCCTTTCGTTGGTCACGACCAGCGGCATCACCGTCACCGGGGCCGGCCAAGCGGTCAATGGAGGCGTCGTGCAGCGCTTCACTGGCGGCGGCACGTTGGCCACGCTGACCCTCACGACCGGCGGCATCATGGCCACTTCGAGCGCGACGCTCAATCTCGGAGCCCTGACGCTGGTCAACGGTTTCTACAACGTCCATACCGTCGGCGCGTCCACGACGCTCGACCTGACCGCGTATCTTACCGGAGCGAAATCCTTGGTGAAGGCCGGGGCCGGCCAGCTTAATCTCAATCTCGTCGCCAACACCGCGGCGGCCTACGTCAACGGCGGCACGCTCAAGCTCGCTTCCGGCGCCGCGAACACCCTGGCGTTGGGAATCTCGCACACGGGTTCGACCGCCCAGCCTCTCGCGCTCGAAGGCGGCTCGCTAGACCTTAACGGATATGACCAGTCGGTCGGCGCGATCAGCAGCAATAACCTTGTTCCTGGTCAGGCGGGAATCATCACCAGCGCCGCGGCCGCCAACCTTGTAAGCAACGCTTCGGCCAGCTCGACTTTCGGCGGCGGCATCAGCGGCGCCCTGGCTTTCGCCAAGGCCGGCGCCGGCACCTTGACCTTGACCGCACCGAACACCTTCACCGGTGCGACTAGCGTCTTGGGCGGCGGCCTCACCCTCCAGGATTCTGCCACGCTCGCCAGCACGTCGGTCAACGTCAGCGGCGCCTCGCTCAGCCTCGTCAACAGCGGCCTCTCCAACGTCAACGCGCGCGTCGCCGCCAGCGCGCTCGTCAACCTCAGTTCCGGCACGATCGCGATCACGGGAGCGAATCAGGCCGCGACCACCGTCTCGCTTGGCTCCGCCGGAACTGGCGTCACGCTGGCCCAAGGCGCCAATTCTTTCGCGCTCACCGCTCCGGCGGCGACCAGCGGCAAGAATCTCACCTTGAATGTCGGAAACTTGACCCGTTCCGCCGGCGCGACCCTTTCCTTTGCCGGTACGGCGCTGGGTTCCTCGGTCACCGGCGCCAGCCAGATCTACGTCACCAACATCAACGGCGGCGTCGCTGCCAACGCCAACGGGATTCTTGGCGGCTGGGCTACCGCCGGCGCGACCGCTGCGGCAGCCGACGGTTGGGCGACACTGGTTCCGGCCCAAGCCGGGGTCACCGCGACGACGACCGCCTTCAGCAACGCCGTCACTGTTGCTACGACCGCCGGGCTGACGGTCGGCCAGCCGGTGAGCGGCGGCAACATCCCTGCCGGCTCGTTCATCACCGCCATCAGCAGCGCGACGGCTTTCACGATCTCGACGAACGCCACCGTGTCGGGCGCCGCGAACTCCGATTTCGCCGCCGCCGGCGTCGCTCCGCTCAACGCATATGCCTACACGGTGGTGAACGCCACCGGCTTGGTCGGCGCGCCGACCGCGGCGACCGGAAACTACAGCATCCAGGTCAATTCCGCGACCTCCGTGCAGCTCGCGGCCGGAGGCAATACCGTCAACTCGCTGCAGATCGCGCCGACCGGAACGACCGCCGCACAGGTTCTCGACCTTAATGCGGGCACGCTGACGATCACCTCTGGCGGCCTGATGCGCACGAGCACCAACTCGGCGACCCAGAGCATCACCAACGGAACTATCACGGCCGGCTCCGGAGCAACCGCGGCGGAACTCTTCGTCGTCAACAACGCGGCGGGTGTCCTGACCATCGGCGCCGCGATCGGCGACAACACCGTTACCGGCCCGGTGACCTTGGTGAAGTCGGGCACCGGACCGCTGACGCTGACCGCCGCCAACACTTACTCGGGAAATACCTTCGTCGACGCCGGCTCGCTCACCTTGGCTGGAGCCACAGCCTCCAGCGTCGTGGCCCCGGGGAACCTGACGGTGAACAGTGGCGCCACCGTCAATACCACGCTGACCGCTAACCTCGGCATGGCGGCGTCTGCCTCGGTGACCGTTAACGGCGCCGGCACCTTCACCTTGGCCGGACTGACCACCGCGAGCACGAACTACGACCTGGCGAGCCTGACCTTCAATAACAACGGCGGTAGTGCGACGCCCAGCATCGTCCTGCCCGGCGTCGCCACCGGCGTGCTCCGCCTGAGCGCAGCCAACGCCATTACGGCGGTGAGCGACAACGCAGGCACTGTCGCCACCATCAGCGGCACCGGCCTGCTCAGCCTGACCAACGCCGCCCCGGTCATCAGCACGACCACTAATATCGTCTCCAAGGTGACCCCGGATCTGGCGATCACGGGCATCATCTCGGCCGCGGGCGGACAGATCGTGAAGGCCGGGAACGGCACGCTCGTCCTGGGCGCCGCGAACACTTTCACCACCGGCCTGATGCTGCAGGACGGTGCGTTGATCCTGAACAACGCCGCTGCGCTCGGCACGACGGCCGGCACCTTTGCCATCGGTGATAGCGTGACCGCCAATGCCGTGCCGCTGACGATCTTGGCCGGCAGCGCCAGC
>CAZXSI010000124.1:283-587 GCA_964643215.1 uncultured Klebsiella sp. | reverse complement strand
TCACGACCAACACCATCCCGGTGTCCGTCAACCGTGACTTCACCTTCGGCGGAACGGCGAGCACCAATAACCTCAATCTCGCCGGCGCTATCAATCTCGGCGCGGCCGCCCGGACGATCACCGTCTCTTCGCCGCTGGTGACGGCCACCTTGTCTGGAGCGTTGACCAGCACGGCTGTCGGCACGGCGTTGGTCAAGGACGGTCCGGGCGTGCTCGTCGTCTCCGCGGCCTCCGGCCTAGGGGGCGGGGGTGTCACCGTCGCGGGTGGCATCCTGAAGTTGGGCGCCAACGACGCCATTCCGAA
>CAZXSI010000124.1:0-273 GCA_964643215.1 uncultured Klebsiella sp. | reverse complement strand
CCAGCCCGATCGTCGTCAACACGGGCGCGGCTCTCGACCTCGGCGGTTACAGCCTGACCAACCCGCAGCTTTCCGGCGCTGGCTTCTTCACGAACTCTTCCGCCACGACTTCGGCGATCATCGTCGGCGGAACTTCCGTCACGGACGTCACCTCGACGACGGACTTGTCGATGGGTCAGACCCTCGCCGACACGAACACCACCAAGCTTGGCGTCACCAAGACGGGCCTCGGCACGTTGACCTTCACCAACACGACCAGCACCAATTACGGCA
>CAZXSI010000123.1:0-3757 GCA_964643215.1 uncultured Klebsiella sp. | reverse complement strand
TCATCTTGTAGACCGCGTTGCTGCCGAGGTCGTAGCCGAAGTCGTTGGTCGCGATGACGGTGTTGTTGGCCCGGTTGGACTTGTAGTCGCCGCCGAGATACTTGGTGCTGATGGTCTTGACCTCGCCGGGCTCGAGCCGGAACTTGTTGCCCGGGTTGACGAGGCGGAACGAGAAGGAGCGGTTCTCGTAGGCGCCGTCGCCGAGGGCGACTTCGCCGAGCGTCAAGGTGCTCTGGACGGTCTGGCCCCTCCAGAGCGAGGTGGCGCTGAGGTCGACGGGCAGGGGTTCGCGCGAGGACGCCGACCGGGTCGGGTCGTAGTATTGCCAGTGGGTGGAGGTGAACGTCCAGTTCTCCAGCTGCACGTCGAAGATGTAGGGCAGGGAGTCGCCGTTGGTCACCATCGCGAGGCCTTCGAACTCGATCGCGACGTCGTAAGGATTGTGCACCATCACCACCGGGTCGACGGTCACGCCGAGCGTGCCGTTGGGGTCGCCGCTGGTCGCGTCGGTGAACACGCCGGAGAAGACCATCGAGAAGCGGACGATCGAGGGCGTGAGGCCCATCGAGGTCGGCCAGGTGCGCGTGGTGGTCTCGGGGAAGTTGTTGAAATACGCGTCACCGGTGGCGGGGCGCGGCGAGGCGATGCCCATCCGGTCGAAGTTCTTCACGACGTTGGCGCCTTCGACGGCGTTGACGTAGTTATGCGCGAGGATGTTCGGGTAGCGCAGGCGCTGCTCGGCCTGGAAGCTCGGGGTGTCGCTCGGCGCGGACAGGTTGTTGCGGTAGAAGTAGCGGTCGAAGTTCAGCACGCCGGTGCCGGGCGTGGTGCTGCCGGCGTAGAAGTTGTCGGGGCGGTCGGCCTTGTTCCACTGCGACCAGCCGGCGCCGCTCGCCACGCGGCCGCGCTGGTAGGGCTCGTTGCGGTTGCCGCTGGCGTAGGTGAGCGGTTCGACGCCGCGGGCGACGACGGCCAGGGCGTCGGGGTTCGTCTTGCTGTAGGCCGCGACCGCGGGCTGGCCGCGCAGGGCGCCCGAGGAGTTGCCGGCCTGCTCGATCTCCCGCTTGTACATGCGGTAATAGTTGCGGTAGAGGTCCCAGGTCGGTCCGCGGATGATGCGTCCGGTCAGGTTCTCGGCATGGGTCTCGGCCAGTTCGGACCAAGGCAGGACGTTGACGCGCTGCGTCAGGCCGTTCGTCGTGCTGTTGACGGGGAAGGAAGCGGTGCCCACGCGGTTCTCGGTCGCGTTGGGGCTCTTCTCGGTGTTGGCGAGGATGCGGGAGACCGTCTTGGTGTTGAGCGTGTAGGATTCGAAGAAGGCCGAGCGCAGCGGGGCTTCGTAGACGAAGCCGAGGCGCTCGGGCGTCTCGCTGAACGCGTTCGCCGCCGTGCCGGTGCCGCCGTTGCGGCCGAGCAGCTTGTCATAGGAGGTGCCGAGCAGGTTCTTCACGTAGCGCGGCGCCCATTCGGAGGCGCGCGGCGAGGCGAGGAGCAGCTGGTTGTCGGAACCGAGCTTGTCGACGAGGTTCGGGCGGTTGTAGTCGAGGTCCACGCCCATGCCGTTGGCGCCGATGCTGGCGGTCGTCAGCGCGGCGTTGGGGGCCCCGTGGAACATGGACTGCTTGCGCAGGCGGTAGTCGGTCGTGATCGTCGTGTCCTTCTGTCCGGGGTAGAGCTCGATGCCGCGGTACATCGCGTAAGGCAGCTCGAACGCGGTCGAGAGGTCGACCTTCACGCCGCCGTTGTAGGTGTCGGTGAGCGTGGAGTAGGAGACGGTGGTGATGTCGTGCCAGAGCGTCTTCGCGGCGGTGTGCATCGCGTCGCCGGCGGGGACGCCCCCCTGGCTGGCCGCCCAGGCGGCAAGGCCGGAGACGCCGACGGCCTTCGCCAGCTGGTAGGCCTGCGGGTTGCCGGCCGCGGTGGTCAGGTCCTTGGCGCGCCAGACGTCGAAGTTGAAGCCCGCGGGGAGCGCGCCCTTGGCGTTGACGCCTTCCTTCAGCACGTCGCCGGCCGCGCCGAGCACGCCGAGCGAATTGCGCTGGTTGGCCGAGCCGGCGAAGCCTTTGTCCCAGTCTTCGGTGGAGAGCCAGACGCCTCCCCCCGTGGAGGCGTAGAAGTCGGGCAGGTTGACCTTGGCCTTCACGCCTTCGTCGCCGATCCAGAAGGCGTAGCGTCCGTTGGCGCCGAGGGACTTGGCGTCGCTGAACGTGGGCCCGGGCATCGGTTGCGGGCGGGCGTCCACCGCGCCGAAGTAGTTGCGCTGGAAGCCCGTCGCGGTGGCGGGGATGTTCACGGAGCCGAACGAGACGAGCGGGATGACGTTGGCGGGGTCCGCGTCGATCGCGGTGCCGAGGTCGTCGATCAGTTTCTGGCCGTCCGAACCGCTGGTCATGTTGGCCACGCGGCGTCCGCTGACGGTGGCGAAGTAGCTCGTGTTCGGGACGTAGTTGGGCGCGTCGCCGGAAAGCTCGGCCGTGGCGTTGGCGGCGAAGGGCGAAGCCAGCCAGCCGAGGAAGAGGCGGGAGTCGGCCGGATTGGAGACGTCCCAGTCGCGCGTGAGCGAGGGGTCGACGCCGCCGGTCGCCCAGACGCCGGTGAGGAAGCGCTTCTGGTGGTGCAGCTTCTTGTTCGTCGGCGCGTTGTTGTTGGCGCGGTCCGAGCGGCCGCGGATCGGCCCGATGGTGGTGGAGGAGTCGTTGCCGACGCCGACGTCGTTGTCGACGTACATGTCCGCGCGCATGGTCACGCGCTGGTCCGGGCCGGCCAGCTGCTGCAGCTGGGCGATGGCGATGCGGGCCGAGGCGAGGGCGTTGAACCGGGCGCGCAGGTAGCCGGCGTGGCTCTGGGCCAGGCGGCTCTCGACCTGCAGGAACGAGGCGAGCACGATCACCATCAGCACCATCGCTGCCATGATGGTAAGCGACAGAACAAGGGAGAAACCTGAGCGTTTAAGTCTCATAGTAAAATGGGGGTAAAATCACGGTAAACCCCCCTATGGTAATGTCAAAGGATTGGTTATTCGCATTTGTTCCAAAAGAAGGAATAAAATCATTAAAAATCATTTAAAATCGATAATACTTCATAAAAACACCATTTAAAGAGCGGGCTTGCGACTCTTTTGGCCCTGGAGAGTCTAATGGGGTGCAAACCCTACTCCAAGGTGCCGGCATTTTCCTCTGGCCGCTCGCGCTCTGCTCCTTGCTCGCCGTCTTCCTGGTCGTCGAACGGGCCTTGGCGCTCCGCGTCTCCCGGGTCGCCCCCGACGCGATTCTTAAATCTGTCTTGAACGGGAATCTCGACCAGGTCGGGGCCGCCGACGGCGAGTCCGTCGCGGGCCGGTTGGTCCAGCGCTGGAAGGACGGCGCCTCGGGCGAAGTGCTCAAGGCCTGGACGCGCAACGAGCTCGTCCGGCTCCAGCGCGGGCTCCACCTGCTCGACAGCATCGTGGCCGCCGCGCCGCTCCTCGGCCTGCTCGGCACGGTCACCGGCCTCGCCACGCTCTTCCCGGAACAAGGGCTGCCTGACGCCCAGACGCTCACGCGCGGCGTCGGCCTCGCGCTGAGCACGACGATGATCGGCCTCTGCATCGCCATCCCGGCGCTGATCGGCGCCAACTGGCTGGGCCGCCGCCTCGAGATCCTTTCTTCCCGCCTCGACGTGCTCGTCGAGGCGCTGGAAGCCCGCCGCCGATGAGCCTCGTCCTCGCCCGCCGCCGTCGCGCCGACATCAACGTGGTGCCGCTCATCGACGTGATGGT
>CAZXSI010000122.1:2198-3783 GCA_964643215.1 uncultured Klebsiella sp. | reverse complement strand
ACGGCTTCGCCGTGGGCGCAGATCGTGCGGCCGGCCACCTGGTTGGCGATGTCGAGCAGCAGGGGGACGTCGGTCTCGAGGCCGCCGCCGGTCGTGATGCGCTTCGAGACGCGGGAGAGCCAGAGGGAGCCTTCGCGGCAGGGCGTGCACTGGCCGCAGGTCTCGTGGGCGTAGAAGGCGTTGAGGTTGGAGAGCGCCTGGATCATCTCGACGGAGTCGTCGATGACGATGGTGCCGCCGGTGCCGAGGCCCGTGCCGCAGGCCGCGATGCTGTTGGAGTCGAGGGGGATGTCTTCGAGCGCCCAGTCGAACTCGGTGCCGTTGGCGAGCTTGCCCTTGAAGCGTTCGCCGAACTTGAGGATCTTGGTGGAGGAGCCGCCGGGGATGATCGCCTTGAACTTGCGGCCGTCGAGCGGGCCGCCGCAGAGGTCGTAGAGCAGTTCGCCGAAGGTGGCCTTGCCGGCTTCGATCTCGTAGAGACCCGGGCGCTTCACCAGGCCGCTGACGCCCCAGATGTGCGTGCCGCTGTCGCCGGGGATGCCGATCTTGGCGAACTCCGCGCCGCCGAAGGCGAGCACGTGCTTCACCTGCGCCATCGTCTCCGCGTTGTTGACGATGGTCGGGCAGTTGTAGAGGCCGAGGACGGCGGGGAAATACGGGGGCTTGATGCGCGGGTAGCCGCGCTTGCCTTCGAGGGACTCGATCAGGCCGGTCTCCTCGCCGCAGACGTAGCAGCCTCCGCCGCGGTGGACGACGACCTCGCAGGAGTAGCCCGAGCCGAGGATGTTCTGGCCGAGGAAGCCCTTGGCCTTCGCTTCGGCGATCGCGCGCTCGAGGATCTTGGCGCCGTGGATGAACTCGCCGCGGATGTAGATGAAGGCCTGCTTGGCCTGGATGGCCCACGCGGTGATCGCGATGCCTTCCAGCATCTGGTGCGGGTCCTGGTAGATGATCTGGCGGTCCTTGTAGGTGCCGGGCTCGGATTCGTCGGCGTTGACGACGAGGTAGGCGGGCTTGCCCGACTTGCGGTCGAGGAACTTCCACTTCATGCCGGTCGGGAAGCCGGCGCCGCCGCGGCCGCGCAGGCCGGAGACTTCGACTTCCTTGCACACGTCCTCGGGCTTGAGGGCGACGGCTTTCTTGAGGGCTTCGTAACCGCCGTGGCGCAGGTAGCAGTCGATGTCGACCGTGTACCCCGGCTGGCGGAGGTTGGCGTAGATGAGAGGGCGTTCGACGGCGGGCATGTCGCGGAGAGTTTTAGGTTAGCCGTTCCACTCGGGCGTGCCGGGGACGGGAGGGTTCTGGCCGTAGGACGGATCCTTGAGCGTGGCCTTGAGCTGGGCGGCGAACTGGGCGGCGTCCTCGGGCTTCACGTTCTCGTGCATCGAGGCGTCGACGTGGACGACCGGGCCGCAGCCGCAGTCGGCGATGCATTCGACGAACTCCAGGGTGAAGTCGCCGTCGGGCGAGGTCTCGCCGCGCTTGCAGTTCAGGGACTTCTCGAGGTTCTCCATCAGCGCGTAGGAACCGCGGAGGGCGCAGGACAGCGTGCGGCAGACGCGCACGTGGCGGCGGCCGATCGGCG
>CAZXSI010000122.1:0-2098 GCA_964643215.1 uncultured Klebsiella sp. | reverse complement strand
GCGACGTCGGTGAGGAAGTTGCCGGGGACGATGGCGGGAAGGATGGAGAGCGAGACGAAGCTCGGTCCGCGGATGCGGAGGCGGTAGGGGACGCCTCCGCCGTGGGAGACGACGTAGAAGCCGAGGGCGCCCTTCGGGTTCTCGGCCTCGAAGTAGACTTCGCCGGCGGGGATCTGCGGGCCTTCGGTCACCAGCATGAAGTTCTGGATGAGCTCCTCCATCTTCGTCATCACCTTGGCCTTGGGCGGGAGGAAGATCTTCTTCGCGTCCTCGGCGTACCAGGCGCCGCCCGGCATCGTCTTCACGACCTGGCGGAGGATGCGGACGGACTGGCGCATCTCTTCCATGCGGACGAGGTAGCGGTCGAAGCAGTCGCCCTTCGCGCCGACGGGGACGTCGAAGTCATACTGCTCGTAGCCGGAGTAGGGCTTGTCCTTGCGGAGGTCGAACGGCACGCCGGAAGCGCGGAGGTTCGGGCCGGTGAGGCCGTAGGAAAGCGCCATCTCCTTCGAGATGACGGCGATGCCTTCGGTGCGCTCGAGGAAGATGCCGTTGCGGGTGAGGAGCTTGTCGACCTCGTCGATCGTGCGTTCGACGCCGTCGCAGAAGGCCGCGACCTTGGCGAGCCAGCCGTCCGGGAGGTCGCGCGTGACGCCGCCGATGCGGGTGTAGCTCGTCGTGAAGCGGGCGCCGGTGAGCTCCTCGAAGAGCGAGTAGAGCTTCTCGCGCTCGTTGAAGGTGTACATGAACACCGTCCAGGCGCCGGTATCCATCGCGTAGACGCCGATGCCGAGGAGGTGGGACGAGATGCGGGCCATCTCGCAGGTGAGCACGCGGATCGCCTCGCAGCGGGCGGGCAGCTTGAGGCCGGCGAGCTTCTCGACGGCGATGGCGTAGGCGACGTTGTTCGCGATGGGCGCGAGGTAGTCCAGGCGGTCCGTGTACGGGACGAACTGGTTGTACGTCATGTTCTCGGCGATCTTCTCGTCGCCGCGGTGCAGGTAGCCGATGACCGGGTCGCACTTCACGACCTTGTCGCCGTCGAGCTCGAGGCTCAGGCGGAGCACGCCGTGCGTGGCCGGGTGGGACGGACCCATGTTCAGGGTCATGTTCTCTCCGCGCAGTTCTTCCGAACGGGCGGCGACGTCGCCGATGGAGATTTCCTTGGTGATCTTCACGTTAAATCAGGCTTTGGGTTTTTCCTCGGTCCAGGACTGGTCGAGCGCGGAGGGTTCGCCTTCGGAGAGCTTGCCGCCGTGCGAGACGAAGGGGCCGCCCATCATCGGCGCGGGCTCGACCTTCTGGCCGGTGACTTCGGCGACGTCGGCGGCGGGGAAGGGGACCTCGATGCCGGCGAGCGGGAAGTCCTTGCGGAGGGGATGGTACGGATACGCCTCCCACATCAGGATGCGGCGCGGGTCCGGGTGGCCTTCGAAGACGATGCCGAACATGTCGAACGCCTCGCGCTCGTGCCAGTTGGCGCCGGGGTGCAGCGAGGAGACGCTCGGGACGCGGTCGTTGACGGCGTCGACGTGCAGGCGCACGTATTCCTTGCGCGTGGTGCTGAGCAGATGGATCACGACGCCGAAGCGGACCGGGCGGTCCTTCCATTCGAGCCCGCAGAGGTCGGCCAGGAGGTCGAAGCCCTGTTCGTCGCGCAGGTAGGCCACGGCGGCGAGCAAGTCGCCCCCGGCGACGCGGAAGGTCGGCATGTCCTTGCCGGCGAGGTCCTGCGTCGCAGGGAAACGGGAGGTCAGCGCGGCGGCGTCCATGTCCGTGCTCAGCTGACGATCTTGGTTTCGATCGTGCGGCCGCGGAACGTGCGGCGCAGCGAGCCGCCTTCCTGGCGGATCTTTTCCTGGAGCAGCATCATGCCGTCGAGGAGGGCCTCGGGGCGGGGCGGGCAGCCGGAGATGTAGATGTCGACCGGGACGATGTTATCGACGCCTTGCAGCGTGGCGTAGGAGCGGTACATGCCGCCGGTGGAAGCGCAGGCGCCCATGGCGACGACCCACTTCGGCTCGGCCATCTGGTCGTAGATGCGGCGGACGACTTCGGCCATCTTGTAGGTGACGGTGCCGGCGACGATCATGCAGTC
>CAZXSI010000121.1:0-3788 GCA_964643215.1 uncultured Klebsiella sp. | reverse complement strand
ACATGCATCGCCGACGCTTCATCCTCCGTTCCCTAGGCGCCACCCTGGCCCTGCCCGGACTCTGCTCGCTCAGCGCGAAGGCCCTCAGCGGCAACCCCACCGTGCAGACGTCCAAGGGAGCCGGCATCGGCGCCCGTCGCTTCGTGGCGATCGGCAACCTCCTCGGCTACCAGACGAAGCAGCTCTTCCCGAAGACCGCCGGTCGCGATTTCGAGAAGACGACCTTGCTCGAGCCCGTCTGGGAGCAGCGTGAGCGGATGACCGTCTTCCGCGGACTCGACCACGGCGTCAAAGGCGGCCACTTCGCGGTGCACTCCTTCCTCTCCGGCGTGCTCAACTCCGAGGCGCAGAACCGTCCGGACGGCAACGTCTCGCTCGACCAGTTCCTCGCCGAGGAGATCGGCCACCAGACCCGCTTCCCCTCGCTCACCGTCGGCTCCGAAGGCGGCATCCACGGCGGTTGCCAGATCGCCTGGACGAAGGCCGGCGTCCGCGTGCCGCCGATCACCAACCCGGCCGAACTCTTCGACAAGCTCTTCGTCAGCGACTCCGCGGAACGCCGCAAGCGTCGCGAGCAGGACAACCGCGTGCAGGCCTCGATCCTGGATTCCGTGCGCGAGGAGGCGAAACGCCTCTCCGGCCAGGTCAACCAGGAGGACAAGGACAAGCTCGAGGAGTATTTCACCTCGGTGCGCGACGTCGAGAAACGCCTCGAGCTGCGCCAGCGCTGGACCCACCTCCCCAAGCCGTCGGCGCCCTTCGCGAAGCCGGCCAACCGCAACCCCGTCGACGACCTGCCCCTGATGTACGAGCTGATCGCCCTCGCCCTGCAGACCGACAGCACCCGCATCGCCACGCTGGAGATCGGCGGCGACTTCATGCCCCAGCACCTCGGCATCAAGAAGGACTACCACGGCCTTTCCCACCACGGCAACGACCCCGAGTCGATCGCCCACCTCATCAGCCTCGAACGCTACCAGATCGCGCAGTATGGCAAGTTCATCGGGCGCCTCGCGCAGATGAACGACGGCGACGGCACCCTGCTCGACTCCACGACGGTGCTCTTCGGCAGCGGCATGGGCGACGCCAACTCGCACCGCAACACCGACCTCCCGATCTTCCTCGCCGGCGGCGGCTACAAGCACGGCACGTTCCGCGAGGTCTCGCGGGAGGTGAAGCACAAGGTGCCGCTCTGCAACCTCTTCGTGGACATCGCGCAGAAGATGGGCGTCGAGACGCACGCCTTCGGCAGCAGCACGGGCCGTTTCTCCTGAGCCTCGGCAACGCCCCGTCCCCGTGAAGTCGCTGCCGGCATTCCGAACCCTGCTGGTCCTGTCCGCGGCCTGGTCGGCCGTCTCCCTGCCCGGGGCCGAAGCGACGAACCAGACCGTCCAGCAGTTCCTCGGCCGCTACTGCCTGGAGTGCCACGACGCCGACGTCCACAAGGGCGACCGCTCCTTCCACAAGTTCTCGCTGCCGTTGAAGACCCTGCCCGACGTGATCGAGGCGCGCGACATCATCGACCAGCTGACCCTGCGGGAGATGCCGCCGAAGAAGGCCGACCAGCCGAGCGACGAAGAGCGCCTCGCGGCGATCCGCGCCCTGCGCGAAGGCACCGCGGCCGCCCAGGCCACGTTGCAGAGCACGGGTTCGCGCACGGTCCTGCGGCGGCTCTCCAACCGTGAATACGAGAACACCCTCGCCACCTTGTTCGGGCGCCGCGTCGACACCCTCGGCCTGACCGCCGACTTCCCCAAGGAGAAGACGGCCCGGCACCTCGACACGATCGGCCAGTCCCTCGTCACTTCAGGCTTCCTGGTCGACCAATACTTCCTGGCCGCCAACCGGCTGGTCGAGACCCGTCTGGGCAAGCCGGCCACCGCGCCGCAGACCTGGCGTTTCAACAAGAACTTCATCCAGTACGAGGAACTGACGGGCTCGCACAAAAGCGCCTTCAATTTCCGGTATCTCAATCTCTACGAGCAGCCGAACACGGACACCCGCCAAGGGGGCTACGGTCATATCGAGGACTTCCGGCAGGGCGTGCCGGTCTCCGGCCTCTATGACCTCGAGGTCGAAGCGACGGCGATGCATCGGGACACCCATTACGATCCCGCCATCTTCGGCATCGACTTCTCGGAGCCGTTCATCCTCGGCGTCGTACCCGGCGACATCACCAAGGGCCATATCCATTACCCGCAGTCCATCGAGCCGCTGCTCGCCAGCAGCGTGGTGCCCGACAACACGCCGACCCGGCTGAAGTTCCGCGTCTGGCTCGAGGCCGGCCAGACTCCGCGCTTCATCTTCCCGAACGGGCCCTATGAGTCGCGCGCCTCGGTGGTGACGATCAACAAGCGCTATGAGAAGGAATTCTCGACGCCGGTCGGCTCCTCCGGCGTCGGCCGCGCGCACATCCTCCGGGAAGGCAAGCTCCCGCACATCCGGATCAGCGAGATCGTCGTCCAAGGCCCGGTGACCGAACCGGCGGGCGGCGCCGAGGAGGTCGCCGTCTTCGGTCCGGAAGGATTCAAGCCGGACCGGGCACTGGACCAGCTGTACGCCTTCGCGACGAAGGCCTACCGTCGCCCCTTGCAGGACGCCGACCGCGCGCCGATCCGTAAGCTCTATGAGAAGCGCGTCGCCGAAAAGGCCAGCCCGCGCCAGGCGGCGCTCGACGCGGTCAAGCTCGTCCTCTGCTCCCCTTCCTTCCTGTACCTGAGCGAGGTCACCCAGGAGAACGACCGGCGCCTGCAGCCCCATGACCTCGCCACGCGCCTCGCCTACGCCCTCTGGGCCACGACGCCCGATGCGGCCCTGACCGCCTCCGCGACGGCGGGCAAGCTCACCGACGACGCGGAACTGAAGCAACAGATCGACCGCCTGCTGGCCGACGATCGCCTCGAGGGTTTCGTCCACGGCTTCCTCGACAGCTGGCTCAACCTGCGCGAGCTCGGCGGCATGCCTCCCCCTCGCGAGACGAACCGCGCCTACTACGCCGAGGACCTGCCGACCTCGATGAAGACCGAGGCGCGCCTGTTCTTCCGCGACATGCTCAAGGAGAACCGCCCGGTACACCAGTTCCTCCGCGCCGACTACAGCTTCATCGATAAGAAGCTGGCCAAGCTCTACGACCTGCCCGAACAGAAGACCCTGCGCCTCGCCGACGGCTTCCAGAAGGTCAGCCTCAAGGACGATCCGCGCCGCGGCGGCCTGCTCGGCATGGCCGCCGTGCTCACGGTCAGCGCCAACGGCGTCGAGACTTCGCCCGTCACCCGTGGCGCCTGGGTCAGCGAGAACATCCTCGGCGTCAAGCCCCCGCCCCCGCCCGACATCGTGCCCGCCATCGAACCTGACGTCACCGGGACGACCACGATCCGCGAGCGCCTCGCCAAGCACAGCACCGACCGCGCCTGCGCCGAATGCCACCGTAAGATCGACCCGCTCGGCTTCAGCCTCGAGTCCTTCGATCCGGTCGGCCGCTGGCGCGTGACCTACGCGAAGCCCAAGAAAGGCCCGGCGCCGAAGATCGACACCGCCGGGGAGTTCGCCTCCGGCGAGAAATACCCCGACTTCGCCGGCTTCCGCGACCTCCTGCACGACCGGCGCGAGGAACAATTCACGCGTCATCTCATCCGCTCGCTCCTCGCCTACAGCACCGGACGTCTCATGGAGCCGGCCGACGAATTCGCCATCGACCGCATCCATGAGAAGGTCAAGCAGCAGGGCCTCGGCCTGCGCACCCTGGTCGTCGAGTGCCTGACCAGCGACGTCTTCCGGTCGCGGTGAGC
>CAZXSI010000120.1:0-3822 GCA_964643215.1 uncultured Klebsiella sp. | reverse complement strand
GGGATCAGGTGCGCCGGCACGATCGGCACCTGCGGCTCGCCGGCCTTGTCGCCGACCTGCGCGGAGGCGAGGGCGGCCAGGCAGAGGGCGGCCAAGGACAGGGTGCGACGGGGCATGCGCATAAGACACCAGATAACCCCGATGGTTACCGGGTCAACCGACCCCGTCGCTTTCCCCGGCCTTTATTCGACAGGTCGCGGACATATAGCCAGCCAAGGTTAACCCCGCAGGCGCACCCAGCGGTTCTTTCATCAGAAAGTCCCCACGAGGCGTTCGTTGTTTTTTGTCTCCAGGGAGCAAGATGGGATGGGCCATGATTTTCCGCCTCAGCCTTTGCCTCGCCCTCTCCCTTGTCGCCTCCCCCGCGGCCTTCCGATCCTCGACCACCGTCTTCATCGCGGAAGAGGCGGATTTCGACGAAGACGGTCTCGACGACGAGATGGAAGCGCTGCTCGGCACCAGCCCGGAAGACCCCGACACCGATGCCGACGGCTGGGATGACCTGACGGAAATCCTCAGGAGAACCGACCCGTGCGACCCGAACGATCATCCCGGGCAATTCGCCGCGAGCATGGGCCCGGCGGCGGCAGGAAACGCGACGGCGAACCAGAGGAGGCTGGAGCTGCTCACCGCCAAACGTGGGTCCGTCGGCACGCCCGTCGCGCCGGTCACGCCAACCTCACCCGGCGATGTTTTCTCCATTCGTTACTATTACCTAAGAGGCCCGCTGCCCAATCTCGCCGTCGAAACGCGGAGGAACGACCTCAAAGCCGGATCGTTCCTGCTGCTCTGGCGCCAGCACGCAAAATGGAATCCGTTGGAGATCGAGCAGCGCTACACGGTCGCCATCCGCACCGACGACGGACGGACGATCGCCGAATGGCAGACGCCCGTGCCGGTGGAGACCGCGTGGCGATATGTCGGCCTTCCCTTCTCGTTGAAGCCTGCCGACGAAGGTCGCGTGCTCACGCTGAGCCTGATACCGTCGGAAGAAGGCCGGCTCGAGTACTCGCTGGATGATTTCGCCGCCATCCCGGCCGGCATCGAGGCCGATGTCGACCGCGACGGAGTCATCGCGACCGACGAGAGGCCTGCCGCAGGCAAACCTCTCCGTCATTGGATGAACGACGATGACGACCAAGGCGAGTGCCAGGAGCGGGCCGACCTGCCCGGCCGGCCGGCCGGACAGGCGGACCACGGCCATGCAGGCATCGACGGCCTGCGCGACCTGGTCGACTTCCTGCCGCTCAACCTGAACCTCTCGCGGGTCGCAAGACTGCTGCGGCCGGCGGATGGCTTCCGCTATTACGTGACGCACCCCGAAGGCGCCGTGCAGATCGCGCTCAGCGGACTCGTCCCGGCGAAGGCGGGCCTGATCCATCGCGAGCCTGACCTGATGGCGTTCGGGCCGCGCGGGGACGCAGGCGTCGCCGCCGCCGAGATCCTGAAACCCGATGAAGCGGGTCGCATCGAGCTTCCCGCGGCATACGTCGAGCGCATCGCGGAACTCGGGCATGGCGTCATCCTTGCGGAAGGGACCAAGGCGAGCCGTCAGCCCCTGCAGGTCGAGATAAGCCAGGACGACCGGATCGTCGCGACGCTCGCCCAACCCATGGCCATCGGGCCGGTCGAGTCGATGTACCGACATGTGAACCTGACCGGTTGCGCGACGGACTATGCCGGCGAGAGGTCGACCGTCAGGAAACTCGGACGGCCCCGCCAAGTCGACGACCCCGAAGGCCTGCCGGACGCGGAGACCAAGGAGCGCTGGGTCGTCCTGATCCATGGCTACAACGTTCCCGGCGACGGCGCCCGCGGGTGGCATGCCGAGACCTTCAAGCGTCTCTACGTGCTGGGGAGCAACGCGCGGTTCGTGGGCGTCACCTGGAACGGCGATACGGGACTCGATTATCATCGGGCGGTGTTTCATGCCTTCCAGGCGGGGGATGAGCTGCCACGCGCGCTTGGCTTCCTCGACGCGTCCCGCACTTTGCTCATCGGGCATAGCCTCGGGAATGTCGTCGCCAGCCAGGCCGTGCAGGCAGGATTCACGCCCGCCGGCTATTGCCTGCTCAACGCCGCGCTCCCCATCGAAGCCATCGCGGCCGAACAACTGCCGCCCGGGCAGGCCGCGGAGATGACCGAACTGCTTTGGCGGCCTTATCAGCGCAGGCTGTTCGCGGCGGAGTGGGCCAAACTTCACCCTGCCGGCGACCAACGGCGAACATACACGTGGAATAACGCCTTCGCCAAGGTCCGCGCCCTTGATCTCACGTTAAACTGCTACTCGCCGGGAGAAGACGTCACCAATTGCCCGCCGGAGACGACAAGCGCGTCCGTGCTGGCGACCCTTTGGGCGGGCCGGGCGGTCGATTACGGCGTCTGGAAGACGCAGGAGCTGCTCAAGGGCGTCGGCTGGGCTCGCTCGCTCGGAGCCATCGCGATGCAGAACAGCCAAGGCGGCTGGGGCTTTAATCCGGCCTGGCGGGGGCGATACGTCTCCCACGGCCAGACCAAAGTCACCGGCGGATATTTCGAGCGGCTCTCGCCGTCTGAAGCCGCCCGGCTGACGAACCAACAACTCGGGGCGAACCCCTTCTTCAATCCGCTTAAGGCGAGATGGCTCCACCAGCCGAGGCCGATGCGACCATCGCCGCTGCTCGACTCGCCGCAGATGCGCTATGAGCTGTTGGCGACCGCCGTCCCGGCCATGAGCTTCGCCGCCGGGGCCGCGGAAATACCGCGAGGGGCCGGCACCTTGCGGGTCCGGAATTTCAACCTGGAGACCGAGGGACGTGGCAGCGGACGCTGGCCTGCCGAAGGCCATGCCGCGAAGAACACGACGGGGCGTTGGCTGCACAGCGATTTCAAGAACGTCGCCCTTCCCTTCGTCCACCCGCTCTTTTTCAAGATGGTCACCGAGGGCGCCCTCCGATGAGAAGACTGTTTCTCCTGGGCCTGATGAGCCTGCGCCTGGGCGCCGTCGAATTCACGATCACGCTGCTGGACGAAGCCGGCCGCCCTCTGGCTGGAGCGACGGTCGAAGCCACGCTTAGCCGCAGCAACGACCCGCGCGGCTCCAGCATGCGCTCCTTCGAAGGCGTGACCGGCGTCGCCGGGACCTTCCGCTTCAAGGCCGAGGAAGACATGTGCCTCATCCGCCTGCGGGCGAATAAAGCCGGCCATATCGAAGCCGACGCCGACCGACGGCATGGGCTCGGGTACCCGTCGACCCCGAACCATACGCTCACGCTCCCTTATCAGGTCGAAGGCATCCCGCTCGCCTATAAGGAAGTCCGGCTGTCCGCCAGCGACACGCCCTTTCCTCCGAAGACCTGGGTCGGCCTCGACCTTGCCAAAGGCGAGCTCGTCGCGCCCCGCGGGAACGGAGAGATCAGCGACCTGCTGATATGGTACGATGGCGTTCAGGCCGGATGGACCCTGCCGACCGAAGATATCGCGGCCATGAGGAAGAGCGGCGAGCATGCCCGCCAGACCGACGAAGAATTCGCCTTCCTCTACGGCGCCTTCAACGGGCGGACCCGGCTCAAGCTCGGTCCGGCGGGCGCAGGCATCCTGCGTTCGCCGCAATTCTGGGACTATTCCGGGCTCAAGATGCCGCCGCTGGCTCCGGAGGAAGGCTACGTCGAACAACTTGAAATACCCTTCCGGCATGGTTCGCCTTCCAGCGAGCGGGATAAACACGCCGGCTTCTACCTGCGCCTTCGCCCACGGCATGACGCCTCGGGCAAACTGTCCTCGGCCCACTACGCCAAGATCCAGGGAGGAATCGAGACCGGCTACGGTTGGATCGTATTCCGT